>JAOPVX010000110.1 GCA_025965975.1 Mycobacterium sp. | reverse complement strand
TGCATACCGGCGAGTGCGAGATCCGCGGCGACGACATCGGCGGCATCGCCGTACACATCGGCGCCCGCGTCAGCGCGCTCGCAGGGCCCAACGACGTGGTGGTATCCAGCACACTGCGCGACCTCGTGATCGGATCAGGGCTCGTATTCGACGACCGCGGTACACATGTGCTCAAGGGTGTCCCCGGCGAATGGCATTTGTTCGCCGTCGCGGCGGTCGCCTAGCCATGTTCTCCGAGACTCGCTATGCGATGAACGGGGACTTGCGCGTCGCCTATCGCACGTCACCTGAGGGCGAGCGTGACATCGTGCTCGTCCCGGCGTGGTTCAGCAACTGTGAGGACTTCCCTGAGCAGCCGGCCATTCAAGGGTGGCTCAAGGCGATCACATCGCTCGGTCGATTGATTATCTTCGACCAGCCCGGCACCGGATCGTCTGATCCCATCCCGGGCGGCGCGCTGCCGACGTTGGAGCTATGGGCCGACGGCATCACCGCCGTGCTCGACGAAATCGGGAGTCGGGAAGCGGCCCTGCTCGCGCAGTCCGGCGCGGTCGCGACGGGTGCGCTGTTCGCGGCAACACATCCGTCCCGCACCACCGCGCTGATAGTGCTGGAGGACTACGCGAATCCGATGGCTGAGCGCACCGACGGACCCACACCCGAGCAGATCACTGCCGCCATGGTCGCCATATGGGGCACGGGCGAGTTCCAGCATGCGATGAGTCCGGACATGCCGTGGAACGAGGAGATCCGGGCAGCGACGGCACGCTGGGAACGCGGGGCAGCGAGCCCAGGAACCGTCGCCCTCATGCTGCCTCTGCTGGCCGACATGGACGTGCGGGCGTTGCTTCCCACAGTCCGCGTCCCGACACTCGTCCTCCATCACACCGCCGACCCCTTTATCCCGCCCAAGTGGGGCAAGGACGTCGCTGATCGCATACCGGGCGCGAAATACGTTGAACTCCCTGGCCGCAACGTCACCCACTTCTACGAACCCGACTGGCGCGCGTCCTTCCAGGAAATCGCCCAATTCCTCACGGGCGAGCAGGCTGACGTAGTCGATGATCGGGTTCTCGCCACCGTCCTGTTCACCGACATCGTCGACTCGACGCGCCGGGCCGCAGAGATCGGCGACCGCGACTGGCACGCGCTGCTCGACGCCCACGACGCCATCGTCCGCGTACAACTCAACCGCTTCCGGGGCCGCGAGGTGAACACATTGGGCGACGGCTTCTTCGCGATGTTCGATGGTCCTCAGCGCGCGATCCGCTGCGCGATGGCGATCGGCGACGCGGTGCCTGCGCTCGGCATCCAGGTGCGGGCGGGGTTGCACACCGGCGAGTGCGAGGTCCGCGGCGATGACATCGGCGGGATCGCCGTGCACATCGGCGCGCGCGTAAGCGCACTGGCGGGGCCAAACGACGTGCTCGTGTCCAGCACCCTGCGCGACCTCGTGATCGGGTCAGGACTCGAATTCGAAGAGCGAGGCACTCACGAACTCAAGGGTGTACCAGGCGAGTGGCACCTCTTCGCGGTCGCGTCTCCGTAGCGGTGGGTTGCGGCGAAACTCATCTCGTCTGCCGTAAGCGCTTGTGCACTCGGTGAAATCTACAGAGGCACTTGAGGTTCGAGGCGTGCGTGCACCCGATGGGGTAGGGCACGGTGTGGTCTAGATCGCAGACATCGGCTGGTTTGTCGCAGCCAGGGAAGCGGCACGTCAGGTCGCGGCACCGCACAAAATCGGCCAGTGATCGTGACGGGGTGTAGCGCGGCTCGGGCGGCGCTTGGCCAGGGTGGTGGACTTCCCGCACGGTGGCCCGCTCCAACGTGGCGGCCAGCAGCGGCGTGGGCAGCACTCCACCACCAATGACAAACGCCGGCGGCGCCGGGCAGAAGGCAGGATGCGGCGCGGGTGCCACAGACGCGGGTGCCACAGACGCAGGCTCGGCGGCGGGCGCGTCATCGACGTCAGGCTCGGCGGCCGGCGCTGGGACCGGGGCGGCTGGTTCGGCGCGGGCGGCCTCGACGGTGTCGGCGTGGGCGACCACGTGCACCACCGCGTTGGACGGTGAGGTGGCATCGCGTTGGGCTGCGGGGCAGTCGGCGTTGCCGCACTCGCATGCCAGCTCATGGATGCCGGCGGCCATCGCGGTCAGCGCGTCGGTACGCCTCTCCCCCAGGGTGCGCGGGTCGTCGTCGCAGACCCCTTTGGCCATCTCCTCCACGCGCTGCTTGAGCACCGCCGCGTCGGGGGCATACAGGCGCGCCCACAAGCTGGTGAACCCCGGCTCATCTGAGGGCGACCCGAACTCAACATCGCGCATGGACGACGCCTCTCGCGAGCGGCGCAGCGCGGCGGGGTCAACCTGATCGACAACGGCGTCCATTGCCTGCCCAGTCTTGTTGGCCGATAGCAGGCCCCACGCGGTGATGTGGTCGGCCAACAACCCATCCACTGCCGCGATCGCCTCGGGGTCGGTGACCAGCGCGGTGCGGTACTCGATCGCGCGCACCAGCGGCTCACTGATCAGACCGGCCTCAAACAGCGCGGCCACCTTTGGCAGCCGGTCGGCCAACACCACCCCTCGATGGGCCTGTGCCAGTGCCATCCACGTGCTGATGCCCTGGGCCGCGCCCAGCTCCGCGCCGACGGCCGCTTCCGGGTCGACCCACCAGTCCTCCCGCTCCCCGGCAGCCCGGTGCGCCGCGCGAACAGCTCGGCCATCAGGGCGAGCTTGCGCGCACACGCAGCGTTCTCAGTCCGCGCCCAGCCACCGGCGGCATCCACCAACGCCGCGTCATCGAGCGCGGCCAGGTTGCCGATCTCCGGCAACGAACCATCGAACATACGAGCGAAGCTACCTCAACCCAGTCGCGTTGAATCGCCTTTTATGCGCGCGAAGCGGCTATACGTTGCCTCATTCGAAATGCGCGCATGCGGCGTGCCTACCTGAGGGATCATCGGAGGTCTCGGTAGGCCCAGACGATGGGGTTGACGTTGGCCGAGCGCAGGGCTGTGACCGAGATAACCGCGATCCGCTACGTGGTGGCGGATAGGCCAGTCAAAAGCAGGATTCTGGACGAGTTGTGCGCCAACACCGGTTGGCACCGTAACCATGCCCGCAAGGCGCTCAAGGCGGCGCTGCAACCCAAGGTGGTGGCACCGAGGCGAAGTCCCCGGCCACCCAGATACGGGCAGAATGTCATTGCCGCGCTCACGGTTTGCTGGCTAGTGCTGGGGATGCCGGCCGGCAAGAGACTGGCGCCGATGTTGACCGAACTGGTGGCCGTGTTGCGGCAATTCGGCGAACTGGTCATCGACGATGACACCGCAGAACTCCTAGTGTCGATGTCGGCGGCCACCATCGATCGTCGCCTGGCAGGTGAACGAGCCAAACGCCAGCTCAAAGGGCGTCGCGCCACCAAGCCGGGGTCGCTGCTGAGAAGTCAGATCCCGGTCCGCACCTGGGCAGACTGGGACGACGCCAAGCCGGGCTTCGTTGAGATCGACTTGGTCTCTCACGACGGCGGAAACACCATCGGGCCGTTCGCATTCACCCTCACGGTCACCGATATCGCCACGGGGTGGACCGAGAACCGCTCCGTGCCCACCAAGGAGGCCAAGTGCGTCCTGGCCGCCCTAGAAA
>JAOPVX010000074.1 GCA_025965975.1 Mycobacterium sp. | reverse complement strand
GTGCGGCGTCAGGACGCACGGGGGGCTTCCCGCGCGATGGCCGACCACCTTCGATTGGTTTCCGACGTCGCCCTCCTTCGTGACTCCAACTAACCTCCGCGAGGCAGCAACTTCGTCGTGAGCTATGGGCCATACATATGAAGTGGGGCAAGGTGCCACCAACGCACCGGTATACCGATGCCCACCGTGCTGCGTGTGGTTCGCGAACTCGTTGCGTGGGGTGGGTTGGAGCGCCAGAGCGACGGGTCGTATCGGCTGGGCCGCCGGTTGTGGGTCCTCGGGCCGGCTCGCCGTGCCTGGTGCGGATCCGTCGGACCGCGCTTCCACATTTGCACAAACTGCGTTCAGTGACAGGGTGTGTTAGCCGAAAATTTAGCCAGGGAAGCGGATGACCCCTTCAAGCGACCGTGCCGAGCAGGAACATCACCTGTCGACGCCGAACGGCGACGGTGTGGAGGCCGAACCTCATGAGTCGACGGCTTCAGAGGTAATTAACGATTCATGCGTCGGGGTCGCGTGTAAGCCGATAATCCGTCATGCCGTCAACGTTCCAACGCACACATCCGGGTTATGCCCCGCCGGTGAGGATCCCTAACCGATGGATTCCCGTCGCGCACAAGTTCACCAGTCCGTGGTGGTGTGCGTAGACAACGGCGTGGACCCGGTCGCGCAGTCCGAGTTTGGACAGAATCCGGGAGACGTGGGTCTTGACGGTTTCGTCGCCGATGTAGAGCTGCGAGGCGATCTCGGTATTGCTGTATCCCGTCGCAACAAGGACGAAGACTTCCTTCTCGCGGGGCGTGAGGCTGGCGAGTTGCGTTGCGTGTGAATGAGTCTCGGTTGGTGCGAGGCTGGCCGTGAAGCGTGCCACCAGCCGGCGCGGTGCGCGGTGATAGGGAGTCAAGCCGAGCGGCCAGCTAACCGGCCCGGCGCGTGGCTCGGGCTATCACTTGGCACCATCGCCTTGGCGACGAATCGCCGCGTGCCGCGCAAGAAGCTTGGTCTCACAACTCGCTACGGACCCACGTTCGGTCGTCAGGGGATCGCTGCCTGTGGGTTCGAGTTTGGTGCCTCGCCGGCGTATAGCGGCGCGGGCCCAGTGATGCTCGGCACGGCCTTCGCGACAGCCGGGGCGCCCGGTGGCGTCGTCGTCGTGGGCGCTCCCGCGCCCGCGTCTCCCGATGCAGTGACCTCAGCGCTCTGTGTGCAATACACCGCTATGCCACCAAGAGCGATCATGGCGCCACCACCAACGATCGCGGCACATAACCGCAGTTTTGGAACGACCGTCATGCTCATGTCCGTCTGCTCCATCGTCAGATTGGAAACCACTTACACGCGGTGCCCGCGTGAGTGATTCAGTTCTAACTTGCATCTCCAAACTGCAACCATCCTGAAGAAGCGATGCGAATCGGCTATGCGCACGTTCGGCGTGGGGGGCCTCGGTGGCCCTGGCGGAGATGCGGTCGGGTGGCGCGTGGGCGCGAACGCGAGGCCAATCACGCTGTGCTCAGCGAGTCGTCCGACGACGCCGCAGTTGCCATCGGCCTGCACTGTTGCTCCGCCGGACCATCGCCACAACCGTTGGCCTGACCGGCCGACCTGCGCGCAGACTTCACCGCCGACGAGGCAACCGTCAACGCGGCGCTCACTCTCGTGACGGTCGCGGCCAACCTCGGCGAGCTCGAGCTGATGGCCCGCGGCGACGGGGGCGATGCGCCGGGCTGGCCGCTGACAGACAGGCATTGACTCCTGCTGGCAGGCGCGTCTTATGGGTGTTAGCGCCGATGGCACGGCTTCGGTGGTCCGCAATTCTGGAATTGCAACTAGTGCTGATCCAGCAAAGGCGTAGCACATGAGAATGAAACTGAACTACATCGCACCGCTGTTGGCGGCGGGTGCGGCTGCGGTAGCGATCGCCGCTGCACCGATCGCCGCGGCGGCTCCCACCACTGGGCAGTCCTGCGGCGCGAGCGGCGCGGGAACTATCTGCCAGTCGCCCGGCAATGTTCAGATCAACGACGCCCCGCCCCCTGTTCAGTTTTACCCCTACGGAGGCGAAGCCCTCCTGCTCTGAATCACCCAAAGGTGCCAGATCCACCTTCGCCTTCGCCCGCTCGTTGAGGGCGTGCTGCACCGCCGAATCGTGCGCGCCGGGGCGTAGATGAAGACGTTGTCAGCGGACGCCGCTGCGGCGGCGACGTTCAAGCCGTCGAGGACAAGGTGCGGCGCCCGGGCGAGCAGCAGCGCATCGTTGTAGCTGAGCGGTTTCGCCCCGGCGCCATTCCCGATCACCGCCGGTTTACGCCCGGTCACCAACGCGATCTCGCGTGGTGGCAATCCCGCATTCCAGCTAGCCGCAATGCGGGAATTCTAGTTCTCCTCAAGCAGTTTGGTGGCTAGCGCCGACGACAGTGATGCCCGAGTTCAGCAGTCTTGAGATACATACAGAGGCCGAAAAGGCATGTGGAGGAAGACGATGACGACGGTCAGCCCAGGCCGCTCGACGCGCAGCCGGCGGCGGGTGCATCCGGCGGTAGGAATCGCCGCGGCCGCCATGGTCGCTGTGGCTACCGTCGGTGTGGGCGCACAGTTCATTGGCGTCACTCCGCCGGCTAGCGATACCTCGCCGTACTGCGCCGTGGCGTACCAGTGCCTACGGCCCGACGCACATCGGCTGCTCCCAGATGGCCTTCACCCGCTCGTCCCATACGGACCCGCGATGTGGAATTCCGGAACGCAGTCCGGGCGAGTGGCCACCACGCACACCGGCGGCGCCGTCTGACCCCACGCCTGCACCAGCTGACGCGAGTAAGCCACCGGAAACCCAATTTTCAGCCGACATCGCCGGTGGGCGATGTCACCCAAATAAGGAGAAAAAAATGAAACTGCGATACGTCGCACCACTGGCCATCGCCGCATCCGCGGCAGCCATTGGACTGGCACCGATCGCCGCGGCCGACACTACCGTGCAGCAGAGCCCGGGAAATACCCAAATCACCGCTACTCCCGGGGCAGCCGCGCACGAGGCCGCCCAAAACCAACAGCCATTCGGCGGGGACTCGGGTGCCCTGCTATACCACCACCGCTGACAACGGCCACGCGCTTAGGGCGGGGAAGCTCTTACTCCCGCCCTAAGGGCTATGGTTTTGGGGCGCAAGGCAAGGCGGGACGCTGACGCCGTCGCTACACTGTGGCTAGGCGCGAGAGCGGTGGCGCCGCAATGAATCTCGCAAGCCAATCCTGGTCCACGCCGAACCTTCGACTCCTCACCGCAGCTCACGCCGCCGAGATCGCCCTTCAACCTCGCTCGCTTCAAGTCTCAAATGGCGCAAGAGTTGCGGCCACAGGTTAGATCCGCCCGTTCCCGAGACGGATGCGAGCACGCGGACACCGGTTCTCTATCTCCGGACGAAATTGCTCACCAAGACCCCAGTGGTGCGAGCCGCACGCGTCAGCCCCCGGCGGGGGAGCGGCGCTACTGGCCGGCCCGCGGCGAAGGCCTTTTGGCAGTGCTGGCAGGTAAACAGCCCGTTGGTCCAGGCCGTCACTGAGTCGGCACGGTCAGCCGCTGCGGGGGGATCGGGATGCCTGACTGTGCGCGGTACGAGCTCTCTGACGGCTGCTCATCTGCGCGATCGTGCGGGTAGGTGGGTGCATGCTCTGCGTCTCTCCGAGATCCCGAACCGCGGGCGCGTCACAGTCGACGCGCACTCATGCCGCGCGCGTGGATATCCTCGACCATCCAACGTCGAAGGCGCCCAGCTGACCGACTCGGGGGGCAGCACGTCGGTGCTCCCGCCGACAACAAATGGGGATGACTTGTGAGCATGGCATACCTGGCGCAACCCGAGCAGCAGCAACAACTGGAATGGCTCGATGGCGGGACACTGGCAATCTTGCTCGACGGCAAAGCGACAGATGGCCAGTTGATGATCGGGCGCTTCGATGTCAGCGAGGGCGAAGCGCCCCCGTACCACAAACACACGCGTGAGGACGAGGTGTTCATGCTCATCAAGGGGACCGCGTTGCTCTGGTACGACGACCAGGAGATGGAGCTGTCGGAGGGCGGTATCGTCTTCTTGCCCAAGAACATTCCGCACGCATATCGCATCACTTCCAAGAAAGCGGATCTACTCATGATCAACACACCGGCCGGAATCGAGGGCATGTTCCGCTACGCCGGTCGAGATAGAGCAACGCCGCGCCCGGAGGGATTCGAAGTCTCGCCCGAACGTATGGTCGAGGGAGCGGATAAGTTCGGACAGATCGTTCTCGGCCCCCCGCGCTGATCGCGGACGAATGCGGCGAGCACCTGCGGATGCCCGACCTGACCGACGCCGACATCGACGACATCCTGCGACTCATCGCGCCCCTCGTGGCAACCCTGCTCCACCCCAACGGCGAGAAGCAGCGAGACGATAATTGATCGGCAACTGCGCGCGGTCCATCGAGCGACTTCGATCACGCTCGCGGTGGCGTCGCGGAGGAGTCGCTACTTCTCCAGAGTGAATTGATCGACATCGAGGTACCCGCCGCGGAACAGGTCCGCGCACCCGGTGAGGTACTTCATGTAGCGGTCGTAGACCTCCTGCGACTGAACCGCGATGGCGTCGTCTCGATGCGCTTCCAACGCCGCTGCCCACTGGTCGAGCGTCCTTGCATAGTGCGCTTGCAGCGACTGCACCCGGCTGACCTGGAACCCGGCATTACTGGCATGCGTTTCGACCATCGACACGGTCGGCAGTCTGCCGCCCGGGAAGATCTCGGTCATGATGAACTTGACGAACCGCGCAACCCTGAGCGTCAGCGGAATACCCAATCGGACGGCGTCGTCCTGGGTTATCCCACAAATCGTGTGCAGCAGCATCGATCCGTCGTCGGGCAGCGCGTTGTAGGCCATATCGAAGAAGGCGTCGTAGCGCTCGTGGCCGAAGTGCTCGAGCGCACCGATGCAGACGATCCGGTCGACCTTGCCCTCGAACTCCTCCCAACCCTGCAAGCGCACTTCGACCTTGCGGTGCGTCGGGATCTTGGCCAGCTTGGCCTCGGCATAGTCGCGCTGTGAACGGCTGAGCGTCAAGCCGATGACGTTGATGTCGTGAGACTCGATCGCCCGTTGCATACCGCCGCCCCAGCCGCAGCCGATGTCGAGCAGCGTCATACCCGGCTGGAGGTTCAGCTTGCCAAGGGCCAGATCGAACTTGGCGTTCTGAGCTTCGTCGAGGGTCATGTCGTCGCGTTCGAAGTAGGCGCACGTGTACCCGAAAGTGGGGCCTAAGAACAGTTCAAAGAATTCGTCCGAGATGTCGTAGATCGACTGCAGAGTCTCGTAATGCGGAACTAGCTCACCCATCCATGGAATGTTAGTTTAGGCCGCCATTCCTGCTGTGGGATGCTCTCGACCCTGCAGCGCCGCCGTGAGACGACCACGCAATGCAGCGAAGCTGGCCGGTCGTGCGCTAGCCCTGCGGGAGCTACTGCGCAACCGCCGCAATTAGAGTGTCAGCCGTTTCCGTTTCCTGGTATGTCAGCCCGCGTGATGCGATTGACGCCGACCTGAAAATCGTTGAGACGACGTGGCGGTGGCGTGTGGTGCAGGGCGTGACCCGTCCCATCGTGATGCAGGATTGCACCGCTGGCTGCACTCCGGTCGGGGAAGGGCATGACCTCGCCCACCGGCATTCCGGAACAGACAACGACGACAATCCAATTCCCTAGGCTGGCGTTGCTTGGCGAGCGTCTCGGCGGAGTAGGAATTGACGGCTCGCATGTCTCACGGACCTAACGTTTGCGTTGTGTCTCGGTGTCGACGCTCGCGTAAATAGCGCGGCCGTGGTCTCGTGGAGACCTATGTGCTCGATCGGGGTTTGCACCCGTCGCCTGACCTTCGCCGCCGCGGCGTGTTCCGCGCTGCTCGCGTTCGGGATGCCGTCGGCCACTGCCGCGCCAACGACCGACGATCAGGGCTATGTCGACTCGACCGCGCGGTGCACTGCGCCGAACTCGCCGATCGCATTCGGCAGCACGGCAACTTCGCGGGTGGCGATCTGCAAGACGGAGGGCGGTCAGTATGAATATCGCGGCCTGCGGGTGCGCGACGGCGCCAGGCTGATCGTACCCGCGTCGCAATCCGGCGCTGGATACGTCGCCGAGAACGACGCAATCACCTACACGGTGACGTCGAAGTCTTTGGTAGTCAGCGTGGGCAACACGGTGATTCGCGAGGAACCGATGGTGGATTTCCACACGCCGGGAGTCGCCGCAGCGCCCGCAGCGCCGCCGACAACCCCGACGACGCCGTTGCCGCCGCCGCTGCCTGCCGAGGCGGGTGGCGGCGGTCGCTAGTGCCTTCTCCGTGCCCCGCAAGCGAGGATGTGGTCAGCTATCAACTAGGTTGAGATACAGATAGGAACCTAACGGTTCTGTTTCGGAACGTCAATGTCCCATTTTGGGGCGATTAGATTCACAGCGTGCCCAACTCGACAGAGCAGCTCTCCTGTGTGCAAGCGCGCACTAGCTAGGGCCGCGATCCTCCACGCCACGGCCTGTGTCCTCGCCGCCAATCGGCTGGCCACCCTTCCCGAGATCGCCAACGCGGCCGGAGTGGACCGGACGACATTGCACCGCTACTTCGCCGACCGCGAAACACACATCTATGAGGCCACTTTGGACTCGATCCGCGTTCTCCTCGAAACGGCCAACGAGGCCGCTGTCGACCAGGGGCCGGCGATCGAGGCGATGCGGCGTGTCATCGCGGCCCTTGTCTCGGTCGGAGACCGGGTGCTGTTCCTCTTCGGAGACCCGGCCGTCCTGCGGGACATTCCGCCGTCTGAACACCCAAACGAGGAATTGCTGATCAACCTGATCAAACGCGGACAGGGCGAAGGAGTGTTCGACCCGGACCTCAACGCGACGTGGGTTCGACACGCGCTCTACGGGTTGGTGCTCCAAGGGTGCGAGGAGGCCAGCATCGGAGAACTGCCCCGCCACGCGGTCGCGCCCCTGATCATCCGCACGTTCGAGCGCGGAGTCTGCGGGCCCACTAGGGCGCTTACGTGAGGCAATCCACAGCGGAGTGCGGTATCGGCGCGCCGAATCTCAGTGTACAGTTGTTCACCGAAGTGGGCTCTGCCTCGACTGGCCGCAGAAAGGACGCGTAGCTGTGTCGTTTTCTCTTGAACTGTCTGAAGATGTGATCCAGGTTCGGGACTGGGTCCACGAGTTCGCGGCCACTGTCGTGCGCCCCGCGGCGGCGGAGTGGGATGAGCGCGAGGAAACCCCGTGGCCGATCATCCAGGAGGCGGCCAAGGTCGGCCTGTATTCCATGGAGTTGTTCGCCACGCAGGCCGCCGAACCTACCGGCCTGGGGATTCTGACCGTGTTCGAGGAGATGTTCTGGGGGGACGCAGGCATCGCGTTGTCGATCCTTGGCACCGGGTTGGCCGTCGCATCACTCGCCGCCAACGGCACACCCGAACAGCTCGGCGAATGGCTTCCACAGATGTTCGGCACGCCAGAGGATCCGCTGCTTGCGTCGTTCTGTTCATCGGAACCCGGTGCGGGCTCCGATGTGGGCGCCATCCTCACCCGTGCCCGCTACGACGAAGCCAACGACGAGTGGGTGCTCAACGGTGTGAAGACCTGGGCCACCAATGGCGGAATCGCCAACGTGCACATCGTCGTTGCGTCGGTCCATCCCGAACTCGGCAGCCGCGGGCAGGCCACGTTCATCATCCCGCCGAACACACCCGGTTTCAAACAGGGGCAGAAGTTCAGCAAGCACGGCATTCGTGCTTCGCACACCGCTGAAGTGATCCTTGAGGATGTCCGGATTCCACGTCGGCTGATCGTCGGCGGAAAGGACAAGTTCGACGAGAGAGTCGCCCGCAGCCGCGACGGCGAACGGGCCGCAGGCCAAGCGGCGATGATGACGTTCGAACGAACACGACCCTCAGTGGGCGCGATGGCGCTCGGCGTTGCCCGGGCGGCGTACGAGTACGCGCTCGAGTACGCGCAGCAGCGAGAACAGTTCGGGCGCAAGATCGCCGACTTTCAAGCGATCGCGTTCAAGCTGGCCGACATGAAGACCCGTATCGACGCCTCGCGGCTGCTGGTGTGGCGCGCCGGCTGGATGGCACGTAACAACAAGCCGTTCACCGCCGCCGAAGGGTCGATGGCCAAACTGGTGGCCAGCGAGACCGCCGTCTACGTCACCGATGAGGCCATCCAAATCCTCGGCGGCAACGGCTATACCCGTGACTACCCCGTCGAGCGCATGCACCGGGACGCGAAGATCTTCACCATCTTCGAGGGCACCAGTGAAATCCAGCGGCTCGTCATTGGCAGGGCGATCACCGGACTACCGATCAGATAGCGCTTGCTGGGCCGGAGCAACACGGAACTGTAGTGTTCCGGGTAGTGAGCGACAAGTCGGAGGACACTGGCGGCGCCGCACGGACGAATTCGAAACGGTTTGTGCCGACTTTCTCGTCGCGGCGGACGGTGTGCACAGCCCGGTTCGCCAGACACTCGGCCTTGGCACCTCCGGCTACGGCGCGCTGCCGATCTATGTGGTGCTCGTCTACTTCCGCGCCCCGTGGCGCGCTTTTGTCCCCCAGCTCGGGGACGGGGACGCGGTGCAGGTCGAAAATCCGTCGGTGCAAGGGATATTCCTGTCCGTCGATGATGACCGCGGCATGTTCATCACCACCTACTATCCGGACAGGGGCGAAACGGCTGTGCAGTTCACTCCGCAGCGTTGCCGCGAATTGATTCGCGACGCCATCGGCGAAGACATCGACATCGAGATCCTGCAGGTCGCTCCGTGGCAGCCCTACGAGCAGGTCGCGGACCAATTCCGGTGCGGGCGAGTCTTTCTCGCCGGCGACTCGGCGCACACAATGCCCCCGTTCAAGGCCTGCGGCGCCAACACCGCGATCCAGAGTGCGCACAACCTGGCGTGGAAGCTCGCCGCAGTGATAGACGGTGCAGCAGAACCGCCATTGCTCGACACCTTCAACGCCGAACGCCACCCGGTAGGGAGTTTCAGCGCCCGGCAATCGCTGACCGGACCGTCGGTTGCAATGCTCGGGTTGGACCGCGAAGCACCGGGATTGCCTGCCGATGAAGAGGCGGCGATGTCCGATCTGCTCGTGGGTTATCAATACCGGTCGGCCGCGGTGGTGTCCGGCGATCCGGTGCCCGCTGACCTCGATGCTGTCCAGCTTGTCGGGGAGTTGCGCGGACAACCGGGTACCCGCGTCCCGCATGCATGGCTGCGCCGGGGTGACGACCGCGTTTCGACTCTCGATCTGCTTGGCCCCTGGTTCACCGTGCTGGCGGGAGACGCTGGAGCCCCGTGGTGTGCCAGCGCTGCTTTCGCGTCCCTTTCGCTCGGCGTGCCGGTCGGCGTGCATCGGATCGGCACTGACGGCGACGTCGTTGACGTCGACGGCCAGTGGGCTGCGAGCACCGGGCTCGCACGAGAGGCAGCACTGTTGGTTCGCCCCGATGATGTCGTCGGGTGGCGGGTGGACACCCTGCCGGAGGATCCAGACAAGCAACTGTGTCAAGCACTTTCGGCCATCCTCGGCCGAGGGCCAGACCTATAGCGCACGAATCCCGGTGTACACCAACAACAAACCGACGACAGCCAGGAGGCCTGCCATCAGGGCGGCGTGCTGGCTTTCCATCCACTGCTTCAGCTGCTCGAGCTGACGATCCACGCGCTCACCGGCGATGGCGTAGGCCAGTATCGGGACCAGGACCGTCGAGCCCGCGATGACGGTGTAGTACGCAACGGCCAACCATGCGCCGGACGTGCCAAACCCCGCCGTGCCGATCACCAACCCGGCCGCGGCGTTCATCACGAGCACCTTGGGATTGACCAGAATCAGCCCGACCCCGATTGCGGCGGCACCGCCCGGCGTCATCCTGCTCAGCCGGTTCAGCCACGCCGGCTGTTTGGTGACCTGCTGACGGGTCGCCCACCGCCATACGCCGAGCGCAACCAGCGCGATGCCGACCGCGATCCGCACCCATGCTGCCCAGGTCGGGGCCGGCCGATTGAGCCCGTCGAGCAGGCGAGGCAGCTGGACGAACACCGCCGTCGTTGCCGCCAGCCCGAGTAGCCAGCCAGACAGGAAGGCCAGGCCGGTGGATCGGGCACGTTCGGACTGCAGCACCAGCACGATTGCCGGGATGATCGTCAGCGGCGACAGCGCGACCACCAGCGCAAACGGAATGAGCTGGCCGAGCACCGCCGCCCAACGACCCGACATGGGCAGCGATCTTAGTCAGCTACGACGAGATCAGCGGGTCGTGAGCGCCAGGGGCCGTGAACGGGGCTTGTGCCGGCCGTGCACCAGGAAGGCCAGCCAACGAACGTCGAGAAGCACTCTGATCGATCCTGTCTCTAGGCGCTCTTGGTCAGCAGCGGAAGGAGCCGACGGCGTTCCAGCATGGCGTTGGCGAATTGGTTGAGTGCGTCCGCGACCGATGCCACCGTTGGCAGCTCAAACCGGTCGTCGAAGATGCCTACCGCGCGGCGGACCGGTTGGCTCGCGATCAGGGACCACTCCACGCCCGCGGCGCTGCAGGCGTCGTCGAGTTCGCACAGCAGTGAAACGATGTGCGGAGTAGCGGAACTCACTGCGCTCAGATCCAGCACAACCGGCTTCTCCCTGAGGACGAAGCGCCTGGTGTACTTGCTGACCTGGTCGAGGTTCGCGTCATCGAGGATGCCGGTGACCGTCACCACGGTGGCCAACTGGCGGCTGCAGGCGCGGACCTGGGCGCCGTCGCAGTCGAATGCCGGATTTCCGTACATCTGCGGCCTCCCCTCCATCGCCGACTGCCACTGACGCTAGTGAGCCGATCTAAGGCAACGGGGAGTAGCGGCTAATACTTTAATAAGGAACCGACTTTGGACAGATCAGCAAACTGCTCAGCCACCGCGGATCCACTGCGGTCCCGAGTAGTTCTCCCAGGGACTGTAGTCGGCCAGCAGCGCCTCCTGTGGGGGCCGCTGGTCCTCCGGCACGTGCTGCAGATTGATCCGAATCCGGTACCAGATCGAACTCGGCCCCCGCATGCCGTCGACCAAAACGTCTGCGGGTTCGAGCTTTTCGGCTACCGACGGGTAACGTCCACGCCACTCTTCGAGCGCGGCCATCGCCTCGTCCTTGGTCTTCGTGCGGGCGATCTCGATCAGCGGCATCTTGGAAATGCGGCGCCCGCTTGATCCCTTGGCGCCTTTCGGCGCTTTCTCGGCGGGCCCGAGCCGGTCGGCGAGATCGAGCAGCCCGTCCAGCGTGCCCGCGTGATCGTCGATTGCCTCCCAGGGGTCGCCGTAGTCCTCGAAGCGCTTGGGCATGGTGGCGATCGTGAAATCCTCTGGTCGGCAGTCGGCGACCTCGTCCCAGGACAGGGGCGTCGACACCCTCGCGTCGGGCGTCGCGCGCACCGAGTACGCGGAGGCAACGGTGCGGTCGAAGGCGTTTTGGTTGAAGTCGACGAAGACGCCCTCGCGTTCTTCCTTCCACCATCGTGCCGTCGCCAGTTCAGGGGCCCGCCGTTCGACCTCGCGGGCCACCGACTGCGCCGCGAGCCGGACGAACTTGAAAGGCCACCGCCGCTGAATGCGGGCATAGATGTGGAAGCCACGGGACCCCGACGTCTTCGGCCAGGCCGTCAGGCCGTGGTCCTCGAGCACCTCTCGGGCAACGAACGCGACGTCGACAATCTGCCTCCACTGCACCCCTGGCATCGGGTCGAGATCAACGCGCAGTTCGTCTGGATGAGCGAGGTCGTCGGCGCGCACCGGGTGCGGATTGAGGTCGACGCAGCCCATGTTGACCGCCCACACCAGGCCTGCGGCATCGTGGATGACGGCCTCCTTGGCCGAGGTGCCCGAGGCGTACTTCAGCTCGGCGGCATCGACGAAATCCGGCCGCTTCTCCGGTGCCCGCTTCTGGAAGACGGCCTCCTCGGTGATGCCCTTGACGAACCGCTTGAGGATCATCGGCCGGTCCCTCACACCGCGAAGGGCCCCCTCGGCGACGGCGACGTAGTAGCGCATCAGGTCCATCTTGGTGACCCCGATGTCGGGGAAGACGACCTTGTCGGGACTGGTGATGGGCACCTGCTGACCGCCGACCTCCAGGTACTGACCTTTCGACGAGGATGCGGGCATACCGTCATGGTAATTTCCCGGCCGCGGTGCGACGCGCGTCACATATTGTGGGCTCATGCCGAAGCTAACTGATCTTCCGTTGCAGGCAGCGGCCAAAATCCAGCAGTACGCCGAGCGAGGGTCCGCAGAACTGCACTATCTCCTCAAAATGCTGGAGGCCGGCGCGCTCAAGCTGGAGCCGCCGCAGAACGTCGCCGCCATGGTCGCCGACATCCGGCGCTGGGGCGAATTCGGCATGATGCCCGCGCTCAACGCGCGTCGTACACCCCACAGAACCGCGATCATCGACGACGACGGCGAGATCACATTCTCCCAGCTCGACCACGCTGCGCACGCGGTCGCCAACGGGCTGCTTGCGATGGGGGTCAAGGGCGGCGAAGGGATAGCGATCCTGGCCCGCAACCACAGGTGGTTCCTGATCGCGGTCTGCGGGGCGGCGCGCGCCGGCGCGCGCATCATCCTGCTCAACAGCGAGTTCTCCGGACCGCAAATCAAAGAGGTCGCCGAGCGCGAGGGTGCCAAGGTGATCATTTACGACGACGAGTACTGCGAGGCGGTGTCGAAGGCGGAGCCGGAACTGGGCAAGCTGCGCGCGCTTGGCAGGAACCCCGACGCCGCTAATTCGTCGGCTACCGCCGACGGTTACGAACCGTCGGGCAGCACCGACGAGACGCTGGAAGACCTCATCGCGCGGAGCTCTGGCAAGCCCGCACCCAAGACGACGAGGAACTCGTCGATCATCATCTTGACCAGCGGCACCACCGGAACTCCCAAGGGCGCCAACAGAAGTACGCCGCCGACTCTTGCGCCGATCGGTGGTGTGCTGTCGCATGTACCGTTCAAAGCCGGTGAGGTCACGTCGTTGCCCGCGCCGATGTTCCACGCGCTGGGCTTCCTGCACGCGACCATCGCGATGATGCTCGGCACGACGCTGGTGTTGCGCCGCCGCTTCAAGCCGCCCACGGTGCTCGCCGACATCGAGAAGCACAAGGTGACCGCGATGGTCGTCGTCCCGGTGATGTTGTCGCGCATCCTCGATGCGCTCGAGGCGATGGAGCCCAAGCCGGACCTGTCGTCGCTGCGGATCGTGTTCGTGTCCGGATCGCAGTTGGGCGCCGAACTGGCCACCCGTGCGCTAAAGGAGCTGGGTCCGGTCATCTATAACCTGTACGGGTCGACGGAGATCGCGTTCGCCACCATCGCGCGGCCCAAGGATCTGTCGATCAATCCGGCCACCGTAGGACCCGTCGTCAAGGGCGTGAAGGTCAAGATTCTTGACGACAACGGCAACGAGTTGCCGCAGGGCGAGGTCGGCCGCATATTCGTTGGGAACTTCTTCCCGTTCGAGGGCTATACGGGCGGCGGCCACAAGCAGATCATCGACGGCCTGATGTCGTCGGGTGACGTCGGCTACTTCGACGAGCACGGTCTGCTGTACGTCAGCGGACGCGACGACGAGATGATCGTATCCGGCGGCGAGAACGTGTTCCCCGCCGAGGTCGAGGACTTGATCAGCGGCCACCCCGAGGTCGTGGAGGCCACCGCGCTTGGCGTGGAGGACAAGGAGTGGGGCCACCGGCTGCGCGCGTTCGTGGTCAAGACCGACGGCGCCAGTATCGGTGAGGACGAGATCAAGACCTATGTGCGCGAGCACCTGGCCCGCTACAAGGTGCCACGCGAGGTGGTCTTCCTCGACGAACTGCCACGCAACCCGACCGGCAAGATCCTCAAGCGCGAGCTGCGCGAGATCCATACCGACTAGACAGCTGCGCGTGAGCTTCCCGACGTCGACATCCTGGTGAACACCAATTGGTCGACAAGTCGCTGCCATGGGGCGTGGCCCAGCGAGAGCTCATGCGCAACCACCGACCGCAGTCACTGCTGCAGCGGCTCATCGAACCGGCTGAAATCGCAAACATGGCAACCTATTTGGCGTCGCTACTCGCCTCGGCGACGACAGGCGGGGCTTACGGCGGGTACGTCGACTCGATTGTGCCTTAGGTGGCGTACATCGCGGCGCCGGGAATGGACAGGCACACCAGCATGAACGTGAGCAGAAACCAGCCCGCGCCCTGCCACGCAGGCCATGCGCCCTCTTCCTTCCACACCCGGTAGGTCTTGACGAACGCGCCGATTCCACCGGCCAGCAGAATCGCCGGGACAAGCGACGCCGCGACCACCGAGTCGCGTGCGGTGAATGCATACACCGCGAACACGACGCCCGCCAGCGCGACCACTGCGCCTACATACATTGCGGCCTCGTGGAACGTGCCGGGCCGGTCGAACCGCTTCTCAACGTCGTGAGTCATGGTAATGCCCCTTGGTGATCTCTACGGGCCGTTCACATACCAGGACAGGCAGCCGGGAAGGTTCCTACACGCGATGATCGCGTTTGCGTCAGGCGCAGATCCGCGGATCTTCGTGCCTTGCGGTCCAGGAAGGGTGCAGCTCGGAAGGAAGGGTGCTCCGGGGAGCACGCCGTTGTAGCAGGGCTGCGCCGTCTGCTGCGCACTGCTTTGGGCAAACAAGACTGTCGGAGCAATCAGAAACGCGAGCGCGGCTGCTCCGGTGATAGCCAGGCGCACCACGGGCCCTACGAAGGTGCTCATATCTACTGCTAACGACGAGCGACTACCTTACTATTTCGATCCTAGACCTGTTCCAACGTAAGCGTTAGTAATCGATCGCCTCGATCAGCGGTGACGGCTCGTCCATCAGCGCCCAGAACCGGTCACGGATCGCCACAGTTACCGGACCCGGAGTCCCGTCTCCGAGGGGTTCGCCGTCAAGCGTGTCGATCGGGGTGACACCGCCGGCCGTGGTGACTGCCATCAGCTCGTCGGCGTCGTACAGCTCGTGGCTTGTGACGTCACGCAGGGTCGCCTCGATACCCATGGCGTCTGCGAGTTCGAACACGGTCTTTCGGGTAATGCCAGGCAATGCATTTCGCGAGGGTGATGCGATCTTGCCGTCCTTGACGATGACCACATTAAAGCCCGGGCCCTCGGCGACGCAGTTGTCGGCGTCCATCAGGATCGCGGTACGCGCCCCGCGGTCCTTGGCCTCGAAGCTGGCCGCGGTCAGGTCGCCCCACTGGTAGTTCTTGATCGTCGGGTCGACGGTGTTGCGGCCCGCGCGCCGTACGTGACGCGGCACGATCGCCGTGGTGCCGAAGATCTGTTCGTGTGGCGGGAATGCCCACAGATACGGGATCGCGTAGATGTAGACCTGGTGGGTTAGCTTGGACAAGTCCTTCTCGCCCTTGCGTTTTCCGTACCCTCGGGTGACCGTCAGATTGACGAACGACTCTTGCAGCTGTGACATGGCAACGCAGCGCTTGGTGATCTCGGCCAGCTCGCCCTTGCTGTATCCGGTATCGAGCCGCAGCTTGCGCGCGCCGTCGAGGAGCCGGTCCAGGTGGTCGCCGAGCCGGAAGATGTTGCCGTGCCACACATGGGCGACCGTGTAGGTGAGGTCGGAGTGGCCGAAGCCGATGTCGAAGATCGAGATCCGCGCCTCCGATGCCGGGACGTACTCGCCTTCAATCCAGGCCACCCCGCCGGCGTACGGGCTTGAGGTGTCGAGTTCGTAGTCGCTGTACTGGATCACCGAACCGGGTGGGGTGTCCTCGCGGATGGCACCCGGTTCGACGGCGACGAGGTTGCTGGCGCCCAGATCCGTGGCAGTCATCAAAGTCCCTTCGTTTGAGCGTAGTTGGGGCCCGCATCGCCGCGGCGCAGCCGGGCGCGCAGACCGGTGGCCCACCACAGTGCGGCCACCGCGATGATTCCGAGGAAGACCCAGCCATTGCCGGCGAACTGCGGCAGGAAGATCAATGCGGCAGAGACGACGGTGAACGAGATCAGGCCGACGATGTAGACCGGCATCCGAGCGCGACCCAGATCGAAGGTGCCGGGCTCCGCGGTGGGGATGGTGCCGCGCCGCGCCCCGACGATGGCGCCGAAGGTCTGCAGCACGTAGGTCACGAACACCGCCAGCGACGAGATGCCGAGGATGAAGGTGAACGCTTTCTCGCTGACCAACGCCGACAGCAACAGGATCGTCGACAGGCAGGCAAGGCCGATCACCACGAACGTCGGGCTGCGCCGCTTGGGTGACACATGCCGCCATACGTTGGAGAACGGCAGCATATTGTCGCGGGCCATCGAGTAGGTCAACCGGCTGGCGACCAGAATGTTGGCCAGGATGCACGCCAATAGGTTGGTAAGCGCCACGGCCACAACGATTCTGGTGACCACCGGCCCGACCTGCTGGCTGATGATCTCCTCGATCGGCGCGGCGGTGTTGGCGGCCACGGCGCCGCCGTCGCGAATCGCCAGCACGAAGACGATGTACATGAGCAGTTCGATGACGATCGACGTCGCGAGCGCATAGAACATCGTGCGCGGTATCACGAGGCGCGCGGCCTTGGTCTCCTCGGCCACGTCGGCGCCGGCCTCGACTCCAATCAGGCCGAAGAACGGCCCAAGCGAAGCCGCCAGCCACGCAAGCACATACGTGCCCTCCGAGGTCCCGCCGGTGAACAGCACCGACAACGGCTGGTGGTGGTCGGGCGCCGCGAACGCCACTATCCCGACCATGATCGTCGCGCCGACTGTGACGACCAGTTCCAGACTGACCCCGATGTTGTTGACGAGCGTGGCGAATCGCACGCCGTAGAGATTGATCAGCGCGCAGACCGCCATCACCCCGATGGCGATCAGGATCTGCGCGGTCTGGCTCATGTTCCAGTTGAACAGCCCGCCGAGGTATCCGGACAGGATGTAGCAGACGCCGGTCATCCCGCAGATCCAGCCGATCAGCGCGGAGATGCCGGTGAACCACGCGAGGTTCGAGCCGTGGATCCGGCTGGCCCATTGGTAGGCGTAGCCGGCGAGCGGGATCTTCGCGGTCAGGTCCGCGGCAATCGCCGCCCAGACGACGAACACCGCCCCCGCGAGCAGCATTGTCCACACGAACGGCGCGCCGGCGGTGAAGTAACCGCCGCCGAACCCGGTGAAGACCGCCGTGGTGGCGCTGATGGTGGCGAACCCGATGGCGAAGGAGGCCAGCGGCCCGACCGAACGGTCCAGTCGTTGGGTGTAGCCGAACTTCGCCAGCCGGGCGTCCTCGTCGTCCATCGGCGCCGCAGGCGTAATGGGTGAGGCGGTGTCAGTCATGCAGTGAGGAAACCCGACTCAGCGAGTTCAGGGAAGTTCCAAATTCTGATCTACTTATAAACACGCTTTATCAGTAATAGGTCGCGGGGCGTTCTATCGCCTGGCCCTCGCCAAAGCTCCACTCTTGGCGGACGTGGCGCACCAGCAGCTCCGCATCGCGGCTGAGGCCGGCGGGATGCCAGGCCAGCGCCGTGTAGTTGCGAGGGCGATCGACGATCGGGACGTATGCGATCCCCTGCCGGTTGTACAGCCGGGCGCTGGCCTCGCTGGTGAAGCTGATGCCGAGCCCTCGCGCGATGGTCGTGGTCTCCTCTTCGTAGGTGGCCGCGACGGCGGCGATGGTGGGCGGCTTGCCTCCGCGCGCGTCCATCGCCATCCAGTAGTCACGCCACGGGCCGGCGCTGGCAGGGGCGACGACGATCGGGTCGTCGAGCAGCTCGGCGATCGCCAGCTCGGACCGACCCGCCAGCGGGTGATCCCGCGGCAGGCAGGCTACCCAGTCCTCGGCGTCGAGGATGAACATCCGGTGTTCAGGCAGATCCACCGGCGGCCGGATGATCGCCACCTCGGTGGTGCCGTCGGCGAGCCCGGCTGTCGGATCGGAGAAGTCGAATTCCCTTGGTTCCAAGGTGATTTCCGGGTAGGCCGTTTCGAAGTGCCGCACCAGCCGGAACAGCAAGTCCGCCCCGGTGCCAATGAGATAGCCCAGCCGGATCCGGCGGTAGTGCGCGGACAGAGCGATCAAGTCGTCGACCGCGCCCTCGACCCCGCGCAGGGCGTCGCGTACCTTCGGCAGCCAGGCCTGGCCGAGTTCGGTCAGCGCCACCTCGCGGGTGCTGCGGGTGAACAGCATGACGCCCAGCTGATGCTCGAGCTGTTTGATCGCCGTCGACAGCGCGGGCTGCGTGATGAACAGCCTCTCCGCGGCACGCCGGTAGTTGAGCTCCTCGCCCAGCTCGACGAAGTAGCGCAGCTGGCGCAGCGTCACGTCACCGCTCGTGGGCCCGTCCTCCTGCCGCGAGATTGCAATGAGGGCTGTGATTCTCCGCCGATCACGACCCTGAGTGCAATATCGGCGGTTACGGGTCGCGGGGCAGCCCCAGCAGCCGCTCGGCGATGATGTTGAGCTGCACCTCCGACGTGCCCCCGTAAATGGTAGTGGCCCTGCTGGCCAGCAGGAACTCGGCCCACTTGCCCGCCAGCTGTTCGGGGTCGCCGATCGCGCCGTCGGTGCCCATCGACGCGACCCCGAATTCCGCGTAGCCCTGGCCGGTGCGCATCGACAGCAGCTTGGAGATCGCGGCGGCCGGCATCGGGTCGCCACCGGCCAGCGTCAGCAGGGTCGACCGCATGTTGAGCAGCTTGGCGGCGTGGCCTTCGGCGATCAGCCGGCCGGCATGGTTCTGGCCGATCTGGTCGAATTGCCCGTCGCGGATGAACTCCACGAAACCGTTCAGGTTGGCCAGGAAGGGCGCCTCGCTGCTGCCGATCGACACCCGCTCGGCGGTGAGCGTAGTGCGGCTGACCTCCCAGCCGCGGTTGACCTCACCGAGCACCAGCTCGTCTGGAACCAATACGTCGTCGATGAAGACGGTGTTGAACAGCGCGTTTCCGGTCAGCTCGCGCAGCGGCTTGACCTCCACACCCTCGCTGCGCATGTCGAGCAGAAAATAGGTGATGCCGTTGTGTTTCGGAGCGGACGGGTCCGTCCTGGCCAGCAGCATGCCCCAATGCGATACCTGCGCAGCTGTGGTCCAGATCTTCTGGCCGGTGATGCGCCAGCCGCCGTCGACCTTGGTGGCCTTTGTGGTGAGGCCGGCCAGGTCCGAACCGGCGCCCGGCTCGGAAAACAGCTGGCACCAGATCATTTCGCCGCGGAACGTTGGCGGCAGGAAGCGCTGCTTCTGCTCTTCGGTGCCGAACGCAACGACCGACGGTATCAGCCACGCCGCGATTCCCATCGTGGGTCGGCGCACCTGGCCAGTGGCGAATTCCTGGGCGATGATGATCTGCTCGATCGGGCCCGATGCGCGACCCCATGGCTTGGGCAAGTGGGGCATCACCCAGCCGCCCTCGGCGATCGCGACATTGCGCTCGTCCCGCGGGATCGCTTTGAGGGCTGCGACTTCCCCGCGGATCTCCTCCCGCAGCTTCTCCGTCTCCTGGTCGAGATCGATGTTGATCGGGCGCATTCCCGTGCTGGTCGCGATGTCGACCACCTGCTGCGGGTAGTCCGCGGCGCGGCCGAAGCAGGCCGCGAGCATTATGGCGCGGCGGTAGTAGACGTTGGTGTCGTGCTCCCAGGTGAAACCGATGCCGCCGTGCACCTGGATGCAGTCCTGGGTGCAGCGCTGCGCGGCGACGGGTGCCAGCGTCGCGGCAACCGCGGCGGCGAATTCGAAAGCGGTTTCTTCCGAACCGGTTTCGCGGAACTCGTCGATAGCGCGGGCGGCGTCCCATACCGCCGCGGTGGCCCGCTCGGTGTCCGCGATCATCTCCGCGCACTTGTGTTTGATGGCCTGGAACTGGCCGATGGGCCTGCCGAATTGCTCGCGGATCTTGGCGTACGCCGACGCGGTATCGGTGGCCCAGCGCGCAACGCCGATGGCCTCTGCGGACAGCAGCGTCGACATCAATGCCCGCGCGAGAGTCCGGCTGAGGCTGCTCAGCAGGCGGTCGTCGCCGACTTCGACGGCGTTGGCGCGCACATGGGCCAGTGGCCGCAGTGGGTCGACGCTCTTGACGGGCTCGATCTCCAACGCCTGCGCGTCGAGCACCACCCACTCTTCACCGCTGTCGATGGCCACCGGCAGCACCAGCACCGACGCCTGCGCCGCGGCGGGAACCGCCCGCACCTCGCCGCGGATGACCAGGCCGTCGCCGTGCCGGGTGGCGGTGAGTCCGGAGTCGATCGCGTAGGCGGCGATCACCTCGCCCGAAGCCAGGTCGTTCAGCAACTTGGCGTCGGGGTCGTGCGCACCGATAAGCGCGCTGGCGATCGCCGAAGGGACGAACGGACCCGGCACCGCGCCGTAGCCGAACTCGGCCAAGACGATGGCAAGCTCGAGGATGCCAAAGCCTTGTCCACCAACGGATTCCGCCAGGTGCACACCCTGCAGACCCTGCTCAGCCGCGGCCTTCCAGTACGGCGGCGGGTTCGAGATGGGCGTTTCGAGCGCTTCGTGAAGCACCTCCGACGGCGCCACCCGCGCCACCAGGGACCGCACCGAATCGGCAAGGTCGTTGTGCTCAGGAGTGATCGCTATGGGCATGCCACATTGCCTTCCCTATTAACCGGTCGGTTGGGAACGAGACTACTCGTTGACGACGTTGGCCAGCTTTCGCCCATCCCTGATCCGGCGGCAGTTTTCCACCGCGCGTTCCAGGTAGCGCCGCATGGTGTCGGCGGTGTACCAGCTAACGTGCGGGGTCAGCACTACGTTGTCCAGGCTGAGCAGGGGATTGTGGGCCGGTATCGGCTCCACGGCGAATACGTCAAGGCCCGCGGCCGCCAACCCGCCGGTGCGCAGCGCCTCGACAAGCGCATCCTCGTCGACCACGGCGCCGCGTGAGGTGTTGACGAGCACCGCGTCGGGCTTCATCCGCGCCAGGGCTTCGCGGTCGAGCATGCCCGCAGTCCGGTCGGTCAGTGGCAGGTGCAGCGAGACGATGTCGCTGGCGGCGAGGAGGTCGGGCAGCGACCGCCAACCGGGATGGCCGTCGTCGCTGGTGCTGGTGTGCAACACCCGTGAAGGCGGAGTGCCCATGGCCACTACGATCCTCTCGACGCTCTTCGCGATGTTTCCGTAGCCGACCAGCCCCACCGTGCAGCCGCCGATGTCGCGCACCGTCTCGCCGAGGCTCGCGTCGGACGGCCAGCCCTTGCCGTCGCGGGTCGCCCGGTCCAGCGCGGGCAGCCGCCGCAGCGCGGCCAGCATCAGCAACACCGTGCCCTCGGCGACCGATGGCGCGTTCGCACCCGGCATGTTCGCCACCGCGATGCCAAGCCGCGTCGCGGTGTCGACGTCGATGGTGTTCACCCCTGCGCCCATCTTGTGCACGAGCCGCAGGTGTCGCGCCTGCTCGAGGTCGTGACCTGAGATGGGCCGCAGCACGTGCCAGATGACCTCGGCCTCGGGCAGCTCGCGGTAGAACGTGTCGTCGTCATCCTCGCCGCAATAGTGGATATCGAGCCAATCCATCTCTGGTGCAAGGAATTCGGTAACCTTCTCGCCCGGAACGAAGTGGGCGAGAACTCTCACTGATGAGCGCTTGCGCGAAGAGGCGACGGTCAGCGCCACCGCTTCGCGATCCACTTGGCGATGGTATCGGCCTTCTCGCTGCGGGCTCCCGGTGTGGTGAAGTAGTGGTCGGTGTCGACCGAGCGTTGCGACTTGTCGGTGCTGGCCAGCGCGTCGTAGATGCGCTGCGCGTCGCTGGGGTATACGCCCGTGTCCTGTTCGGCGTTGATCACCAGGGCGGGGCATTCGATGCGGGCCAGGTGCGGTTCTGCGCGGGTCTGGGCGTGCCGAAGGCTCCACATGCCGATCCAGTTGCGCAGCGTGCAGGCGGCGGCGATGCCATGCGCCGAGCGGTTGGCCTTGACCGGAACACCGGCGTAACACGTGTTGGCCGGGCGCTTGGTCGGCTCGATCGTCGGATCGACCATCCGTGGGTCCGCCCAGGTGCGCAGCACCGTGAACGGGCGGTCGGAGAATCCTGCCGCATGCACCCGCTTGAGCTCGGTCTCGACCCAGTCGGTGATGGCGTGGTTGCGGGCGATCTGTGCCGACCGGTAGCGCTCGATGAACTCCGCGGGGTACGGGGGACCGTTGCGTTCGTCGAACAAGTCGAGATCGGGATCGCTTGCGACGGCCTCATTCTCGTCGACGACGGAGGCATCCATCCAGGCGGTCAGCACGTCTGGGCGACCGGGATGCGCCGCGCTGGCCACGTAGCCGTCGGCCGGTGGCAGGTCGGTCAGTCCCGCCGCGGGCCGCATGCCCTCGAGTGGCGTCACGCGAGGGTCGACGGCCTGTGCCTGATAGGCCGCCATCAGCGAGCCTCCGCCGGAATTGCCGAGCAACACCACGGTTTCCACACCCTGGACCTCGCGCAGCCAGCGCACTCCGACGCCGATGTCGACCAGCGCGTGGTCGAGCAGGAAGCTGCTCTCATATCCACGGTAGCGGGTGTTCCAACCGAGGAAACCGATCCCGCGAGTGGCCATGTAATCGGCGAGATAGTGTTCGGAGAAATCGATCTGATAGTGCGTGGCGATCATGGCGACCTTCGGCTTGCGCCCCACGCCGCGATGGTAGAGCCCCTGACAAGGATGCCCGCCCGACCCGGCCCTTCGCGACGTCGGCGAGTCCATCCCCACGAATTCGCGGGTGACGCCGGGTGTTCCGGATGCCGTCGGTGTATTGGTCATGTCAGGGCGGCCTCCTTGTGATAGATCGTCCGGTAGAAGATGTTCGCCAGGGTGGTGATGCACGCGTCGTCGGCGACGGCGTCGGCCGCCGCCTCGCCGGACAGTTGCGTGTAGCAGAACTGGTTGAGCATCGACACCATCGCAACCGCCACTAGATGCGGGTCGTCACCTCTGGCGCAGAAGCCGTGCCGTTGAGCCTGTTTCACCATCTGTGTGATCAATCCGATTGCCAACGAACAGATGTCGGCCCAGTATTCGGCGAAGTCGTCGTTGATCATGGCCAGTTGCGAGACGCTGATGATCTCGGCCAGCCGGTTGCGGTAGGTGTTCCAATGCGCGGCCGCGGCCTCATACGATCGCTCCAAATTGGTCAGTCCGGGTTCTGCGGCCGCACGCGAACGTTCCCGTGCCTCGTCGCGGAACCGCACGGCCCACTCGCGAACCATCGCTTCCTTGGAGTCGTAGTAGTTGTAGAACGACGCGGTGGACTTGCCGGCTTCGGCGGCGATGTCCGAAATCGTCGTCGCCAGAATGCCCTTGCGTGCGATCACCGCCCTGGCCGCCGCGTCGATCGCGGCCCGCGTCTGCCTGCCGCGCAGAGTCGGCAACTGTTCGCGGGGGCTGACGGTCACTGGCGGCGGCCTCCTGATCGGCCATTGATCAAACCTGAATCTGATGTTAGATTCAGATTGCGTTCTTGGCCAGGGGTTCGAGGAGGCGCGACGTGATCAAGCCAGACAATCCCAATTCCGAGTTCGAGCTCGGCGGCATCAACCACGTGGCGCTGGTCTGCTCCGACATGGAACGCACGGTCGACTTCTACAGCAACGTGCTTGGCATGCCGCTGATCAAGTCGCTGGATCTTCCGGGTGGCATGGGACAGCACTTCTTCTTCGACGCCGGTAACGGCGACTGCGTTGCCTTCTTCTGGTTCTCCGAGGCACCTGACCGGGTGCCCGGCCTCTCGTCGCCGGACGCGATCCCCGGGATCGGTGACATCGTCAGCGCCGTGAGTACCATGAACCACCTGGCCTTCCACGTGCCAGCGGAGAAGTTCGACGAGTACCGGCAGCGCCTCAAGCACAAGGGCGTTCGCGTCGGGCCGGTGCTCAACCACGACGAGAGCGACGCGCAGGTGTCGCCGACGGTGCACCCCGGCGTGTACGTGCGGTCGTTCTACTTCCACGATCCTGACGGCATCACCCTGGAGTTCGCCTGTTGGACCAGGGAATTCACCGAGAACGACACCACGACGGCGCCGAAGAATGCGGCCTACCGCCGACCCAGGGTGCCCGCTGGACGTTAACGCGGCCATGCCTGACGGTGGCATGTCGGACGCCCAGATTGCCGCGATGTCGGCCGTAGAACGTCGTGAACTGATCACCCGGCTGGAGCGCCCGATCGGCGAGCTTCTGCCCGAGTCGGTACTAGTCAGGTTGCGTCGGGTGCGTCTGGTGTTGATCGTTGGCGCCATCGTCGGGCTGATCCCGTGGACCGTCTATCTCGCCATCACGTTGCCCGACAAGTACATCGCGCACAATTGGCCCGCCACGTGGGTTGGCTTCGACGTCCTGCTCCTGCTCTTCATGGCCGTCACTGCGGTGCTCGGCCTGTTGCGCCGCCAGTTGCTGGTTCTGACCGCGTTCACCACCGGCGTCCTGTTGATCTGCGACGCGTGGTTCGATGTCATGACGGCCGCGCCCATGGACAGGTGGCCATCGGTGTTAACGGCCCTACTGGGTGAGTTGCCGCTGGCGGCCCTATTGATCACCGGCGCGCTGCGGATCCTTCGGTTGACCGCGACACGGCTGTACGTGCTCGATCCCGGGATGCCGCTGTGGCGAATCCCGTTGCTGCCCTAGCGGTTGTAGAGCTCGGGGCCGGCTAGCTGGTCGATGATCGCGGCCAGCTTATCGACGAGCTGGTCAGTGTCCAGCGTGATGTCGCCTGCCAGCCACGCGGTGATCGTCTGCCCGACGCCGCCGACCGCGAAATGCGAGGTGGCTTTGATGAGGTCACTGTTCCGCGCGCCAAGGGCGCCCGCGTGTTGGAAGAGCAGCATCGCCATCAGCGCGCCGGATTCTGCGCGCTTGCGCACCACCACGGGATTGGACAACTGCGAGCTGAACAACAGACGGCCCACCCGCGGGTCGGCGGCGATGCTCCGCACGATGTTGGCCATGCCGGCCCGGCTCTGTTCCTTGAGGGGCGCCGCCGTGACCGCGGCCTGCGTTGTCGCCGCGATGTCGGCGATCACCCAGTCGAACACCGTGGCGACAAAACCGTCTTTGTCGGTGAAGCCCTCGTAGAAGTACCGCAGGGCGACTCCGGCCTGGCGGCAGATGCCGCGCACCGTCAATTCCGACAGATCGGTGTCCGAACCGAGGATGTCCAGGCCCGCTTCCAGAAAGCGGCGGCGGCGGTCGGCCACCCGGTCGGCCGCCTCGACGCCGCGGTAGGGCCGCACTTGAGCCATCCGATCAATCTTGACACCGTCCGCACGGTGGGAGCAATATATCTGGAAACAGTTGTTCTCACATTTGCCGTTAGGTGAATCAATGACGCTCGGTGAGCCGGTTCAACACGTCGAACGCGCTGTTAGCGATTCCGCGGTCGCGCTGCGGCCGGCGTCGCGGCGTTCTGTCGGAATCGACGACGGCCTGATGGGTGTGGCACTGCTGGCGGGGCCCGCCAACGTGATCATGCAGCTCGCCCAGCCTGGCGTCGGCTACGGCGTGCTGGAAAGCCGTGTGGAGAGCGGCCGGGTGGACCGGCATCCGATCAAGCGCGCTCGCACGACGTTCACCTACCTCACCGTGGCGACCAATGGCAGCGACGAGCAGAAGGCGGCGTTCCGGCGGGCGGTGAACCGCGCGCACGCACAGGTGTACTCGACCGAGGAGAGTACGGTCGCCTACAACGCGTTCGACCCCGATCTGCAGCTGTGGGTCGGGGCGTGCCTGTACAAGGGCGCGGTCGACGTATACCGGCTGTTCGTCGGAGAGATGGACAATGAGACCGCCGAGCGCCACTACCGCGAGGGGATGACGCTCGGCACTACTTTGCAGGTGCCGCCCGACAAGTGGCCGGCCGACCGCGCCACGTTCGACCGGTATTGGCAGGAGTCGATGGCCAAGGTGCACATCGACGACACGGTTCGCGAGTACCTGTATCCGATTGCGGCGGCCCGGGTGCGCGGCGTGAAGTTGCCAGGACCGTTACAACGATGGTCGGACGGCTTCTCGTTGCTGATCACGACGGGCTTTCTGCCGCAACGGTTCCGCGACGAGATGCGGTTGCCGTGGGACGCGGGCAGGCAGCGTCGGTTCGACCGGTTGATGTCGGTGCTGCGGGTGGTCAACAAGCTGATGCCGCGATTCATCCGTCAGTTCCCGTTCAACGTGCTGCTGAAGGACCTCGACTGGCGGATCCGGACGGGACGCCCGCTGGTCTAGGGCGCGGGCACTGCGGGTGCCTGCCACCGGATGACGATGCGTCCCGACGGGAGCAGCTACACCCGTGCGCCCAGCCCACCTGGACGGTGGGCAATCGCTGCATGGTTCGCTCGATAACGGGCCGGTCGATGTCCACAGCGACGACGTGAGGAATGCGTTGCGACAGGCGAGCAGCCAAAAAGCCGTCACCGCAGCCAACTTCGAGCCACGGACGACGCGCGCGGTGGCACGCATTTGTCGAGTTTGCCGTCATGGTGGATGTTGACGTTCCACGGTTTTGGCATGAACCGAGCCTGGCCGGGCAGTCAGAATCCGCGCGTATAAACGCGTACATGCGTACCGAAAATGACACCTGGGACATCAAGACGAGTGTTGGTTCGACCGCCCTGTTCGTGGCCGCGGCGAGGGCTTTGGAAGCCCAGAAACCCGACCCCGTTGCGGTCGATCCCTACGCCCAAGTGTTCTGTCGGGCGGCCGGCGGTGAATGGGCCGACGTGCTTGACGGCGACGCGCCCGACCACCAGCTGAAGACGGAGTTCGGCGACCATTTCGTGAACTTCCAGGGCGCGCGGACCCGATACTTCGACAGCTATTTTCAGGCCGCAGCCGCCGACGGAGTGCGCCAGGTCGTTCTGCTCGCGGCCGGGCTGGACTCGCGGGGCTACCGGCTACCCTGGCCGGACGGCACTGTGGCCTTCGAGCTCGACCAGCCGCAGGTGCTTGAGTTCAAGCGGGATGTGCTGGCTCGCCACGGCGACGCGCCGACGGCGGAGCGCAGGGAGATCGCCGTTGACCTGCGTAATGACTGGCCACTGGCATTGCGCGACAACGGGTTCGACCCGTCCAAGCCGTCTGCGTTCATCGCCGAAGGACTCCTCATCTACCTGCCCGCTGCCGCCCAGCAGCAGCTGTTCACGGGCATCGACTCGCTGGCAGCGCCGGGTAGCCACCTGGCGGTCGAGGAAGCGGTGCCGTTGGACGCCGACGCCTTCGAGGCCAAACGGGAGGAGGAGCGCGCCGCAGGCAACGAGGACACCTTCTTCACACTCGTCTACAACGAGCAGCACGCCCCCGCGCACCAGTGGTTCGGCGCCCGTCGCTGGATGGCCGTGGCCACTTCGCTCCCGGCCTACCTGCGTTCGGTCGGCCGGCCGGTTCCCGCCGCGGATTCCGAAGCAGGGTTCATGACCGGCAACATCAGCCTGGTCAGCGCCACCAAAATCTGACCAGAGCCCTTACGCGAACATGAAATCGCTCATGAACCGGGTCATCCGGCGCAGGTAGTCCGGCTGGCTGATGTGCAGGACGTGGTTGCCGGGGAACCAATGGAATGCGCAGCGGTCCCAGTGTTCCCACAGCAACTCGGCCTGCTCCGGCGGTGCCAGCCGGTCGCCCAACCCGGCAATGATCAGCCTCCGATCCTTGGGCACCAGCGGTGCGTAGTTCAGCGGCGACGTGTACATCGTCGCCGCGTTGGTTACCGCCTGATCGTTGCCGGACACGCGGCTGCGTAAGCGCACCATCAGATTGGCGGGGAACCACTCGTCGGCCGTCCTGTCCGGCGTCACCACCGGAACGTTCGGAATCACCGCCTGGATGCGGCCGTCGACAGAGGCGATCAGCGCCGACGTGTAGCCGCCCAGCGACATACCGGTCAGCGCCACCCGGTCAACACCCGTGAACTCCAGATAGTCGATGAGCGAACGGAAGTCGTGCACGGCCTGCGCCATCGCCTCGGCGAAACCCGCGAAGCCGTGCGCGAAGTAGCCGTAACCACTGAAGGGAGAGCCCTTTTCGGCGCGGGCCCCGTGGAAGGGCAACGTGTACAACATCACGTCGTAACCGGATCGGAAGAACCACGGCAGCGAGAAGAACAGGCCGTTGAACAGATACGGCGAGCCCATGAAGCCGTGGATTACGCATAGGGTGGGGTGTGGGCCGTCGTCGTGGCGCCAGTGTTGCGCGTGCACCACGTTATTGCGGACATAGCCGCGACATCGGTCACGCAATCCCGGGTTGACGGCCTCGAAGCTGCTGTCGAACCGGATGTTGTGCACGCTGCCCTTGGCCATCCATTCGGCGATCGGATTGGCTGGGCGCGACGAAATCCGCGGTGGCTCCGTCGGCGCAGGGAACGACAGCGACGGATCGTGTGCCCCGGCCAATTCCGCGTAGAAGCGCAGGTGCTCGCGTTCGGCACGGGACTCCGACCTGCGGAGCGCGGTACCGAGAACTGTCGGCACCATCGTGGCGGCCAGCAGCGATGCGATCGCGGTGCGCAGCGCGATGTCGGCCACCGCCGACGAATCGACGATAAACCGTTGACGACGCGTCAGATCGACGCGGCGGGGCAGTCCATGTGCGCTGGCGTCGGCGCCGGCAACGTCGGGAACAGGGATCGGCGGATCTACGGGAGCGGCGTCGGAGTCCCGCGTGCCTGACACCTCCGCATGGTAGCCGTCAGGCCAGGTGGTAGACCGTCGATCCGCCGATGACCGTGCCGGCATAGTGCGCCGCGACCCAGTCGGCGATCTCTCTGGTGTGCGACGCGGTGTGCAGCGTGCTGCGGATGACCTCGCCGTGGACCGCAGGTGAATTCGCCCCGCGGCCCGCCTCGACGTAGTACGAGATCTTGCCCGCATGTACGTCGTCGATGAACTGCTGCAGTGTCGGCACCGGATCGCCGCTCCAGCCGCCGACGGCCATCACCGAGGTGCCGGAGCTGATTTCAAGGGCGGCCGCTGACTGCGAGCCGTTCGTCGCCGCGGACCACGGCGTGTGCGTGGCACCGAGAAGGCTGGCGAGTTCGGTATTGGTGCCCTCGTCGTTCATCCAGGCACCGGTCACCATGGACGGCCGGATCGCAGTGGGTATCGTCCCGTGATGCGTAGTCGCCGCCGTTGCGATGGAAATCGCTGTGGTGCCTGCCAGTCCGGCCAGGCACCCGGCCGCCAGCGCGACCACCGGCGGACGGGGCCACAAGACGCCGATGGCGCTAGCCGCGGCAAGTGAGACGATCAGCCATGACAACCACGCCGGGCCAAAGGCGTTGCGGTGCAGCAAGACCGCCGAGGGGGCCGCGGCGAGCATGATCATCGCGGCCAGCGCGCAGCGGCCATCCCAGCTCGACCTCCGCCGCCACGCCCACACCGCGCCAATCCCCACCAGCGCGGCAATCGCGGGAGCCAGCGCGACGGTGTAGTACGGGTGGACCACCCCGCCCATGAAGCTGAATACCACACCGGTCATCACCAGCCATGTGCCCCACATCAGCAACGCGCACAGCTCGCCACGGCTCAACGCGCGACGCACGGCCAGATACATCCCGAACGCGACGACGAACAACGCCACCGGGATCAGCCATGAAATCTCATTGGACATCTCGCCGGTGAACAAGCGGTGCATACCAGTGCGCCCGCCAAGCATTGGCAAGTTCGAACCGCCCCAGTCGCCGAGCGAAGTTCCTTCCCGATGGTGGCCAAGGAGGCGGTTGATCCCGTTGTAGCCCAACGCCAGATCCAGCACCGTGTTGTCCGTCGATCCACCGATGTATGGCCGCGCGCTGGCCGGGGTCAGCTGCACCGCCAGCACCCACCAACCCGCCGCGACGATCAGCGTGGCCACCGCCCCGAGCACGTGAAGCACACGCCTGGACCACGAGGTCGGCGCCACAAGTAGGTAGGCAAGACCGAAACCGGGCAGCACAAGGAAGCCCTGCAGCATCTTGGTCAGAAACGCGGTACCCATCGCGACGCCAACGAGCAGCATCCAACGCCACGATGCGGCCGACGCCGCGCGCATCAGGCAGTAGGCGGCGACCGTCAGCAACAGCGCCAGCAGCGCGTCGGGGTTGTTGAAGCGGAACATCAACGCTGCCGCGGGCGTCCCCGCCAGCACCGCACCGGCCAGCAGCCCCGCAGCCGCACCCTGGTTGGGGTCGGTGAACGCGCGTCGCACCGCGCAGTAGAGCACGGCGACGGCCGCCACGCCCATCAGGGCCTGCGGCGCCATGACCGACCAACTCTTCGTGCCGAACAAGCGCACCGAAAGTCCGGTCACCCACAGCGAGGCGGGGGGCTTGTCGACGGTGATGAAGTTCTGCGCGTCGAGTGAACCGAAGAACCACGCCGACCAGCTTTGTGAGCCCGCCTGCGCGGCCGCCGCGTAGAAGGTGTTTCCGTACCCGCTGGCCGACAGGTTCCACAGGTACAGGACAGCGGTCGCCGCCAGTAGCACGGCCAACGCCCACCGCGGCCAGCGGTCGGTGCGCGCTCCTGCGGTGGTCTGCGCGGCGACCTGGCTGTCGACGAGGGCAGTCACGACGCATACGGTGCCGGTCTTTACCCGCCGCCGGCCTGTGCCGCAGCTGCGAACCAGCTGCGAGTTTCATGGTGGTGCGACACTGGCGTCGTGTGGAATCCCGACGTCTACCTGGCCTTCGCCGACCATCGCGGTCGCCCGTTCTTCGACCTGCTGTCGCGGGTCGGCGTCGCGGCGCCGCGCCGGGTGGTCGACCTCGGCTGTGGTCCCGGCAATCTCACCGTCACCTTCACCCAGCGCTGGCCGGGTGCCGTCGTCGAAGCATGGGACAGCTCGCCCGAGATGGTGGCGGCGGCCCGCGAACGCGGTGTCGACGCTCACGTCGGCGACGTGCGGACGTGGACACCGCAGCCCGACACCGATGTCGTCGTCAGCAACGCCGCCCTGCAGTGGGTGCCCGAACACGCCGATCTGCTGGTGCGGTGGGCCGGCCAACTCGCCGCCGGGTCGTGGATCGCCATGCAGGTGCCTGGGAACTTCGACGCCCCGTCGCATCAGGCCGTCCGCGAGCTCGCGCGCCGCGATCAATGGTCAGAGCCGTTGCGGGACTTCCCGTTTCGTGAGGGACAGGTGAACTCCCCTTCGGGATATGCTGAGCTGCTCACCGACGCGGGCTGCACCGTCGACGCATGGGAGACCACCTATATCCACGAACTTAGCGGTGAGCACCCCGTGCTGGAGTGGATCACCGGTACCGCACTGCGGCCGGTGAAGAGCCTGCTTACCGACGAACGGTGGGAGACGTTTCGGCAGGAGCTGATCCCGATGCTCGGGGCGGCCTATCCGGCGCGGGCCGACGGCAAGACGTTCTTTCCGTTTCGCCGTATCTTCGTTGTGGCTCACGTCGGTTGACGCGGCTCGGCCGCGGTGGCCAGTTGACGCGGCTCGGCCGCGGTCGTCGGTTGACGCTTCGTCATGTCGGAAGTCCCTCCCTTTCGGCTTCCGCGCGGTATCGGTCTACCCATTCGTCGGAGCGTTGATCCGCCTGGCGTTCCAGCACCGGCTCCGGTGCGAGTCGGGGATCGAGGCCCAACGCTTCGAGGACGGCGCCCACCACTTCAGTGAGATTGCGCCACAGGACCGGATACGCGACGTCGATGGGTTCGATGTCCTCCTCCTCGAACCACGACCGCCAGCCCCTCTGCTGCTCGCGCAGCAAGGTGACGACATGGGCGATGGCGCCGGCGTGGTACTCGGCACGCGCGTCGCGCACCGGGTCGGGTCGGCCGCGCCACACCCGCGTCTGCACCGCTCGCCAGAACGAAACCGCCTGGGAGACAACGTCTGGACGGTGGACGTGCACGAGGACGGGATCGCTACCGATGACATCGCGGAGCGCCGTGAGCAATCCGTCCCCTGAGCGATTCGGCAGACCTGCGGCGCGCTGCAACAACAGCGGGGTCTGGTTCCACATCAGCTTCCCGCCCCAGATGCCGTTGGGCGTGCGGCCGGCGGTACGGATGTAGTCACGCCAGATCTCGGGAGGCGCCAGGTCCGGCTTGCCTTCGTCGAGCGGATCCAGCAGCCGATGGATCGACTTGTCGTCTACGCCGGCGAACCACTGTCTAGGCTGCGGCGATTGGCTGGTCGTCGGCAGGTACTGGAAGAACTCGCCTGGTTCGCCAGCCACGCCAGTGGCCCGCAGCGATTCGACGAGCAGCGTGCTGCCACTGCGCTGCGAAGCAAGGACCAGATAGGCCGTCGGGTGGGCTGACATGCGCGTGAGCCTAACTGCTATCAATTCGCTTGGCAGCAGCACACATTGGGATCACCCTGAGTGAAACTATTGTTCTGAGCCGTGGTCATCTTCGATGCCACGTTCGGCGGCGATCGCGGACCGGCTGGTGACCTGTTGGCGGTGATTTCGTAGATAGGTTTCGGTGTAGCGCTCCGCAATTCGGGTGCCTGCGAACTCCGAGGGTATGACGTCGTTGGTTTTCTGGCGCCAGTCGTCGAGGAGTAGCGCGAGGTCGTTGGCGATGGCCTCGGCCTTGTCGGTGACGTCGGACCACAGCAGGTTGTGCGACTCGGTCGGGTCCTCGAGGAGGTCGTACAGTTCGCGCTCAGGTCGCTGCGCCAGCACCAGTGGCGCGATGGTGCGGCCTGGCGCGCTTTCAGCGATGTCCCACGGCAGATCGAGCAGCGGCCGCGGCGCGTAGTTCTCGATGTAGCTGTACTCCTTCGTCCGGATGGCGCGAATCGGATCGAAGGAATCGTGATACGTCTTCGTGGTGTAGACCTCGGTGCGCACGGGCTTGATGTGTTGGGGTGACGTTCGCAGATTGGGAGCATGCGACATGCCGTCGATGTCGGGCGGAATGTCGAGGCGGAGCAATTCGAGGACGGTGGGCACCAGGTCGACGCCGCTGAACAATTCGTCGTAGACCTGAGGCTCGATGCGGGTGTCCCGCGGGGGCCGCACGATCATCGCGATTCCGGTGCCGGCGTCGTACAGCGTCGACTTGGCACGCGGCAGCGCCGGACCGTGGTCGGTCATGAAAATCACCCAAGTCGTCCTGTCGAGGCCGGTTTGGTCCAGCGTGTCGAGCAGCCGGCCGACCGCGGCGTCGGCGACCGAGATCGACCCGTAGAACTCGGCCAGGTCTTGTCGGATGTCGCCGGTGTCGGGCAGATAGTCGGGCACCACGACGTCATCGGCGTCGGCGGGGTGGTAGCGCTCGTGCGGATACGGCCGGTGGGTCTCGAAGAAACCAGCGGTGAGCAGGAACGGCTGGTCGGGACGGTCGGTGAGCCAGCGAGTGGCGTGCTCGACGACGTATTCGCAGTAGGAGTTCGACACGTCGAATGCCTGGAAGCCAAGCTTCGACGGGTACGATGTCTCGTGCTGCATACCGAATAGTGTTGTGTACCAACCTGATTCGGAAAGTATGTGGGGCAGTGTACGGACGCCGGCGCGGTACTCCCAGCCGTGATGGGCCAGGCCCACCAGGCCGTTGCTCTGCGGGTAGCGGCCGGTGAACAAGGAGCCGCGCGACGGCGAGCACAGCGGCGCAGTGGCGTGCGCGCGGGTGAACACGATGCCCTGTGTGGCCAGTTGATCGAGCCGCGGGCTGGAGACATCGGCGTGGCCGTACGCGCCGAGGTAACGGCCGAGGTCGTGCCAATGCACGAGCAGCACGTTGTCGCGTCGCTCGGTCACTTGCTGTCCTTTCCTGCCCCGGTCCTGCCCCGGTCCTGCCCCGGTCCTGCCCTGGTCCTGCCCCGTCGGTACACCGAACAGTGCTGATGGGGATTCGGCAACCCTTTGGCTCACCGCGAGCAACTTATCCACAGTGGTGATCTCATCCACAGGCTGGGCTTCGGTGGCGGGCGGCGCGTGCGGTGGTTGGTCACTGCGTGTTGCCTCACGTCAAGATGCGCGCGAGGGTGGGTTCGTTGCCTCATGTGATTGTGCGCGCTTGGGGATGCGGGCTCTGCTGGCGGGTTCGGACTTGCTGGTGGTCACTTTGAGGAGCTGTGCGCTCAGGGCCTGGATCTGACGCTGAGTGGCGGCGGGGTTGATCAAAGCGTGGGTTCGGGCCATGGACGCGATGCGGTCATCGGTCATGGTTGGGTGATCGATCGCGCGGCGGAATGGGGTGGTCGCGGTGTCGTATTTCTTGGTCACCTTGGCGCCGTCGCGGACCTTGGATACTAGTTTCTGCTGCGGGTAGAAGTAGTTGGTCAACTGGGACTGCAGCTGCCAGATTTCGTTGAGTAGCAACATTTCTGGGGCGGTGTCGTAGCGGTGGTAGCCGACCAGGGTGCGGACCACTGCCCAGTTCTTCTGCTCGACGTGGCAGCCGTCGTTCTTGTTGGTCGGCCGCGCCCGGGTGAAGGTGATCTCGCGGTTCCTGCACCAGAGGAACAGATAGACGTTGATGAATTCTGCTCCGTTGTCAGAGTCCACCCCCAAGATCGGGAACGGCATCTTGTTGGTGATGCCTTCTAGGGCGGCCAGGACGCACTTGGCCTCCTTGGTGGGCACGGAGCGGTTCTCGGTCCACCCCGTGGCGATATCGGTGACCGTGAGGGTGAATGCGAACGGCCCGATGGTGTTTCCGCCGTCGTGGGACACCAAGTCGATCTCAACAAAGCCCGGCTTCGCGTCGTCCCAGTCCGCCCAGGTGCGGACCGGGATCTGACTTCTCAACAGCGACCCCGGCTTGGTGGCGCGACGTCCTTTGAGCTGGCGTTTGGCTCGTTCACCTGCTAGGCGACGATCGATGGTGGCCGCCGACATCGACACTAGGAGTGCTGCGGTGTCATCGTCGATGACCAGCTCCCCGAACTGCCGCAACACGGCCACGAGTTCGGTCAACATCGGCGCCAGCCTCTTGCCGGCCGGCATCCCCAGCACTAGCCAGCAAACCGTAAGCGCGGCAATGACATTCTGCCCGTATATGGGTGGCCGCGGACTTCGCCTCGGTGCCACCACCTTGGGTTGCAGCCCCGCCCTGAGCGCCTTGCGGGCATGGTTACGGTGCCAACCGGTGTTGGCGCACAACTCGTCCAGAATCCTGCTTTTGGCTGGCCTATCCGCCACTACGTAGCGGATCGCGGTCATCTCGGTCACAGCCCTGCGCTCGGTCAACGTCAACCCCATCATCTGGGCCTACCGAGACCATCGCCGATCCCTCAGGTAGGCACGCCGCACGCGCGCATTTCGAGTGAGGCAACGTATAGCCACTACGCGCGCATAAAAGGCGATTCAACGCGTTGAGTGTGTTTTAGTGTGCGTAAGTGTGTTCTGCTTGGTGTTGTGAATCTGGCGGATTGGGCGGAGTCGGTTGGGGTGAATCGGCATACGGCTTATCGCTGGTTTCGTGGGGCATGTTGCCGGTGCCCGCGGAGCGGGTAGGTCGGCTGATTCTGGTCAAGTCTGCTGAGGCGTCGTCAACGGGGGGCGCGGTGCTGTATGCGCGGGTGTCGTCTCATGATCAGCGTACGGATCTGGATCGGCAGGTTGCCCGGTTGACGGCGTGGGCGAGCGGGCAGGAGTTGTCGGTAGCGCAGGTCGTT
>JAOPVX010000069.1 GCA_025965975.1 Mycobacterium sp. | reverse complement strand
AGCTGAGGGTTTGTGTCGTGGACGGTGTCCGTGACGTGAGTGCCGGCGATGCGGTTGGCGCGGAGCTGCCCGTGCAGGAGTGCGATCTGGTTCCGCAGTTGATGGTTTTCGTCGTCGAGTTCGCGGATGCGTTCGTGCGCGAGTTTGAGGCGTTGGCGCAGGGAGGCGTCGGAGCCGCGTTCGATTCGGGCGGGTGCCGGCTCGGGCGTCTCCGATATGGCGGTCAGTCGGCGGAGTTGGTCGCGCAGTTCGGGCTGGGCATACAGCCATGAGCGGGAGACGCCGGCGTGGGCGGCGATCTGCATGACGGTGTGCCGCTGGCCGGTTTCGCCGAGTTCCTGCAGGGCTTTGCGGGCGCGTTCGAGGGTGTCGGCGCGGCGGCGTTGGGCAGCGGCGAGAAGGTGGTGGCTGTTGTCATGGCGCATCGGATGATTCCTTTCCGCAGCATGTTTCGCTGTCCGCTGCAGCGCACCGGCAGTCGCGTTGGTCGGTTTCGAGGGTGGCGATGATGGTGAGCAGGTTGGTTTCGACCGTGCGGTTCATCTCGGCCAGGCGGGTGTGGCCGTCGGTTTGAGCACGCGAGATCAATGCGCGGGTGTCATCGAGCTGCTTGCGGTGGTGGGGCAAGAATTCGGCGGTCGTGATGAACAGCGGACAGGTCAAACAGGCGTTGGCATGCGGGCACGATTTCTGTAGCGGCAGACCGCAATAGCCGTTGGGCAGCGCCATTTTCGCGCGCGCAAGGTTCTGCTTCATCCACTCGCCATCGGCGAGGGGCCCGTCGACGGTGATGCCGACCGGCTCACCGCGGATGTTGATCTTCTGGGCGCGTTCCCACTGCTCGCGTATGGTGGTGTCGGCCAGCCTCGCATATACGGCGGTCATGGTGTGGCTGGTGTGGTCGAGCAGGCGCCGGACCACCTCTTGCGGCACGTCATGGTTGATCCATCGTGTGGCGGCTGTGTGCCGGAACTGGTGAGCGGTGACATGCACTGGTTGACCGAGTTCGTCGGTGACACCACATGTTTCGATCCACTGCCCGAGTTGGAGGTGGAACGTCGCGGTGGGAATGGGCAGCCGTCCGTCGGGATTGGCGCTGCTGCGCGGCAACAGCACGCCGGTAGTTGGGAACCGTTGCCGAGTACGCGCCTGCTGTGCCTCGATCATGGCGGCCAGTTCGTCGTTGATGGGCACCAGCGCGTCGCGGCGCATCTTGTGGTTGCGGTAGCGCAAATAGACCGCGCCCTGCGGGTCGCGGATCAGGCAGTCCAGCGCGAGCTGGGTGGCGTCGCCGATGCGCAGGCCAGTTTGGACAAGGATTCCCATCAGCAGTCGGATCCGCGGGTCGGTGATGCGGTCAAGGTTGGCCGGGCTTTCCAGCTGGGCCATGACGAACTCGGGAATCGCCCGCGGTGCCGGTGTCTCGTCGCGGCGAGGCTGATCGTTGGGATACAGCTGGGCCTCAGCCGACAGCGATGCCCACCGGTGCTGGCGCACTGCGTGGAGAAACCCGGTCACGCAGCCGATGTCGGTGCTGCGGGTCTTCGGGTGCGGGATCTCGACCGCCAGTCGGGCCAGATAAGCCTCCAGCGCCGCGCGGTCGAGCGCGCTCGGCCCGATCGAGTTCGCCAACCCCGGTGTCAGCCGCGACAGCCGCACCAGCGCAATGCGGTCCCGACGTAACTGCCCCAGCCCGACCCCGCACGACATGCGCCAGCGGCACCATCGTTTGGCCAGCTCTCGCAGCCACGGTGGTTGCACCGCGGTGAAATCCAAGCGGGCCCCGTCATGGCCGCAAACACCGAGCCGTCGTAGCCGCCACACGTCACGCTGGTACTCGCTGTCCCAGCCGGTCCCGTCGCGCAGGTCGAGCAGGCACTCGATCGCGTAACCGAGAAACGCGCGCGGCGTGTGCAGTGCGGCCGCGGTCGGTAGTCCGGCCAGCCAGTCATCGAGCCGACGATCCAGCAGCGACTCGGCCCCGGTTGCCGACAAGTGGTCCAGCAGGGGCTTGATCGATCGCGGTGTGGTGCGGGTTCGGTTCGCGTCGACTCGGCATTGCAGCGCGTAGCCGATCTCCAGCCGCAGCTGCGGCAGCAGCGGCCGCAAGTCGAAGCGATCCTCGCCGTAGCTGGCGCAATAGGCGATGAACTCCGCCGCCGACGGGCAACCACGCAGCCGCCACCGCCGGTGGTGGGAATGACACCAACCGGCGTCCAGTTCGGCCCACAACGCACACCCCGGGATGGCGCACACCGCCGCCGGCATGCCGGCCACGTTCGGCTTCCACTGATCCACCGCCGGACGTCCGGCCTTGTCCCAGGCACGAGAATGCCTATAGCACAACCGATACCGATGCTGCCCGAAGTCACAATCGGGCACCAGGCACGAGTGCAGCGGCCGGTACCCCATGACCTCTGGATCAGCGGTCGCCGCCCACGCCTGCCGGTCCGGACGACCAGCCTTTCTCCACCGGCCCAGATGGGCCGGGCACAGCCCGGTGTAACGGCTCGACCGCACACACCCGGGCACCGCGCACGCGGGCGACCCGAGAATCGGATCCACCACGGTCGGCACCAGCACCTCGGCCTGAAACTCCCCGCGCACCGCCGCACCCAAACGCGCAACCCAGCCGGACTCGATCGGCGTCGCCAGCGCCTCGACGCTCAACACGACCCATCCCGATCCGCCAGCCACCCCGCGGCCACCAACGCGCGGCGCATGTCCTCGACCTTCAGATGCGCGTACGCGTCACTGGTCGTAGCGATCGACGCGTGTCCCAACAGATGCTGCACCACCTCGACCGGCACCTTGCGACGCAACAACTCTGTCGCATACGAATGGCGAAAAGTATGCGGCC
>JAOPVX010000029.1 GCA_025965975.1 Mycobacterium sp. | reverse complement strand
CGGACCCCGGTGAGTTCTTCGGAGATCGCCCAGAGTCTGCGTTGGGCCGCGGTGTCGTGTGACTGCTTGCTTGATCGAACGATTTTCGGGTAGCCGCGGGCTTCCAGAATGCCGCGGGGACCGAAGTATTGCCCGCCGGACACGGATGGGTCGGTGGCGGCCCTGAGTGTTGGCAGCGCCCCGATAGCCGGGGTTTGTAGCAGCAGACGGTTGACGAGTTTGACGGGTGTGGAGGAATCACGCGCAAGGTCGGTTCTGGTTCCACCGGGATGTGCGGTAACGGCGATGGTGGTGCCGTCATGTGCGGCGAGGCGGCGCTGCAGCTCGTAGACGAACATCAGGTTGGCCAGTTTGGACTGCCCGTAAGCGCTGGTGGTGCGGTAGGTCCGCAGGCTGTGCAGATCCTCGAAGTGAATTCGCGACTGCAGGCGGTGCGCGGCGCTGCTGACTGTTACGACGCGCGAGTTCGGCGCGGCCAGCACGTGCCCCAGCAGCAGCCCGGTCAGCGCGAAATGCCCGAGATGGTTGGTACCAAAATGCATCTCAAACCCATCGTCGGTCGTTGACCGCGGACGTCCTCCCGCCATCACGCCGGCATTGTTGATCAGCAGGTCGATCCGATCGAGCCTGGTGTCCAGTTCGGCCGCAGCGGCATAGACCGAGTCAAGCGAGGCAAGGTCCAGCTGCTGAACAGACACGTCCGCACCCGGTGTTGTCGACCGAATGCTCGCCGCCGCTGCATTGCCCTTGTCCAGATTGCGCACCGCGAGCACGACGCCCGCACCGTGGCCTGCCAGCTGCGTCGCGGTGGCCAGGCCGACGCCGGTGTTCGCGCCCGTGATGACCGTGACCCGGCCACGCTGATCGGGGATGTCGTCCGCCGTCCACGCTGTCTCCGGGGATATGTCCCGCCCGCATCTACTGCGCTCGGTGACCGATGCGCTGGCGATCATTGCCTCTCCTCACGCTGATAATTAAAGTGGGTGTAGTACACCCACTTCACACAGTAGGTCACAAAGCGGGTGTAGCGCTACCACTTCAGCAGAGGAAGGCAGTCACCATGCGGGCACCGCGCAGGGATGTGTTGCGCAACCGGCAACGAGTGGTGGCCGCAGCTCGAGCGGCGTTCGTCGAGCTGGGACCCGATGTCAGCCTCGAAGAGATCGCCCGGCGGGCAGGCGTCGGCGCGACCACCCTCTACCGGCATTTTGCTGATCGGGACGAACTCGTCGAGGCGGTCCTCGAGGACCTCATCGCGGCCGTGCGCGACAACGGCGAGCTGGCTGCGGCCATATCCGATCCCGTGGAAGCGTTCCGGTGGGTGTTCACCAGCAGCTGTGACCTCTCCGACGGTGAGACCGAGACGTTTCTGCGGCTGGCCTCGACGAGCCAGCGCACCCAGGCGCATGCACAGCGACTCATCACCGACCTTGTTGCCCCGGTCACCGCGCGGCTACGCGACGCCGGTGCCCTGCATTCCGGCGTTACGGCCAACGACATCGCCATGCTGATCCGCATGACCAGCGCGGCCGACGACCACCAAAGCCGCGCGATGGCGATACAAGTGCTCCTAGCCGGCCTGACTCAGCCCCCAAAGACCGACAACTGCACGCCCGCACACGCCAACACCTCACCAGGCCGCGCAGCCCCTCGCTCCGCAAAAAGGACACGAAATTGAGTCGAGCCGCGAGGGCCATCAACTGAGAAAACCTGCGACGCAACTGGTCAGAGAGATCAGGCGGTAGGTAGGGGAGGGGCCGTTTGCCCGTCCACCAGGTCAACTGAATCGAAGGTGCTCGCGTCTTTCGGGGTCTTCAGTAGCAGCCATACTGCGGCCGCCGACGCCAGCAGCAATGCCGAACCGACACCGGCGGCGATGGCCAGGCCGCTGGTGAAGGCATCCTTTGCGGCGGTGAGCATCTCGAGTGCCCGGCCGGCGGGGAGGTGTAGCGCCGCTTCGATGGCAGCGGGTAGCGAATCCTTCGCATGCGAGGCCAAAGCATCGGGGGTGCCGGGCGGAGTCGCGAAGCCGCGGTACACGCCGGTGACAATTGAGCCGAGCGTCGCGATGCCGAGCGCCGTGCCCAGCTCGTAGCCGGTCTCCGACACCGCGGCCGCGGCTCCCGCCCGCTCCGGCGCAACGCTGGTGAGGATGGCATCGCTGGATGCGGTGTAAGCCAAGCCCAGGCCGGTGCCGAGGACAACCAGCGCAATGCCCAGTTGCGGATAGCTGGTGGACGGCCTGATCAATGTCAGCGATGCCATTGCGGCGCCGACCAGCACCAGCCCGGCGGTAAGTAACGCGCGTTGCGACCAGTACCTCACGGCTATGCCGGCCAGCACGCCGAACAGGGTCGCGCTTACTGCCGCCGGCAATTCGGCCAGCCCGGCCTCCAACGGGGTATATCCCATAACAAGCTGGAAGAACTGCGACAGGAAGTAGACCACTCCCGAAAGGCCCAGCACCGTAAGCAGGTTCGCAACGATCACTCCTGAGAATGTGCGGTTGCCGAACAGCCGTACATCGATCAGCGGGGTGAGCAGCGTGAGTTGTCGCCGGACGAACAGCGCCAGCATGAGCACACCAACGGCACCCGCCACCGCGATGTCGACACGGAACCCGTTGGCGGCCCCTTCCTTGACCGCGTAGACCACTGTCAGCATGCCAATGAGCGACAACCCCACACTGGGCAGATCCCACGGCCCGGCGGTGGGGTTGCGCTTCTCAGGCAACAACACCATGCCGCCGACGAGCAGCACGACACTCACCGGGATATTGATCAAAAAGACCGCGCCCCACCAGAAGTGCTCCAATACCAGTCCGCCGACCACGGGGCCCAGTGCAGCACCCGCCGAGAACATGGCAGCCCAGATACCGACGGCCAGGCTACGAGCCTGTGGCTGGGAAAAAAGGCCGCGGATCAACGCAAGCGTCGATGGTGCCAGCGTCGCCCCGGCCAGGCCCAGAAGGGCCCGCGCGCCGATCAGCGCCTCAGCGGTCGGCGCGTACGCGGCGATCACTGACATCGCTGCGAAAGCCGTTGCACCGCAGAGCAGCAGCTTTTTGTGGCCGACACGATCTCCGAGGCTGCCCATCGTGACGAGCAGACCCGCCAGTACGAACGAGTAGATGTCGCCGATCCACAGAATCTGGGTTGCCGTCGGGTCGAGGTCCTTGCCGATGAAGGGGATGGCCAGTGCCAACACTGTGCCGTCGATGCCGATCAGTAGAACCGCCAGAGAGAGCACGCCCAGCGCCAGCCAAGCGCGTGTCATGTACGGCTGACCCCGTGCAGCAGGAGGTCGGTAATCATGTCGGTGAAGTCGCGGCGCGCGGCCCGTCCGGCCTGGATGACCCATGCTGCGCCGGCGACAAGGCTGAAGAACGCTTCGGTCAGCCATGCGGCAGTCAGATCGGGGCGGAACTCGCCATCGCGCTGACCGCGCAGAAACAATTCCTTGACCTCCGCGTCGATCTTTGCCCAGCCCTCCTGCGCCGGGCTGTCGAAATCCAGACTCTGGGTGTAAAGCAGTGTGAGGTATCCCGACACCGGCTCGCACGCGGTCACCAAGCGCCGCAACGCTTCTGTGGCTGACCCTTCCCGCCAGCGGGCGGCGTCCAGCGCGTCACGCATTTGGGCGATTGCGAGCTGATCCAGCGCCTCGAAAAGCGCGGCTCGCCCCGCGAAGTAGCGATGCAGGGTCGCGCGGCTAATGCCAACCGCCGCGGCGATCTCGTCCTGGGATGCGTTCGGCCGCCGACTGAGGAAGCCCGCAGCTGACCGCAACACCTCTTCCCGCTCTATTGCCATAAGACAATACTACGTCATATGAGACAGTTATGTCTCATGAGGTAGTAGCGAACCGACCCAACCCGACGCGAGCGCGGGAGCGTGCTGCGCTGCGTTGGCGACGGCATCGACACCGCCATAGAAGTTCGCGAATCAGCCCCGTACCCCAACGCGGCTGACGTTGTGGGTGTCCGCCGGTGTTCAGCTCGGCCCGACCGGGTAGGAGATGTGTGTGATGAACACGCAACAGTTGGCTCGGGAGCTTGGCCACCCCGACGCCCAGAAGCTGCTCTCCGGCTCCATGGCCCGGCTCGCCTACAACGGACACGATGGCTTCCCACGGGTCATCCCTGTCGGGTTCTACTGGACCGGCGAACGCATCGTTGTCTCCACGGCACCGACCTCCCCGAAGGCCCGCGCGCTTTCGTTCCGCCCGGAAGTCGCATTGACGATCGACACCGGCTCCACGCCAGAAGCGGCGAGGGCCCTCTTGGAGCGTGGTCTCGCCACACTGGAAACCGTCGACGGCGTCACCGATGAGTACCTCGCGGCAGCGAGAAGGACGATGGACGAATCCCAACTGGCCGAGTTCGAACGCAACGTGCGGTCGTTATACAAGCAGATGGTGCGTATCTCGATCGAGCCGCAGTGGGCGCGGTTCTATGACTTTGGCGCTGGCCGGTTACCCGATTTCCTCGCGAACCTCGTCAACGATGGTTAGCGACACTCGGGTCCGCGTTGCCACTATGACGTGGCCACCACCCTGGTCACCGACAGATAAGCCGCGCGGACGGTCCGCCGCCCCGCGGGAGGAATAGCGCACGTTTGGAATAAGTGCCCTCTGCCAGCCACATCCGACGACACCGCGCGCGCTGCAGTCGACGGCCTGGCGACGCGGCTGACGGCTGTGACTGCACGGCTACCCGGTTCCAAATTGGTTCCACGATGCCGGCGCCACCATCCGTGAAGATTTCGTCAAGCTTCCACCCCGCAATGCCCGGAAAGCGCTGGCGTGCAACTCCGCTCGGTTGGCTGGCAGAGAGCACTTATTCCGAATGTGGGGTATTCCTCGGAATCGGCTCTTGGCGAACAACGGCCAGACCCGCGCGCCCCGAACGGCAGGGCGAGGCCCTGGAAAGCCATCCTTAAAATCCGCCAGTAAGATTTCGAGTTCAGCGGGTCGCACAGACCGCGGTGTAACAGATGTCAGCGTTTGGCGGTTCTCGGCGATTTCGGGAATGGACCGGTCATTCCTTGTGCGACAGGGAATTCCGGCGCACCCATCATCCGCCGAGAACGCGGCAATTCTGGTCGATTCCCGATCATTATCGATGAATGAAAGATGTCTCAAAGGGCTGCTGCGGCGACCGCGCGGGTGGTGCGCACAAGCGGGGAATGTGAGGCGCGCCACGTAGCTTCGGACGTAACTGACTGTCTGGGAGCAAGATACGACCCCATCCTCATCCAGAGGCGACCGGAATCGCTTGGTGCTCGAGCCCGAAGTCCGCTCGCGCCTGGGGTTTCAGAACCTCCTCAGCTGCCCTCAGCATTTTTTCAGCAGTGTTTGGTAATCGTGGGAGCGTCATGCGCCTTCCGCATCGTGGCGGCAGGCACGTAGGGCCAGCGTGGCACTGAAGGCCGTTTGATCGAGGCCGCGACGCAGCTCGCGCAGCAGGTAATGATGCAGAAACCCACCTGGGAGAACTATGTCCTCAACCACGTACGGCCCGACGGATCCGGGGTTGTCGGGTTCTGCGGCGCGTTTGGTGATGCGCAAGCTTCCTCATGTCACAGTGGTCTTTTGGGTTCTGAAGATCGTGGCGACAACCCTGGGAGAAACTGGGGGTGATTTGCTTGCGCAGACCATGCACGTCGGCTATCTGGTCAGCACGGTCATTTTCTTTGCGTTGTTCCTGGTCGCGGTGGTGTTCCAGCTGAAAGCTCGCCGCTTTCACCCAGCAATATTTTGGACCGTGATCGCCTTAACCAGCACCGCAGGTACCACCCTGTCTGACCTGATGAACCGCACCGGTGGGATTGGCTACACGGGCGGCGCGGTCGTCCTTACCACGGGTCTGGCGATCGTGTTCGTCATCTGGTGGCGTAGCGGGCAAACCCTAGACGTCGAAAACGTCGCAACGTTTAATGGCGAGCTTCTGTACTGGGTCGCCATCTTGTTTTCCAACAGCCTGGGCACCTCCAGTGGCGACTTTTTGGCCGACAGCCTGGGACTCGGGTTCCGCGACAGCGCGCTGCTCCTGTCCGGGATGATGTTGGCCCTGCTGGCCGCGCACTACTTCACCCCGATCAACGGCATGGTGCTGTTCTGGATCGCATTCGTGCTCACCCGCCCGCTCGGCGCCACTGGCGGTGACTTCCTGAGCAAACCTCTCGATCATGGCGGCCTGGCTTGGGGGACCGTGTGGACGTCGGCGGCGCTGCTCGCCGCCCTCGTAGTGCTGATCGCTTACCAGAGCGTCGACATTCGTCGTCACCCACTCGATCCGGTTCCGGCGCCCCTCCACCGGCGCACCGGCCAACCCCAACAACCCAACGGTGCACTCGTCACACAGCGCCCCTAACCCGAAGCGAGCTAATCCGCCAGGGCGGAGCACTCCGGCGCTACCGCTTTAACCAGGGGTCACGCACTGCGTCGGCGCCGTAGGAACGGGTCGGTTAGCGCCGGCGGCTGATAGCCCTGGTCGGACCGAGCGATCGTCGCGCCTGGCGGCACGATCTCGTCGATCTTGTCGAGGATGTCGGTGGACAGCTTCACCTCGGTGGCGCCGAGCTGCGACTGGAGATGCTCGGTCGTCCGCGGCCCAATGATCGGCGAGGTGACCGCGGGATGCTGGATGACGAACGCCAACGCCAGGTGGATGAGTGGCAGTCCGGCCTCGTCGGCGAGCTGGCCGAGAGCGTCGGCTGCGTCGAGCTTGCGCTGGTTGTCCGGATTCTCAATGTTGAACCGAGCGGGCATCCGGTTGCGGCGCTTGGAATCCGGCAGCTCCTTGCCCTTGCGGTAGCCTCCGGTGAGCCATCCGCCGGCCAGCGGGCTCCACGGCAGCACGCCCATGCCGTACTCCTGCGCTACGGGCAGCACGTCGGCCTCAATGCCGCGGACCAGCAACGAGTAGGGCGGCTGTTCGGTTACGAATCGGCCGAGACCGCGCCGCTCACTGACCCACTGCGCCTGCACCATCTGATGGGCAGGGAAGGTCGACGAGCCGAACGCCCGGATCTTGCCCTGCCGCTGTAGATCGGTGAGAGCCGACAGCGTCTCCTCGATGTCGGTGTCCCGATCGGGACGGTGCACCTGATACAGGTCGATCCAGTCGGTGTTCAGTCGGCGCAGGCTGTTCTCGACCTCCCGGATGATCCAGCGGCGGGAGTTGCCGCGCTGATTGGGGTCGCCCTTTGTGCCCACCGGCGAGTCGACCGGGACGCCCATCTGAATATTGACCTTGGTGGCCAGGACCACGTCGTCGCGCTTGCCGTTGGCCAGGGCCTTGCCGACGATGGTCTCCGATTCGCCCTGTGAGTACACGTCGGCGGTGTCGATGAAGTTGATGCCGGCGTCAAGGGCGGTGTGGATGGTTTTGATGGACTTGTCGTGGTCGGGCTCGCCCCAGGCACCGAACATCATGGCGCCAAGACATAGCGGGCTTACCTGGATTCCTGTTCGTCCGAGGCTGCGGTATTCCATAGCCCGATTGTCCCGCACACCCGCGCCAACCCTTCGGTGATGGGGTCGAACTGGAAGTCAACGGCTGGGGGGTCGCGGGGAACCGCCGGCGTCGGCGCTACTGCCGGCCGTTTTGCTATTGCCATCTGCCTTGGCGTGGTTCCGGCGGGATGGATTTGGGCCCTGTACTGCTCATAAAGCGCTCAGTTGACTGGCAGAGGGCACTTATTCGAAACGTGCGGTATTCCTGGTTGACACCGATTGGGCCACGGTCAGGCTGCGGCGTGCTGGAAGGTGCGCCTGTAGGCGCTGGGCGTGGTGCCGACGTTGGCGCGGAAGCGTGCGCGCATGTTGGTACTGCTGCCGAGCCCGCACCGGGCAGCGATCTGCTCCACGCTGAGCTGTGTGGTCTCCAGTAGTTCTCTGGCGCGGTTGATGCGCGCGGTGAGGAGCCATTGGTGGGGACTGACGCCGGATTCCTGCCGCCAGATGCGGGTCAGGGTGCGCGATGACACAGCCGCGTGCCCGGCGAGCTGATGGATGGTCAGGTCCTGGTCGAGACGGCCCAGCGCCCATTCGCGGGTTTCGGTGAGGGTCATGGCTGAAGGCTCGGGAAGGCCATTGGCGATGTATTGAGCTTGCCCGCCGTCGCGGTGTGGGGCGGCAACGAGCTCGCGCGCGATGATGTTGGCGATCGCGGCGCCGAGGTCTTTTCGCACGATGTGCAGGCACAGGTCGATGCCGGCTGTCACACCCGCGGAGGTCAGGATGGTGTCGTCGTCGATGTAGAGGACGCGGCGGTCGATGCAGAGCTGGGGGTAGAGCTCCTCGAGGTCGTCGGCGCTGGCCCAGTGGGTGGTGACAGTCCTGCGGTCCAGCAGGCCGGCCGCGGCTAGGGCGAAGGCGCCGGTGCAGATCGAGGCGATCCTCACATCGGCGCGGCCGGCGAGTTTGAGCGCCGCGATGACCGCGCCACTGGGTGGGCGCCGATAGTCCTGATAGCCCGGCACGATGACGGTGTCGGCTTCGGCGAGTGCTTCAAGTCCGGCGGTTAACCCGAGGGTGAAGCCGGCGCTGGTCGTGACTGGTTCCTCGGTGTCTCCGCACACGGTCAGCTCATACGGGGTGTTGGGGCGGGCGTTGAAGATCTGTGTGGGGATGCCCAGATCGATGGGCAGCACGCCGTCCAGCGCCAGAACCACAATCCGGTGCCTACGCATGGCTGCAATATTACGTTACGCACTATCGAGACACCGAATTGGCTCCTGGCTGCCTGTTGAGTTTGGGTGGTTTCATCCGAAACACCCTCTGCTGCCTATTCGCTGCGTCAACCCCGGGCAGGCGGAGCAATTCCCGGCGCATGACCGGGTGCGTGGCTCGAATATTACGAACTCTGGTATATGAGCCTATAGCCGGTTTCGCAGCGCTCCACAATGATCGACCACATACACGGAGCGCAGTGGCTCCGGCCCAGAGAGGAACATCATGACTTCGCCGAAGGTCCTAGGCCGTTTTATCGAAGTGCGGGACGGCCCGGTGTATGCGGATATACGCGACGGCAACGGGCCAGCGCTGGTCTTTCTGCACTATTGGGGAGGCTCGCGGCGCACCTGGACGCCGGTGCTTGCCCGGCTCGACCCCGGGCAGGCTTTCGTTGCCTATGACCAGCGCGGTTGGGGCAACTCCGTCGACGTGCCCGGGCCCTACGACATGGAACAGCTCGCCGACGACGCGCAAAAGGTCATCGACACACTGGGATACACCGACTATGTGCTCATCGGGCATTCGATGGGCGGCAAGGTCGTCCAAGTGCTCGCCGCCCGCAGGCCCGCCGGTCTAGCGGGTGTCGTTCTCGTCGCGCCGGCACCTCCCGCTCCGGTCGGTGCGACTGCGCAGCTGCAGGAGCTGACATCACACGCCTACGACAGTGCCGAGACCGTGCAGCAGAGCATCGACGTGATGTTGACCAATGGCGGGCTGTCCCCGAAGTTTCGCCACCAAGTTGTCGAAGACAGCCTGCGCGCCAGGGAGGAGGCGCGTCTGGCCTGGCCGCATCGGGGCCTGGTTCAGGACATCTCGGCGGGCGTCGGCAATATCGACGTTGCGGTCCTGGTGCTCGCGGGTGACCACGACAAGGTCGAACCGCTGGGTGTGCTCACCGAGCACCTGCTGCCGCTGATCCCCACGGCGTCCCTGACGGTCTTGAATGACACCGGTCATTTGTCGCCCCTTGAGGTACCGGGTCAAGTGGCCTCCCACATCACCAAATTCGTCTCGCAGCTGTAGGAGAACCGCACAATGACTGACGCACTCGCGACCGCCTTTGAATCGCTGACCCTCCCCGACACCGACATCGCCCGAGAGGCATATCGATTCGCCGAACGAGCGACCCCCGCGTTCGTTCTCAACCACAGCATCCGCAGCTACATCTTCGCCCGAACCCATGGCGCACGCCGCGGCCTGCGCCCCGGCACCGACTACGACGACGAGTTGCTCTTTCTCGGCTGCGTCCTGCATGACATCGGGCTGAGCGAGCAGTCAAACGGCGACCAGCGCTTCGAGGTCGACGGCGCCGACACCGCGGCGGCCTTCCTCCGCGAGCGCGGCATCGACGAACGACGTGTCGAGATCGCGTGGGACGCCATCGCCCTGCACACCTCGCCTGGCATCGCGAACCGCAAGGCAACCGAGGTGGCCCTGAGCCAGGCGGGTATCGCCACCGACATCCTCGGGGCTGAACGCGAAACTCTCCCTGCCGGTCTGGCCGAGGAACTACACGCACTCCTTCCCCGCGCCGATCTCGGGTACGCGCTCAGCGACGCCATCCTCGCGCAGGCCAAGGACAAGCCGCAGAAGGCCATTCCACTAACCTTTGCCGGCGAGTTGCTGCGCCACCACCTCCCCTACCGCGCGTATCCGGGCTGGTATGACCTGCTCGGCACCGCCGGCTGGGGCGACAAACCGATCGGCGCAGGCGCTCGGCGGCACGCCGAAACACCGGAGCAGGTTGCGACCTTGTTCATGGAGTACCTCGACACAGGTGACCTCGACGGCCTGGTGTCGCTCTACGAACCCGCCGCGCATTTTGTCCCCGCCCCCGGTACCCACCTCGTCGGCACGACGGCGATTCGAGAGGCACTGCAGCAGCTCATCGACAGCGGCGCCCGCCTGAAGCTCGAACCGCGCGCAACCCGCCGAGTCGATGACCTCGCCCTGGTATCGAACATCGCCACCCTGACCGAAGCCACGCCGGACGGCATCCCGGTCATTTCCATGACCACCGAGATCCTCCGGCGTCAACCCGACGGTGGCTGGGTCCACGTCGTCGACGACCCGTTCTTCGGCTGACCGCACGAAGATGGTCGACGTTCCGTCTTTGTCATGGTGGCGACACGATCCAAGCTTTACGTTCCTCGACGTTCCACATCCTGCAAACATGCTGCAGCAGATGCCATCCCGCTCAGTTGAGACTGGCAGAGAGGCAATATTCGAAGTTGCCATATTCGTTTGCGCAGATCAGACATCGGGCGGCTGCGGCTTCACGGCGGTAGTAGCGAACGCGATGCCGAATTCGCCGCGATATTGGGATAAGCGCGCTTACAGCAGCGTGCGTCATTGTGTTCGGCGGTATTCGCGTGGGCTGGTGCGGTAGACCTTGCGGAAGGCGCGGGTGAAGTTGGCTTGGTCGGGGAAGCCCCAGCTGTATGCGATGGCGGCGATGGTGTCGTGGGGATGTGTGGTCGTCGCGAGGTCGCGGGCGGCGCCGGCCAGGCGTTGGGTGCGCAGCCAGTCGGCGAGGGTGATGCCAGAGCGCGACAGGATCAGGTAGGCGTAGCGCTCGGAGATGCCGTGTTCGCGGGCGACGCGGGCGATGTTGAGGTCGGGATCGCGCAGATGCATCTTGAGGTATTCGATCATCCGCACGCCCAGGGTGGCGTGCAGTGGTGCGCGGGCCCGGGTCTCGTCGCCGGCGGTGGTGGTGAATAGGGCGCGCAGCAGATCGATGGTCGGTTGTTCGAGGGCTTGCCTGTCGGCATCGGGCAGGTAGATGGCGTGGGTGCCGAGGTCGACGAGGTAGCGGGCGACGATGCCACCCAGGACATGGCCCCTGTTAATGCGTTGCCCCACGTGTGCTTCAACCACGCCGTCGGGCAGGTTGAGGGCGGCGTAGTCGATCATGAAGGTGTGTTTGGCGACGTTGTCGAACGTCGCACTGTAGGGCTTGGTCGAGCAGTAGGCCACGACGTCGCCGCGACCCGCATCGGAGACCACATTGTCTTGGTGAAAGGTTGAGTGCCCCGAGGTGACGACGCTGAGCATCATGGTGCGCGCGTGATCCTGCGTCACGCGCCGCTCGCCTCGGTGCACCATGGCGCCGCGGCCGTTGCACGAAACGAGGAACAGTCGTCCAAAGAAGTCGGAGACGGTCGACACGTGCAGCCGGTCGACGGCACCGGTGGACACGTCGATCGGCACCGGTATCTGACCCAAGAGGTCGTGTAAGGCGGGCTCACGCAGCGAGATTTCGATGTCGTCGAGGTCGAAGGTCATCGGCATTGCAGCGGTCCCTTTGTGCACAAAATGCTCGGTTTGAGTGCAGAAAGGATCAAGAATCTGGCCCACCCGGCGCCCTAGCGTCAGTGTCTACCCATTACCAGCGAAAGGCGAGGCTATGACTACAGCGAAGCATGAGAAGCAGACCAATGGTGTGACCGATTGGGAGCGGGCGGAGGTGGAACGCGCCAACAACTCGGGGCTGTCGCCGGTGGTGTTCGTGCACGGACTGTGGCTGTTGCCCAGCAGCTGGGACGGCTGGCGAAAACTGTTCGAAGACAACGGCTACATCACCCTGGCCCCAGGATGGCCCGACGACCCGCGCACCCGTGAGCAGGCCTACGCCAACCCCAATGTGTTCGCCGGCAAGTCGGTGCAGGACGTCACCGACCACTATCTGGCAGTGATCTCCGAGCTCACCACGAAACCGGCGGTGATCGGACACTCCTTCGGCGGGCTGATCGTGCAGAAGATCGCCGACGAGGGCGCCGCAGCGGCGACCGTCGCAATCGACAACGCGCCGATCAAGGGCGTGCTGCCGTTGCCGCTGAGCGCACTCAAGTCCGGGTCGCCGGTGTTGCGCAATCCGGCCAACCGTCACAAGGCCATCGCTTTGACGTTCGAGCAGTTCCAGTACGGCTGGGCCAACAACCTCGACGAGGCCGAGGCCCGCCAGCTCTACGACACCTACCATGTTCCGGCGTCCGGAGAACCCCTCTTTGAGGCGGGTTTCGCCAACTTCATGCTGGGTGGGGACACCAGCGTCGACGTCAAGAACCCCAACCGGGGGCCACTGCTGATCATCTCGGGCACCAACGACACCACCGCCCCCCGGGCATTCACCCACGGCAGCTACAAGAAGCAACTCAAGAACCCCGAAACCACCGAATACGTCGAAATCGAAGGCCGCGGCCATTCCCTGATCCTCGACCACGGCTGGCCCGACGTCGCCAACCCC
>JAOPVX010000018.1 GCA_025965975.1 Mycobacterium sp. | reverse complement strand
CTTCCTTGGCCTTGCCGTAGCCGACACCGACCATGCCGTTGCCGTCGCCGACGATCACCAGCGCGGTGAAGCTGAACCGCCGGCCACCCTTGACCACCTTGGAGACGCGGTTGATCGCGACAACGCGCTCGAGAAAGTTGCTCTTCTCGCCGCCGTCGCGACCGCCGCGGCCACCGCGGTCGTCACGACGACCCCGACCGTCGCGGTCACCCCGCGGCGGTCGGCCGTCGGAGGTACCTGGGCCGCCGGCACCAGATGTTGCCTGATCGGCCATCATGCAGTCCTTCCATTGGAGTACGTCATTAGAACTTCAGCCCGCCTTCGCGTGCCGCGTCGGCTAGGGCCGCGATGCGGCCGCCGTAGGTGTAGCCACCGCGGTCGAAAACCACCTCGTCGATCCCCGCGGCCTTCGCGCGCTCCGCGATGAGCTGTCCGACCCGCACGCTGTGGGCCTTCTTGTCGCCGTCGACCGCGCGCACGTCGGCCTCTATCGAGGACGCGGCGGCCACCGTGGTGCCGTTGAGATCGTCGACCAGCTGCACGTGGATGTGCCGCGACGACCGGTTGACAACAAGGCGCGGCACCTCGGCGGTACCGGCGACCTTTTTGCGCAGCCGGGCGTGCCGACGCAGCCGCGCGACCCGCCGGGTCTCGGACACGCTCTGGCCCACCGGCTTACGCGTTGCGGTCTCAGTCTTGGAAGCCATGTCTACTTACCTGTCTTTCCGACCTTGCGGCGGATCTGCTCGCCCTCGTAGCGAACGCCCTTGCCCTTGTAGGGGTCAGGGCGGCGCAGGCGGCGGATGTTCGCCGAGATCTGGCCGACCTTCTGCTTGTCGATACCCGTGACCGAGAACTTGGTCGGCGTCTCCACCGCGAAGGTGATGCCCTCCGGGGCCTGCACGACCACGGGATGGCTGTAACCCAGCGCGAACTCGAGGGTGTTGCCCTTGAGCTGCACGCGGTAGCCGACGCCGAAGATCTCCATCTTGGTGGTGTAACCGTCGGTGACACCGGTGACCAGGTTGGCGACCAGCGTGCGCGACAGCCCGTGCAGCGAGCGGTTGTGCCGCTCGTCGTCGGGCCGGGCCACCACGATGGCACCGTCGTTGTTGCGCGACACGGTGATCGGCTCGGCGACCGCGAGCTCGAGCGAGCCCTTGGGTCCCTTGACCGACACGTTCTGGCCGTCGATCGCCACGTCGACCCCGGCGGGAACCGGAACCGGCTGCTTTCCAATACGCGACATCGCTCTACTCCCCTATCCCGCTACCACACGTACGCGAGGACTTCGCCGCCCACGCCCTGTCGTGCTGCCTGACGGTCGGTGAGCAGACCCGACGACGTGGAGATGATCGCCACGCCGAGGCCACCAAGAACCCGGGGCAGGTTGGTCGATCTCGCATAGACGCGCAGGCCGGGCTTGGACACTCGGCGCAGCCCGGCGATGCTGCGTTCACGGCTGGGGCCGTACTTCAGTTGCACCACAAGCGACTTGCCCACCCGGGCATCCTCGGTATGGAAGTCGCTAATGTAGCCCTGTTCCTTCAGGATCTCGGCGATGTTGGCCTTGATCTTCGAATGGGGCAGAGTCACCTCATCGTGATACGCCGAATTGGCGTTGCGCAGACGTGTCAAGAAGTCTGCGATCGGATCCGTCATAGTCATGACAGCCGGTTCACCTTCCTCGCGGCGGTTCCCCTCCTCGGGGCCTACCGCAACCTGTTCTGGATCGGACTGTGGGTCGCAATGTTGTTGCTGTTACCAGCTGGACTTCTGTACGCCGGGTAGTTCGCCTGCGTGCGCCATCTCACGCAGGCAGATGCGGCAGAGCCCGAACTTGCGGTAAACGGCGTGCGGGCGGCCGCACTTGTTGCAACGGGTGTAGCCGCGCACCTTGAACTTGGGCTTCTTATTGGCCTTGTTGACCAGTGCCTTCTTTGCCATCTGTTCAGTTCTCCTTGAACGGAAAGCCCAGCGCCCGCAACAGCGCTCGTCCTTCGTCGTCGTTTGTCGCCGAGGTGACGACGGTGATGTCCATGCCACGGGGCCGATCAATGCTGTCCACGTCGATCTCGTGGAACACCGACTGCTCGGTCAGCCCGAAGGTGTAGTTGCCGGTGCCGTCGAACTGCTTGGGCGACAGGCCCCGGAAGTCACGGATACGCGGCAGCGCGATCGAGATCAACCGGTCCAGGAACTCCCACATCCGATCACCGCGCAGCGTCACACGCGCACCGATCGGCATGCCCTCGCGCAGCTTGAACTGGGCGATCGACTTGCGGGCTTTCCGGATCTCCGGCTTCTGTCCGGTGATCAGCGAGAGATCGTTCACGGCGCCGTTGATTAGCTTGGCGTCGCGGGCGGCGTCGCCGACACCCATGTTCACAACGACCTTCACAACACCGGGGATCTGCATGACGTTGGCGTAGCCGAACTCTTTGAACAGCGCGTCGCGGATCTCCTCGCGGTAGCGCTGCTTGAGGCGAGGCAGGGTTTTCTCGGTGGCTTCTGCAGTCGTCATCTCAGATGTCCTTGCCATTGGTCTTGGCGACGCGGACCTTCTTGCCGGTCTCGTCGTC
>JAOPVX010000334.1 GCA_025965975.1 Mycobacterium sp. | reverse complement strand
CTAGCGTGGTCGACGCGGCCGGCCCGTTGCCGTGGTGGGTCCGGACTCCTCAACATCGGTTCGTCTGGGAAACTTGCTCTGCGGCGTTACTACTGCAGCGCCGGCGGCGATCCGAAGGAGGCTGTGCGTGCAACGTCGCGAGCCCGCGCTGCGGTCTTCTCGGGCTGAACGCGTCGCGGCCGATCTGGAACACGAGATCCTCAGCGCCCGCCTGCCGGTCGGAGCTCACCTGGGGCGCCGCTCGGAGATCATGGATCGGTTCGGCATCAGCCCGACGGTGATGAACGAGACGTTGCGAATTCTGCGCGATCGCGACCTTGTTGCGGTCCGGCCGGGACCGGGCGGCGGGATCACCGTAGCCAGCGCACCCCCGCAGGTCCGTCTTGGGGCTCTGGATCTGTCGTTTCAAACCTCCACCCCCCACCCGCTGGACCTGTTCGAAGCCCGGTTGTACCTCGAGTTCGGGCTGACCAAGGCGGCCTTCGAGCGGGCGACCAGCGACGACGTCGCTGCGATGCGGTCGGCGATGGTCACGATGCGGGCCAGCACCGACGCCGCCGAGTACTTCGATGCGATGCTGGCGTTTCACGGCGTCGTCGCCGCGGCGGCCCATATCCCCGTCCTGGAGGGCATGCACCAGCTCGTCGTGACCAGCATCAAGTCCGTGCTGACGCGGGTGGTGTTCGTCGGCGACCATGAACCGCTTCTGAAAATCGGTCTCGACGTCCACGACGACATCGTGGCCGCCATCGCGCTGCACGATCAGGCGTCGTTTGTCGACGCCATCAACCGACACGATCAAGACCTCATCCGGGCCGACGACCCCGACCGCACGCCGCAGACCCCGCAGCGCCCCTGACCCAACGTCGCTGGTAGACGCGTAGTCGCTCGCTTCCACCACCGGATCAATCCTGCCTGCATGCACGTACTTCTACCACCACCACCCGAGATCCAAAACATTGTGCATGCACATATTGAATTATGCATCCACAATGCTTACATTGGACGGAACTCGCCGTTCAACGTCATGCACGGAGTCACGACCATCGACGCTCACCGATCCGCAGGCACAGGGCTCGTCGATGTCCACACCCACGCCATCGATCCGGATCTGCCGGACCTCAGGCAGGTCTATCCAGACGACCGCTGGCCCAGCGTCCAACGCACCAGCGAAACGGAAGCCCGCCTGATGTTTGGTGGGATTCCCTACCGCCGGATCGATCAGCGGTGTTGGTCAGCGGATGCCCGACTCGCCAACATGGATCGTGAAGGCGTTGCCGTACAAGTGCTTTCGCCGATTCCGGTGACGTTCTGCTACCAGGCGTCCGCGGCCGGCGCGGCCGAACTGGCGTCGGCACAAAACGAGTTCTTCGCCGGGATCGTGCGCGCGCACTCGACACGCTTCGCTGCGCTGGGCGCCGTTGCCCTGCAGGACCCCGACGGTGCCGTCGACGAGATGCGGCGGTGCATGCGCCGTCAGGGATTCCTGGGCGTCGAGATCGGCACGCAGGTCGGCGCTACCGAGCTGGCCGACCCGAGCCTGGACCGGTTCTTCGCCGTCGCGTTTGAACTCGGCGCGCTGGTCCTGGTCCACCCGAGTGATCAGGACCTGTCGCCCCGGCTGACCGGGCTGGGACTCGGCTTCGGCGCCGGGATGCCCATCGAGACGGCACTGGCTGCGGCGGCGCTGATCACCAGTGGTGCGCTATCCCGCCGACCGGCGGTGCGAATCTGCCTGGCGCACGGCGGTGGCGCCCTGCCGGCACTGATCGGCCGGCTCGACAAGGGGGCGATCATCGCCGGCACCACTGCCGACTCCCCCAACCTCCCGAGCCGGCTTGCAAGGCAATTGTGGTGCGACTCGTTGACCTACCACCGCTCTGCGCTGCTGGCGGCCATCGACGTCTTTGGGGCCGACCACATCGTTTTCGGATCCGACTACCCCTTCCCGGCGATGCCGCAGCCCATCGACGACATCGTGGGGGACCTACCCGCCGACGTGTGGCAACAGATATGCCGCACCAATCTGGAGGAATCATGGCGCAGTTCCTGGGTCTAGGCCTGACCCACTATCCGCTGCTGGCCGGCACCGACGAACACATGGCATCCCTGTTGCGCTGGACGCTTGCTGATCCCGACATCCCAGCCGAGGCGAAGGATCCGGCCAACTGGCCCGCGACGATGCGCGCCGAATGGGGCACCGACAACGGTGTCGCCGAGGCCGCCTATCATCGAAAGCTATTGGTGGAGAACCTCGCCCGGTGCCGTGACGCGCTGGACGAATTCGCACCCGACGTCATGGTGGTATGGGGCGACGACCAGTATGAGAACTTCCGCGAAGAGGTCATTCCCCCGTTCTGCGTGCTGGCCTACGGCGACGTCGAGGTGGATCCGTTCGAGGTGATGACCAGGCGGGGCAGCCCGAACGCGTGGGGACTGCCCGACGGCACCACCATGACGTTGCACGGCGACGCCGACGGCGCCCGCCGGCTCGCCGACCAGCTGCTCGAACGCGGCTTCGACGTGGCGTATTCGTATCGGAAGCGGACCAATTCGCCGTTCCCGCACGCCATTGCCAACACCCAGCTGTTCCTGGACTATCCCCACGCCGGACGCGAGTTCTCCTATCGGATGATCCCGATCACCGTCAATTGCTACGGCCAGCACGCGATCGCGCGGCGCGGTGGGCTGGCGCGGTTCGCCGAGATCGCCACGGAGAGACTGGATCCCGTCGGCCCGTCCCCCGCGCGGTGCTTTGCGCTTGGCCGAGCCGTGGCTCAGTCGTTCGCCGACACCGACCTTCGCGTCGCGCTGGTCGCCTCGTCAAGTTGGTCGCACGCATTTCTCACCGACAAGACCTGGCACATCACCCCGGACAGCGAGGCGGATCTACGGCTCTACGACCTGTTCGCTGCCGGTGAGCATGCCAAGTGGAAAGAGACCACCACCGCCGAGATCGTCGCTTCCGGACAGCACGAAATGCTGAATTGGTTCTGCCTGACCGGCGCGGTAGACGAACTCGGCCTCGACCTCGAGTGGTCAGAACTCGTCACCACCGATGTCTTCAACTCCAACAAGTGTTTTGCCGTGTTCAGGGACGGCGGACGCGAGGAGCAAAACAAGGAAGGAAGTTCGCGATGACGACATCGGTCGCATTGGAGCCAAGGACCATCGGTGCCGGAGGCATCGAAACCAGTTATCTCGAGGCTGGCTCCGGTCCGCCGGTCCTCATGCTGCACGGCTCCGGTCCAGGTGTGTCGGGAACAGCCAACTGGCAGTACAACATTCCTCCGCTGGCCAAGACGTTCCACGTGCTGGCCCCCGACATCGTCGGCTTCGGGGCCACCGACCGTCCCGCCGATATCGTCTATTCGCTGCGTGCCTGGACCGACCACATGTGGGCGTTCCTCGACGCACACGGCATCGAGAAGGCGGCGATCGTCGGCAATTCCCTGGGCGGCCGCATCGCTCTGCAGATGGCGACCGACCGCCCCGAGCGGATCTCCCGGATGGTGCTGATGGGCTCGCCGGGCGTGGGGATGACCCTCTCCGAAGGACTGCAGGCGCTGCGGGCATACCAGCCGTCACACGACGCGATGCGCGCCCTGCTGCGCAACTACTTCGCCGTCGACCCGAAGCTGATCACCGACGAGCTGGTGGCGATCCGGTACCAAGCCAGCGTCGCCGACGGAGCCTACGAGACTTACCGCGCTATGTTTTTCGATCCCCGCCACAAGGGATCCGAACTCGGCATCACCGAGGACGAGGTACGCGGGATCACCACGCCCGCACTGCTCGTACACGGCCGCGAGGACAAGGTGGTGCCGTTGTCGGTGTCGGTCACGATGCTCGGCCTGCTGCCCAACGCCGACCTGCACGTGTTCAGCCACTGCGGGCACTGGACCCAGATCGAGCGCGCCGACGAGTTCTCCGCGCTGGTCTCCGACTTCCTGGGGCGCCCGTGAGCACCGGCATCGAGACTTGGACCACCCAGGCCGCTCCGGAAGTGGCGATCGAGCCGCTGGTGGTCGACGATCAGATCAACCAGACCTTCCGGGTGCACCGGTCGGCGATGACCTCGCCGGAGGTGCATCGCGCCGAGATCGAGCGGATCTTCGCCAAGTCGTGGCTCTACGTCGGCCACGAATCCGAGATCCCGAACCCAGGCGACTTCGTGCGCAGACCGCTCGCGGGCCGGCCGATCTTCATGGTCCGCGGCGTGGACAGTGGCAACGTCAACGTGTTCCACAACTCGTGCACGCATCGCGGCGCGCTGGTGTGCCGCCAGGATTCGGGCACCGCCAAGGTGTTCCAGTGCTTCTATCACGCCTGGTCCTTCGACTCCGAGGGCCGGCTCAAGGGCGTACCGGACCGCGACGCCTACGCGGGCGGGTTGAACTTCGACGAGCTGGGCCTGAAGCGGGTGAATCGCGTCGAGTGCTACCGCGGATTCGTGTTCGCCAGCTTCGACCCGGACATCGTCGACCTGCTGACTTATCTCGCCGACGCCAAGGACTACCTCGATCTCGTCATCGACGGCTGCGGCGGGTCGGTCGAGATAGTCCGGGGCACCAACCAGTATAGCTTCACGGCGAACTGGAAGCTGTTGGTGGAGAACAGCATCGATGGCTACCACGCGGAGTCAACGCACGACACCTACTTCAAGTACCTGGTGTCGATCGGTACCGACCTACGCGGCGGTGTCAGTGGCCGGGCAATCGACCTCGGCAATGGTCACGCGGTCATCGAGTACAGCTCACCGTGGGGCCGTCCCGTCGCCAAGTGGGAGCCGCTGTTCGGGGATGACGCCCGCACCGAAATCGACCGCCTGCGAGCCGATCTGGTCGCCTATCACGGCGAGGACCGCGCGCACACCATGGCCGAAGTCAACCGCAACATGCTGATTTACCCGAACCTGATCATCAACGACATCATGGCGGTGACGGTGCGCACCTTCTATCCGCCCACGCCCGACGCCGTCGACGTCACCGCGTGGGAACTGGCGCCCGTCGACGAACTGCCCTCCCTGCGCCAACGGCGGCTCGACAGCTTCCTGACATTCTTGGGGCCGGGCGGCTTCGCCACCCCCGACGACGTGGAGGCGTTGGAGTCCTGCCAGCAGGGCTTCGCCAGCGGCGGAGTCGAATGGAACGACATCTCCCGCGGCATGGGCCGTTCCCCGATGGCCAACGACGAGGAACAGATGCGCGCCTTCTGGCGGCGCTGGCAGCACCAGATGGGCGCGGCGGCGGACCTGGCAGGTGCCCAATGAGCGCCGCAGCAGTCACGGTCTGTCGGCAGCAGGTCGAGGACTTCCTCTACGCCGAGGCCGCCTTGCTGGACGCGTGGCGACTCGATGACTGGCTGTTGCTGTTCGACGAGGACGCGAAATACGAGGTGCCCTGCAACGATGCGGTTGACGGCGACCCGGCCAGGGACCTGATGCTCATCGACGACAACTACGCGCGCCTACGGGCACGGGTGGCGCGGCTCAACACCCGCCGCGCCCACCGCGAATACCCGCATTCCCGCACCAACCACCAGATCTTCAACGTCAGGGTGGCCGACCCGGATGTAGACGGTGCGATCGGTGCGACGGCGTCGTTCACGGTGTGGCGGTTCCGCGACGGCAAGACGAGCTGCTACGTCGGACACTATCGGTACCGGCTTCGCCTTTCCGACAACGGGTTTCGGATCGCGCTCAAGCGCGCCGAGCTCGACATGACGGATCTGCGCGCCGTCTCGGACGTGGCGATCATCCTATGAGCGCCGTGCTGCGTGGCCGGACCGCACTCGTAACCGGTGCAGCCTCGGGGATCGGAGTGGGTATCACCGCGAGGCTGATTGCCGATGGCGCAGCAGTTTTCGCGGCCGCGCGCAATAACGAAGACCTTGAAAGCGTCTACGAACAGGCAGGGGTCACCGGCGGCTTCGTTGGCGAGCTCCACCGGCCCGGCGTGGCCGACGACCTGATTGCCGCAGCGGTTGAGGCGCTCGGCCATGTCGACGTTCTGGTCAACAACGCCGGCGGCGGCGTAATTCGACCGACGCTAGAACACGATGAGGGGTCCCTACGGGCGACGGTCGACAACAACCTATGGACCACGATCTACTGTGTGCGAGCTGCGCTGCCGCACATGGTGTCTCGCGGCCATGGCCGCGTCATCAACATCGGCGCGGACTCGGTGCGCACCGGGCTTGTCGACCATGCGATGTACAACGCCGCAAAGGGTGGTGCGCACGCGATGGTCACCGGACTGGCGCGCGAGTTCGCCGCCAACGGCATCACCGCGAACACCGTCGCACCCTGCTACGTGTTCACGCCGGAGCTGGCGAGACTGTTCGAATCCGGGCATGCACCCCCGCGATTACTTCATGTGGTCGAGGAAGCGACAGCCATCGTGCCGATCGGCCGACCGGGTGATCCGGCGGAGGTCGCGGCGGCCGTCGCCTTCCTGGCTGGCGAGGACAGCCGATTCATCACCGGGCAGACGATTTATGTCAACGGCGGAAGCAGCATGTGCTGATCACGGCTCTCAGCCGGTGATGTCGCGTCCAAGTGCGACGCGCGCAATGCTCCATAGTTGAACCTCGTTGGCGCCCTCGTAGATCTCGCCGACCTTGCTGTCGCGCCAGATCGATTCAAGGTGGTTGTGCTTACCGTCGGCGGTCAGCTCGCGAACGAAGCCGTACCCACCATGCACCTGGATGGCGTCGCGGGTGACGTCGACGGCGACGCGGCTGCCCATGACTTTGGCCATCGCCGCCTCTGGTTCACCCGACCCGCGGGCGTCGGACTTGCGCGCCGCCTTCTGGTACAGGGAGCGGGCCGCCTCCAGGGCGATCGCGTGCTCGGCCATCCGGAACTGCCAATGCTGAAATCCGCCGAGCTTGGATCCGAAAGCACTCCGGCTGCGCAGATGGGCGGCGGCGTGGTCGAACGCGCACTGCCCCATGCCGACACCCATTGCGCCTACGCCCATTCGGCCGTACGAGAGGCTTTTCAGTGCGGCGGCCAGGCCTCGACCCGGTTCGGCGATGACGTGGTCGTCCGGGACGAAAGCATCCGTGAACTCGACGTCGGAGGTCAGTTGCAGCCGGTTGCCCATCTTCTTGTCGGGTTCGCCGACAACCACTGCGTCGCTGTGCATGTCGACCAGCAGCATCGCGTGTTCGCCGTCGACCACACACAGCGTGGTCATGATGTCGGCCGCGCACGAGTTGGTGATCCATCGTTTGCGGCCGTTGAGACGGTATCCGCCGGTGACCCGTGTCGCCGTAGTGCGCATCGCTTCCGCTGACAGGTCGGTGCTGGCGTCGGGCTCGCTGGTGGCGAAGGAGCCGACGATCTCACCGCGCACGAGGCGGGGCAGATACTCGCCGCGGATGTGGGCGGGGGCCGCATCAAGCGTGCGCCCGACGAGCAGGGCCTGTCCGTCGTACAGTGCCGACGCGACCCCCGGGGTGTAGTACGCCAGCTCTTCGATCACCGTCGCGGCCGCCAACATCGGGTACTGCAGCCCGCGGCCGCCGACGTCGGACGCGAACGGGATGGTGTACAACCCGGCCGCGGCCATCGCGTCGAGGATGTCCCGCGGGAATGCGGCCTTGGACTCCTCGGCAGAATTCAGCTCTGCTGCGCGCGGCGCCAGCACGGTCGTCGCGAAGTCCCGCACCTCGGCACGGACCTTGACGGTCTCATCGGGCAGCAACAGATCGTCACTGAGCCGAACGGACGTGCGGCAAAGGGCGTCGAGGGAGGATGTCATTGGGTTGGGTGCGGTGGTCATGGTTGGGAAACCGGGTTGGGCTCGAAAGGCAGGCTGACGACGCCACGCATGAAGTTGGTTTTCATCAGCATCGGCTCGCCGGCGCAGAAGTTGGGCATCTGTTGGTGGAGCTCCCGGAACAGTGACCGCAGCATCGATTTGGCGAGCTGGTTGCCCAGGCAGAAGTGAAGACCGCCGCCGCCGAAGGCGATGTGGGGGTTGGGTTGTCGCGCCAGATCGAATGCGTCAGGGCGGTCGAACACCTCGGCGTCACGATTGCCGGAGGGATACATCATGACGACCTTGTCACCCGGCAGGATGTGTTGCCCGTTGAGCTCGTAGTCGGCGACCGCGGTGCGCCGGAAGTTCAGCACCACCGATCCCCACCGCAGGAACTCTTCGATCGCCGAGTTGATGCGGCCCTCGAAGTCCTCCCACAACCACTGGCGCTGGTCGGGGAAATCGGTGAGCGCCTTGACCGCGAAGCTGGCCGTGTGGCGGGTGGTGTCGGTGGCTGCGACAGCGAAAAGCACCATAACGGCGCTGATTTCGGGGTCGGTCAGTTTCTCACCATCGACCTCGGCCTGCACCAGGTTGGTCAACAAGTCGTCGGCGGGGTGCTCCCGCCGCTCCGCGATGAGGTGCTGAGCGATCTGGTGGATCTGCGTCGTTGCCT
>JAOPVX010000409.1 GCA_025965975.1 Mycobacterium sp. | reverse complement strand
TGCTAGGCCACACATTTGGCCGGTCGAGGCGTTTCTGTCGGAGATGATGGCCCAATCGCCTGATCCCAACACCGTGGGTCGGCGCAGGAGGACTTCCGTAGCGTGCTGCGCGGCATGCTGCAGGTCTACTCGGGGCCACAGGTCGGGTCTTCGCGTAGCTGTCGGGGAGGGGCTATCTGATCCCTTCGTGCAGAGGGAATCTGGTGGCACCTCGCCGCGAGCTGATACGGGCGATCTGGGACCGAGGTGTTGCGCGTGGTGAATTGCGAACCGACGTCGACCCGGAGGCCGCGTTCGATCTGGTGTTCGGGCCGCTGCTATACCGGCTCCTCATCGGCCACGCGCCCGCTCGACGAAGCGGGGGTCGACGCGATCGTCGACGCGGCGATGCGCGGTCTCGCACTGAGTGGCTGACATCACTAGGCAGCTTGAATGGAATGAGTCCAGTCTTGCGTTCACCTAGAAGTGAAACTGAACGTTCAGTTTCTACGGCGGTGATCCGACCAAGCGGGTGGGACGCCGTCTGATCAGGAAGGACAACTAATGAAAATTCGCTACATCGCGCCACTTGCCATGGTCGCCACGGCGGCAGCGATCGGGTTAGCACCGCTTGCCGCAGCCGCGTCCACTACTACAGACACCGGCGCGGCGACAGTGGTCGAGTCGCCGGGCAACGCGCAGGTCACCACTGAGCCTGGGGCTACGGCGCTGCAGGCTGGCCAGCTGCAGTACCCGTGGTTTGGGTATGGGTATGGGTTTGGGTATGGGGATCATGGGGGGCATCGCTAACCACTAACCATCGACGTAGAGCGTGCATTCAGGGCGGGAGCTTTGCCTTCCGCCCTGAATGCACGCTGTACGGCCAAACACATCAGTGACAGGCACGCCGTTGCGGTGTCACGATGATCGGCAACCGGTCCGCTGGAGAGTGCCCACGGCGGCTGACCACATCGCGTCGGCGATCTGCCCGATCGTCGCCATGAAGGGCGACGTCGTTGCCTTTCGGTACGACCCAACACCGGAGCGGTTTCCACCGATATGGGGTGCCCGGAGTGGGTTCGGCGATCCGACCGGCACTATTTGCACCCAGCTGCAAGATCTGCAGGCCAATTTCGCGAACTCGTCCACTCAGGGGACTTCGGCCTACGTCGATCAGATCACGTTGGACCATCCCGAGGTCGACCCGAGCACCGCAGCGGCGGATGCGGTCCTGGCGGTCGGGACGTTCACTGACAGGCTGCTCGGCACTTGATGCAGCAGAAGGTCACTGGCCCTCATCGGCCGTTAAGAATCTGGGCTGCAGTGTTGAGCGACTCGAATGCGGCGTCGAGTTGCCGTCGGCGCCGGAGGTTGGGCTCACGGTTAGCCTCGGCCGCCACGAACCCGATCAGTTCGTCGAGGTCGTCGTCGGTGGCAGCCAGGACAAGGCCGTCGTTGTGGGCGCGGATCCCGAACACCATTCGCTCGCAGTCGGTGTCGAGCAGCCGCAACTCGCGCAGCGCCGCTGCCACCTCATCAGCGATGACGATCTCGTTGACAGACCAAGCGAGAGCGAGCTGTCGGCGGCGCAGATCGAAAGGCGAGTCCTCCCAATTGCTGATGATCCCGTCGTCGTCGCAAACGCTGCACCCCCACCGGATCGGTGCACCCCGCTCCATCTGTTGCACGATCAGCTGACCCGGGCAGCGCCGGTGGGCCGGCCGGCGCCGGCACGGCAGCGCGCTTTCCCAGCTGGTTGCGGGGTCACCAGCTGTTGCCGCCCGAACAATGTTGCTCAGGTGCTCGGCGAGGCGGCGGGCTGGGCCCGGCGTGTCAGGGGGTAGGTCGAGGAAGTGGTGCAGGTCGGCAACCAACATTTCTGGGGACTGTACCGGGCCACGGCTTCATGCGGCGTACACCCATTGCCCGCGCTCGTCGTGACCCCGAGACCCCGAACCATCGGCACCCGGATGGTGCATACGATCGCCACAAACAAGTCAGGACGGTCGTCAGCCTCTGTGACGAACCGCCCAGCAATGGTCATCATTTGGAGTGGCCCTCAACTGACATGGATCCAGTGCCGACCCCGACGACCTGACCACCTGACCGTCGGACAACTGCTCTTCCGGTGCCCAGGACCCGTCAGTCAGATCGTCAAAAGTGTCGTCAACGAGCAAACAGAGGCGATTTGGAAACGACGAAAAGCGCCTCTGAGCTGAGCGCGCCCGAAGGGATTCGAACCCCCAACCTTCTGATCCGTAGTCAGATGCTCTATCCGTTGAGCTACGGGCGCATGTCTTCAGTTTGTGGCCGACGAGTCAGCCGCGGCGGAGGCGAGAGGATTTGAACCTCCGGTCGCCTTTGAGGGCGACAACTCATTAGCAGTGAGCCCCATTCGGCCGCTCTGGCACGCCTCCTGACGTTTACCGCCGATCCGACAGCGTACACAGGGGCAACAGCCGAAGGCAAAGTGCAGGTGAGCGATCCATAGACTGGTCGGGTGACCGCGCGCCTGCGACCCGAACTCGCCGATCTGCCCGCGTACACCCCTGGCAAGACGGTGCCGGGGGCGATCAAGATCGCCAGCAACGAGACGGTACACGGACCGCTGCCGAGTGTGCGGGCAGCGATTGAAAAGGCCACCGACAACGTCAACCGCTATCCCGACAACGGCTATGTCGAGCTCAAAGACCAGCTGGCCAAGCACCTGGACAACGGGGCTTTCGCGGCCGAGCACATCTCGGTGGGCTGCGGGTCGGTCAGCCTGTGCCAGCAGCTGATCCAGATCACCTCGACGGTGGGCGACGAGGTGTTGTACGGCTGGCGCAGCTTCGAGATCTACCCGCTGCAGGTGCGCACCGCCGGCGCCACGCCGGTCGAGGTGCCGCTGACCGACTACACCTACGACCTTGATGCGATGCTCGCCGCGATCACCGACCGCACCCGGCTGATCTTCGTCTGTAACCCGAACAACCCGACCAGTACCGTCGTCGACCCCGATGCGCTGGCCCGGTTCGTCGAGGCGGTTCCGTCCGACATTCTGATCGCGCTCGACGAGGCGTATGTCGAGTACATCCGCGACGGGTTGCTGCCCGACAGCTTCGGCCTGGTCCGCAAGCACAACAATGTCGTTGTGCTGCGGACGTTTTCGAAGGCGTACGGGCTGGCGGGACTGCGGATCGGGTATGCGGTCGGCGATCCGGACATCATCACCGCGCTCGCCAAGGTCTACGTGCCCTTCACCGCGACCAGCATTTCGCAGGCGGCGGCCATCGCATCACTCGACGCCGCCGACGAGCTGCTGGCCCGCACCGATGCCGTCGTCGCCGAACGCGCCCGCGTCACCGCCGTGCTGCGCGACGTCGGCTACACGGTGCCGCCGTCACAGGCCAACTTCGTCTGGCTGCCGCTGCCAGGACGCGCCATACAGTTCGCGAAGGACTCGGCGAACAGCCGCGTCATCGTCCGCCCCTACGGCGACGACGGTGTGCGGGTGACCGTCGCCGCCCCGCACGAGAACGACGCCTTCGGCGACTTCGCCAAACACTGGATCGAAGCGCACTGACAGAAGCACTCGACCGCCGGGCTCGATGACCGCCGCTATGGCCACTTCAACCTGGAACGCGCCATTAGCTCGGCTGGCGGCCGGTATAGGCGATCAGCCGGTCCAGCGCGCCTGCGTCGGCGGCCACATCGATCGGATCGTCGAACCCGGCATTGCTGCGCCCCTGCGGCGTGATGATCGTCTTCGCCAGACCCATCACGTAATCCGAAAGGGCATCGGGCGCCGTCACCTCTCGCCCGGTCGCCTTCGCGTAATCCCAGCCGTGGACGAGGAACTCGAGCGAAAGGATGCCTGCCATCACCGTCGCCGGCGTCTCGTTCTGGCCGAGCGCGACGGTGCCGTCCAGGCCGCGGTGGCGCCAGGCGCCCAGCGCCGGTCGCGCAGCGAGGACGACCTGCCGTTCCACCGAGTCGTCCCGGTCGCGCTCGGGGAACGTCGCGCCTGCGGCGCCGCCGATGGCGGCGATCGAGTTCATCAAGTGGTCGGTGAGTCCGGCGACGTCGAACTCGCGGCACGGTGTCTGCTTCGTCCACTCGTCGTTGGCGATGCCGTGCAGCACGTCCTGCAACACGGCCAGCGCCGCTTCGGCGCTCTGGAGTTCATCGACCGGCGGTGAATCGGATACTGAGGGCATGCGCCCACGCTACGTCGCGCTTGCGCATATCGTTCACAGGATGAGGACGCACGTTTGGGTGGCCGTTGCCGCGCTGATCCTCACCGGCCTTACCGTCGGCTGCGAGCGCAGCACGCCCGGCACAGTCGCGATGACCACCCAGCCGGGACCGCCGATCACCTCCACCACGAAGACGCCGATGACGACTGTGCCTGGGTTGCCTGGCATCCCCATTCCGAACATTCCGATCCCCGGGTTTCCCAGGAACACCAACGTTCCGGTCGTCCCCGCACCGCCCAACGCGCTGACCATGAAATGCAGCGAGTTCACCAAGCTCGATGACGCCACCCGGCTGGCCGTCATCCGCGCGATCCTGGCCCAGCAGAACAATCCGCTTGGCCCGAACGGCGAGTCCGTCGGGCAGATGCTGGTCGACGCCGCCTGCCAGTTCCTGCCCCAGGCCACCGTTAGCGAGGTGCTGATGGGCTCGCCGCCGCGGTGAGTGGCTAGCCTTCTTTCATGGGCGATGCATATGAATCCGTCACCGTGGACATCGAGGGTCACGTCGCACAGGTGACGCTGGTCGGTCCAGGCAAGGGCAACGCGATGGGGCCGGCGTTCTGGGCGGAGATGCCCGAGGTGTTCGCCAAGCTCGACGCCGACCGCGACGTGCGTGCGATCGTGCTGACCGGCTCGGGAAAGAACTTCAGCTACGGGCTGGATCTGCCCGCGATGGGCGGCTCGCTTTCGGGGGTGCTGGCCGACGGCGCTACGGCCCGGCCGCGGGCGGACTTTCACGCCACCATCCTGCGGATGCAGGGTGCCATCAACGCCGTCGCCGACTGCCGCACCCCGACCATCGCGTCGGTGCACGGCTGGTGCATCGGCGGAGGCGTGGATCTGATCTCGGCCGTCGACATCCGCTACGCCAGCGCCGACGCAAAGTTCTCGGTGCGCGAGGTCAAGCTGGCGATGGTCGCGGATGTCGGCAGCCTCGCACGGCTGCCGCTGATTCTGTCCGACGGGCACTTGCGCGAACTGGCCTTGACTGGCAAGAACATCGATGCGGCCCGGGCCGAGAAGATCGGCCTGCTCAACGACGTCCACGACGACGCTGAGGCGTCGCTGGCCGCCGCGCACCAGACGGCCGCCGAGATCGCAGGCAACCCACCGCTGGTGGTCAACGGCGTAAAGGACGTGCTGGATCAACAGCGCATTGCCCGCGTCTCGGAGAGCCTGCGCTACGTGGCGGCGTGGAACGCCGCGTTCCTTCCGTCCAACGACCTCTCCGAGGGGCTGCGCGCCCACTTCGAGAAGCGGCCGCCGCAGTTCAGCGGGGAGTAGGAGTCCAGCCGAGCTCTGCCTTGGCCTTGGCGTTCGACAGCGGCAGCCACGTCCGGCCGAAGGCGGTCGCCGGGTAGGAGGCGACCAAGCCCACCAGCTGGTGCGGTATTGGCAGCGGCCGCGGGCGATGGAGCGTCGCGGACAGCTCGCGGACGTAGCCGCCGAACGACTGCGGTCGGTCGTCGACGATGTTGTACATCTGCCCGCCGCGGCCTTTGTCGATCGCGTCGGCCGTCGCGGTTGCGACGTCGTCGATGTGAATCCAGGGCACCATCCCGTTGCCGGTCATCGCGGGCAATGCCCACCACTTGGCCAGTCGGACGAACAATTCGTCGTGCGGTACGCCTGGCCCGTAGAAGACGCCGTAACGCAACACGATTCCCTCGGTGTTGCTGTGCTCCCCCGACGTCAGGACCGTCTGCTCCATGCCGCGCAGCGCCGCCAGCATGTCGTCTCCGCCCTTCGGCGGCGGCCCAGGGTATGGGTCTGTCTCGTCCATCACCGCCGGCCCCGTCGTCGGATAGCCGTAGGCGAAGACCATCGACTCCGCCACGACCCGACGCACGCCTGCGTGCTGTGCGGCCGACACCAGGTTCGCAGCGCCGGTCTTCCACAACTTCTTCGCGGCGTCAAAGTCCTTGGGCCGCTTGGGTCCCCATTTCGGCAGCGTGGTCAGCAGGCTGATGACCACTTCGGGTTCGATGTCGGCGACCACCGCGTCGATCTGGCCGGCATCGAAGACGTCGGCCACCACCGGTTTGGCGCCGGCCTGCTCGATCTGCGGCGTCCTCGCCGACTGGCGGGTCAGGCCGACGACATCGTGGCCGCGGGCATTCAGTTCCCTTACCAGCGGAAGTCCTGGCACACTTGTCGCGCCGGCCACCAATACGCGCATCAGCTCTTCTCCGCAACAACGCTGGCGCGCAACGCAATTGCAATGAACGCGGTGCTCACCACCAAACCCCCGGCCTCGAGCATGCCGATGGATTCACCCGCGCCGTGGTGGGGGTCGATGAGGTGGCTGAGGGCGTGCAGCCCCCAGTGCAGCGTGGCGAACGCCAGCGCCGGAACTCGCCACGACGACCAGCGCGCCGCGGCCAGCATCATCAGGCCAAGCGGAAACTCGAACGTGGCGTTGTCGAAGATGTAGTGGTCGTTGCGTGCGCCGAAATTCCCGAGCGTGTCGAAGAACGTTCCTGGAGCGACGAACATGAACACTCCAAGAAGCACCGAGTACACCCCGAACACGATCAGGATCACCTCGACGTAGCGGGCTCTTGTGCGCATGGGTGTTGTCGTCATATCTTCACGCTAGATCCTCAATGGCCTCAGGATAGGCTCCACTTTGATGACGATTTCGGGTACCACTTCGGGCCCGGAGCTGCTGGTCGAACTCGACCGCGCCGCTCCGGACCCGCTGCATCGCCAGCTCGCCAACGGACTGCGCGATGCAATCCGCACGGGGCGTTTGGCGCCGGCGACGCGATTGCCGTCGACCCGGGTGCTGGCCGCGGACCTCGGCGTCTCGCGCCGCCTCGTCGTGGACGCGTACAGCCAGCTGGCCGCCGAGGGGTTCCTGCTCAGCCGGCACGGGTCCGGTACCAGGGTGGCGACGGTCGATGCCGCCAGCGTGCCGGAGCGCGACACCGGTGAGCTTGCGAGGCACTTCGACATCGACTTCGCACCCGGCTCACCGGATCTCGGCCGCTTTCCGCGACATGCGTGGCTGCGGGCGTTGCGGCAAGGCCTCGCCGAGATCGAGTCGGATGCGTTCGGCTACGTCGCGCCGCAGGGGTTACACACCGCCCGCCTCGCTGTGGCGGACTATCTGCGGCGCACCCGCGGCGTCCTCGCGGACCCGCAGCACATCGTGCTGTGTTCGGGGGCGACGCAGGCCATCGCCCTGCTCGCATCGGTGCTGTCAGACCAGACGCTGGCGATGGAGGACCCTGGGTTCTGGTTGCACCGGATGGTGATGCGACACAACGGCATCGAGCCCGTTGCGATTCCGGTCGATGATGACGGCCTTGACGTCGCCGCCCTCGCGGATAGCGGTGCGACGACGATGCTGGCCACTCCGGCCCATCAATCGCCGACCGGTGTGGTGCTGTCCGCCGCGCGCCGCGCCGCGCTGGTGACTTGGGCGAGGGCGGGACACCTGGTCATCGAGGACGACTACGATGCCGAATACCGTTACGACCGTGCACCCGTCGGCGCGCTGCAGGGCATCGCGCCCGACCGCGTGGTGTACGTCGGCTCGACGAGCAAGACGCTGGCGCCCGGACTGCGGATCGGGTGGATGGTGTTGCCCGCACATCTCGTCGGCCGGGCGACGCTGTCGAAAGGCCTCGCCGACGCCGGAAGTTCGGTGATGGATCAGATCGCGTTCGCGAAGCTGTTGACGTCCGGCGGATACGACAGGCACCTGCGCCAGATGCGCCGCCGATATCTGACTCGCCGAAATACGCTGCTGCGGGCACTGGCTCGGTATCTGCCGGAGGCGACCGTGCTCGGCGCGGCGGCAGGGGTTCACCTGACGGTGCGCCTTCCCGATGGCTGTCGCGTCGCGGATTTGGTCCACCGGGCCGCCGAGATGCGGGTCAGGGTCGAGCCGCTGGCGCCCTGCTACGCCGAGCCCGAGACGGCGCTGCCGGGGTTGATGCTGGGATACGCCAATCTCAGTGAATCGCAGATCATCACGGGCGTGCAGGCACTGGCCCTTGCCATGCGGTGACGCGGTACCAGAGATTGGTCACCGTAGGCGTGTGCGTTACGCCGATCTGTTCGAGTCGCACGGTCTTGCCACCGGGGTGTGCGAACAGGCGGGTGCCGTCGCCGAGCAGCACGGGTGTAACACACACCAGCACTTCGTCCAGTACGCCTGCGTCCAGACATTGTGCGGCCACGCCTGCGCCGAGGATGTTTACGTACTTGCCCGACGCCGCGGCCCGCGACTCGGTGATCGCGGTGTCGATGTCGCGGACGAACGTCACTCCTGCAACCGGGTCGGTTGGGGGGTGGTGCGTCAGCACGAACTGCGGCCCTTCCCAACCACCGCCGAAGACCTCACCCTCGCCGGGCCGGCCCTTGTGGGGATCGTCGCCGCCGAAGGTCCGGTTGCCAGCCAGTATCGCACCGGTCTGCGGAATCAGTTCGTCCACAACGGGATTCGGGCCGAGATAGTCGATCATCCATGACATGTCGCCGCCGGGGCCCGCGATGAACCCGTCGAGCGACATCGCTGCCGAGTACAAGAACTTCGCCATAAAGGTGTCGACCTCCGGGGTTCGCGAAAGTCATCGACGACCCCGCTAGCGCCGTGAGAAGGAAGGCGGGCTTGCTCGATCGGATTTGCACAAGCGTTAATTAATTTTTGGGTTTGTGGCTAACGACTCGGGTGGCCGCCGAGGCGTTCGTCGGGGCGTCTTCTTGCATTCACCGAGTGCGCGGACCAGTTGACACAACGTTGGAACTTGCGCGTATGGGATCCGGTCGCCGACTCGCTCGCCGAATGCGCCGATCCGACTACCTCTGCTGGACCGCGGAGGAGTACGAAGCTGGCCGCTCCCCCTCACAGCTTCCCGCCTCGATCAGCTCGGTCACCGCTGCGACTGTCGCCCGCAACGTTCCGCCATCCGACCCGGCGATCCGAACCGCCCATCCAACATGGTTAGGCAGGTCGGTCACCGCAAGGTACACACGCCTGTCGCCCGTGAGCACACTGAGCGATTCGAGGTCTGGCGATAGCGCCGCCATCGTGGTGTCGAACCCGTCACCGACGACGTACACGGTCCCGAAAGCCGTCGGGGCCCGGCGGACCTGCGGCGTCGTCTCGAGCATCTGCGCATCGAGTGCGCGGAGCGTTCCGTCAGGAGCGGCGACGGCGACGCTGGACTCGTAGCTGCCGAACGCCTCGTCCGTCAGGTCGGGGTGGAGCACGACGGCGTCGACGATCACCGCCCGTCCGCCGGGCTCGACACACACCTGCGTGCGCTGGCGATAGCGCGCGTGCGCAGTGAGGATGCGCGGCGAGGGGTCGAACAGCAGCCGACTGCTCGCGTCCACCCGCAGGCGAGTGTCCTCGACCGCCGTCTCACCGCCGCGAACGCCGCTGACGATTGTGGCACCCTGGCCACGGACCACTGCAGACCCGCCGTGGACCACCGCGATCCGCTGCCTGACGACATCGCCGGGAATGACCGTGCCGGCACAGTTCTGAATGGTCACCGAGCCAACGCCTGGCCGTGTTCGGTCGGTGAAGACGCGCCCGATCAGCAGTGGCCACCGGTAACGGCGCCGGGTCAGGGCGGTGCGTCCGCCGACACAGGCGAACGTGAGGTCGAGGGCATTGCGGGTGCTCACACGAACAGCACGTCACGTTCGAGCATGTCCATCAGCACCTCGATCCCCTCGCCGCTGCAGGCGTTGGTGGCGACGACGGGTCTGCCGCCGCGCACCTCGCTGGCTTCCTTCAGCATCAGGGTCAGGTCGACGCGAACGTACGGCGCGAGATCAACCTTGTTGACCACCAGCAGATCGCACCGCACCACACCCGGTCCGCGCTTGCGTGGGATGTCGTCACCCCCGGCAACGTCGATCACGAAAAGCCAGTAATCCACCAGATCCCGCGAGAACGTCGACGCGAGGTTGTCACCACCGGATTCGAGCAGAATCATCTCGGTGTCGGGGTAGGCGGCCTCGAGGGCATCGGCGGCGGCGATGTTCAGTGACGGGTCCTCGCGGATCACGGTGTGCGGGCAGCCGCCTGCCTCGACGGCCCGTACCCGCTGAGGGTCGATCAGCCCGGAGCGGCGGATCCGCTCGGCGTCCTCGGCCGTCACCAGATCGTTGGTGATCACCGAGACCGAGCGTCCGCGCCGGGCGAATCCAGCGAGCAGCGCCTCGACGATCGCGGTCTTGCCGGACCCGACCGGCCCACCGATGCCGATACGCGCAGCTCTCATGGGAGTGGTCATCGCAGCATGTACTTTCTCGAAAATGCCACGGTGGCAGCCGGTTCGGCGATGAGCAGCTCACCGTCGGCACGGACCTCGAACGTACGGGGATCAACCTCGACATGGGGAAGAGCGTCGTTGCGCACCATGTCCGTCTTGCGAAGCCCGCGCACCGACTTGATCGGCAGCACGTTCTTGCGCAGCCCCAGCTTGTCCGGCACGCCCGCATCGATCGCGAGCGAGGACATGAACAGAAACCCAAGTTTGGCGGCCGCGTCGCCAAGAGCACCCCAGTTCGGGCGCTGGATGATCGGCTCCGACGACGAGATAGACCCCGCCGCGTCACCGAGTGCCGCCGACGCGAACAGCCCGTTCTTGAGTACCGCCCTGGGTTTGACACCGAAGAATGCGGGCTGCCAGATCACCAGGTCGGCCACCTTGCCGGTCTCGACGGAGCCGATGTGTGCGTCGGCGCCGATCGAGATGGCAGGGTTGATGGTGAGTTTCGCGAGGTAGCGCTTGACGCGTTCGTTGTCGGCGAAGCCGGTTGTCTCGTCCGGCAGACGCCCGATGCGCTGCTTCATCACCGCAGCGAGCTGCCAGCAGTTGGTGATGTTCTCGGCGAGGCGGCCCATGCCCTGGGTATCGCTGCCGAAGATCGAGATGGCCCCCATGTCGTGCAGAAAGTCCTCGGCGACCATGGTCTGCGGCCGGATCCGAGCTTCGGCGAACGCGATGTCCTCTGGCGCTTCCCAATTCATCAAGTGCGCCAGCATCGTCATCGGCACACCCTCGTCGAGCCCGACGACCGTGTAGGGATTCGTCGGGTTGGTCGTGCCAGGAATGACGTTCTCGTAACCGACGCACCTGATCAGGTCGGGGGCGTGTCCTCCGCCGGCGCCTTCCACGTGGTACATGTGGATTGTCCGACCCCTGATCGTCGACAGCGTCCGCTCGGAAAACCCGAACTCGTTGATCGAGTCGGTGTGCAGGTGTACCGCGAAGTCGGCGGAATCGGCGGCCTCCAGCGTCTTGTCGATGACGGCCGGCGACGCCCCCAAGTCTTCGTGGATCTTCACCGCGCCAGCGCCGGCAACCACCGACTCCAAGACTGCCTCCGGATCGGAGGAGCCGCGGCCGAACGCGACGAAATTCATGGGTGTGTACTCACCGGCCTTCAGGAACATCCCGAGATTGCGGGGGCTTCCGGTGGCGACTTCGAACGACGGGCCCAGCGACCCACCGATGAGGGTCGTGGTGCCGGTAGACAGCGCGTGCTCGGTCTGCTGCGGCGAAATCAGGTGCGCGTGGGTCTCGATCGCCCCGGCAGTCACGATCATGCCTTCCGCGGGAATCGGCGTCGTGCTGGTGCCGACGACCAACCCCGCGGTGACACCGGGCATGGTGTCCGGGTTACCCGCCTTTCCGATGCCGGCAATTCTGCCGTCACGGATGCCGATGTCCGCCTTGATGATTCCGGCAACCGCGTCGATGATGACCGCATTCACGATGACGTAGTCCAGGGCGCCGTCCGACGGCTTCGAGGACGGGCGGTACCCTTCGCCATCCCGCACGGACTTGCCCGCGCCGGCGAGCAGCTCATATCCGGGCACCGTGTAATCCCGTTCGACCTCGACGAAGAGGTCCGAGTCGGCGAGGCGGATCCGGTCTCCCTTGGTGGGGCCGAACATGCGGGCGTAGGACTGCCGATTGATCGATGTCACTGCGCTGTCAGCCTTCGTGCTGCGCAGTAAGCGCCGCTTCGAGGGCACCGGCTGCATCGATTGGTCCGTTGACCACCCCCGAGAAGCCTTGGGCCACACGATTACCGGCCATCGGAACCAACTTCACCTCCACGGGTATACCGGGTTCGAACCGCACTCCTGCACCGGAGGCCACGTCCAGTTTGTGACCCCACGCGGCGCGGCGGTCGAACTCGAGCGCTGGGTTGATTTCGAAGAAGTGCGACTGGCTACGCACCTGGACATCCCGGTCGCCGCGGTTGACGACGGTCAGTGACAGTCGCTCGGCACCTCCGAACAGCTCGATCGGCTCATCGCCGACGATGATCTCCCCTGGGCGGATATCGTTCTCCCCGGAGATGATCGGGTCGATCAGCGTGACGAGCTTGGTGCCGTCAGGGAAAGGAGCGTCCAGTGTCACGATGCGCACCATGTCGGGCACACCCGGCTCGCACTGGTCGGCCGTGAGAAGCGCCGCGGCGTGGTCGATCACCTCGTCGTAGGCCATATTCTTGCGCGCCGCGAGCATCACCTCGTCGGCCAGCAGGGCCACCGCTTCTGGGTGGCTCAACGGGATGCCTTCGCGAAGATTGCGCCGCGCCAACTCGGCGGCGTTGAACACCGTAAGCCGCTCGAGCTCGGTGGGCGTCAGGTTCACACGATCTCCTTCATGTACGGGTGGTCAACTGGCGAACAACCGCACGCCGTCGTCGTGGCGCTGGGCCGCGATGTCGGCGTAGGCGGTGAAGGCGGCGGGGTCGGTGGGTGGCTGGCGTTGCAGCAGATCGAGGAGGAGCGGGGTCATATTCGTCACGACCCGCTGGGCGCCGAGGTGCCCGTAGATTCCGAGACGCAGTGCGGCACCAGTAATTCCGGAGACCACCTGCCATGCCGCGACGGCCTCTGCCGTTTCCAGGGTGAGGCCCGCGGCACGGAAACAGACCGCCTGGGCCACCGCAAGGTGACCGGGAGCCGCCCCGGCGAGCACCCGGCTGCGGTAGTCGACGACACCGGGGTCGATCACTGCAGCGAACGTTGCAAGGGCGGCGGCACCAGCGCGGCGGGACGCCTCCCGCAGCACCGACATCGTCGTGACAGCCTCGGCGAAAGTGTCGACAGCGGAAGGGTCCAGCTCGGTCCAGGCTCGCCGCAACAGGACCCGGTCGCGCCGATGCCAATTTCCCTCAAGCTGCTCGGCGACGAAGGCAGTGACGTCCCCCTCGTCCTGCACCATTCCGTCACGATGCGAGCCCTCCAACCCCGAGGAGAAGGCGAATCCACCGGACGGGAATGCGCTGTCACCGAAACGGATGGCGGCAAGCAGCTGCCCAAGATCAGTCATCGAGCGACTCGACCCGCCCGTTCTCGAGCAGCTCGACGATCCGTGAGGTGTAGTCGGATTCCGGACCCTCCAGGTGAACCACGACGGATTCGTCGCGCTGGTCGGCTTTCCAATGCAGGTGTCCGACGAGGAAGCCGAGGCGTAGTGCTGCCCCAATATCGTTGGCCCGCAACGTTATTGTCCGTGGAGCCCCCGCCCGCACGACCACCGCGCGATCGGGTTCTAGCAGTAACACCGCACCATCGGCGAGTGCGCTGTCCCGCGGCAGCACGATGGCGTAGTCGGTGCCCGCATCCGATGTCGCGCGCAGCCGTTTGCGATCGAGGTCGTGAACATCCAGGTGGAGGTACTCGACGGCATGCTCGAGGTAGGGGTGATGGCGCAGTTCGTGCAAACGGTCGGCGACTTCCTGGTCCGTCACCCACCCGACGATCCCTTCGAGGATCCGCAGGCCCGCGCGGGCAGTCGTCACTACGCGCCCCTCGCGACGACCGGCGCGATCCTGCCGACCACGTCGGTGTTTTGCTCCAGCGCATAGCCGAACCGCAGGATCTCGGGCTCGGCGAACGGCTTTCCGATGATCTGCACCCCCAACGGAAGTCCGTCGGCGGTGAAGGCCGCCGGAACCGACAAGGACGGCAGTCCGGTGACGTTGGCGGGCGCCGACAGGCGCACGTAAGCAGGGGTTGCACCCTCGACCGTGCCGTCCCCCCACCTGATGAAGGGATCGGACCGCAGGGTCGCCGCAGCGACGAGCGTGGGTGCGAGCAGCACGTCGATTGAGGAGAACATCTCCTTCCACGCCGCCTGGATCAGCGTCCGCAGGCGCAGCGCGTTGACGTAATCCGTGGCGAGTTCTGCTGCGCCGATCTCGAGGAGGGTACGGGTCTCGTCGGTGAACTTCTCCGGGGAATTGCGGAGGTAGTCCATGTGGTACGCGGTCGCCTCCGGCATCATGATCGCCCACTCGGTCGAGATGATGTGTTCGGCCATCGGGATCTTTACCTCGACCAGATCGGCGCCGAGCGCCTGGAGCGTCGCGGCGGCGGTCTCGGCCGCTTGTGCCGCCTCGGTGGCAACGTGTTCGGTGTAGTAGTTGACTGGGATACCGATCTTCTTCCCCGCCACGCCAGCGTCGATCCCGGTCACCATGTCCGGCACCGGCACTTCGACGGTGCCCGGGTCGGTGCGGTCGTAGCCAGACATCGCAGCCATCACCAGCGCCGAATCGACCACGCTGCGGCTGAGCGGTCCCACATGGTCGAGAGACCACGACAGCGACGCGACTCCGACGCGAGAGGCGCGGCCGAAGGTCGGCTTGAGGCCGACGGTGCCACACAGCGCGGCCGGGATGCGGATGGATCCGCCGGTATCGCTGCCGAGAGCGACGTGCACGACGCCGCTGGCTACCGCAGCTCCAGAACCGCCGCTGGATCCGCCTGGTGTGCGGTCCGGCGCCCAGGGGTTGCCCGTGGTGGGAGTGGTTGCGCCGTAGGCGAATTCGTGGGTATGGGTCTTACCGATAAGGACCATCCCTGCCGCGTACAGCTTCGCGACGGACACCGAATCGGTATCCGGCACGTGGTCGGCCCGCTGCGCGGAGCTGGACGTCGTCCTGACTCCGGCAGTGTCGTAGAGATCCTTGACTGCGAGCGGAACACCGTGCAGCGGGCTCCGGTAATTGCCGTCGCTGATCTCCTTCTCGGCGATCTTGGCCTGTTCGAGCGCGAGTTCCGGTGTGGTCGTGGCGAATGCGGTGAGCGTAGGTTCGACCTGCTCCAGGCGTGCGAGCGACGATTGGGTGACCTCGACCGGGGACACCTCCTTGGTGCGGATCTTCTCCGAGACCTCGATCATGGGAAGTTCGTACAGTTCCATCGCGGTATTCCTTTACGTTCAGTCCCAGGACGCCTTGAAGCCGACGGCCGGGACCGTCTCGCCCAGGCCTGGCGTCGAGGCCTTACGGATCAGCGCGAGCGTCGATGAGTAGATTTCGTAGTTCGCCGCGAGACGCTCTGGCGAGATGGTCAGCCCGGCGTACTCGAACGCGGCGGCCACCTGGGCTTCGGGGGGCAGGAATTCACTATCCGGCATGGGATCTCCTAGGTTTGGTGCGCACAGTGCGAATTTCCAGACGAACCGATCTGACCGGCGGGCCTTGCCGAATGCCGCGGGCAGTTCTGTCCCACATGTGGACCTTCACGCCCTGCCGAATGTGGAAGGTGTACTCACGGCCGTCCAGTGAGATGTCCCATGACTCGGCGAATGCGGATCATCGTCACCCTCCGTCCGAAAACCCAGATCTGTTTGGACCAGTTGACTATGAATCAGGGTCACCAATGTTCAGTGCCTGTTTCATCGTGATTACGCCATACCGAGAAGTCCCCGCCGCAGGCGCGGCAAGACCCAAGCAAAGCGCGGGTTCCGACTATTCCGATGTCTTGAGACATCACAGAGCGGTGGCGGAGGGATTTGAACCCCCGGACGGTTTTAGCCGTCTCTCGCTTTCAAGGCGAGTGCGTTAGGCCGCTCTGCCACGCCACCGCCGACAACAGTACGGGGCCGATCAGCGCTTGCGCGAAGAAGACCGACTAGACGCGGCCAAGCTTCGCCGGTGGCGCCCCTGCCTTCAGCGCGACGCTGATCCGCCTGCAGTTCTCGCCCATCGCGGCGATCTGCGGGCGTGACAGCCTGCCGAGGAAGTGCGCGCGCACCCCCTCGCCGTACGTCAGCATCGCCTCAGCCACCGCGGAGCGCCCTTCCTGGGTGATGGAGGCCAGCACGCCTCGGCCGTCGTCGGGGCTGGCGCCGCGGCGCACCAGGCCCTGCAGTTCCAACCGCCGGATCTGCCGGGTCACCCGGCTGGGCAACGACATCAGCCCGTCGGCGAGGTCCCCCATGCGCGCCGAGCCGGTCGCGGACCGGTCCAAAATGTCGAGCAGCCGCACGTCATTGAGCGTCAGATGATGCGCGTCCACGAGCGACCGGTTCAGGGTCGCATACATCCTCAAGGCTGAGTCGAGGAAGTTTTGCCACGACCTCTGCTCAGCGATGTCCAAACCAGGCATGTCACTTGCAGTACGCCCGGCGATCATCCCCTCCATTTCGCTATGGTAAAGCAGGCAAGCATTGCTGCGACGGGAAATCCACACTGTATTCTGCGCGTAGTAGCGTTAGCCCAATGCGTGCGATCGTGGCGGAATCAGCCGATCAGCTCACCTGGCAAGAAATCGCCGACATCGCACCCGACTTCGGTGAAGTGCTCATCAAGGTCAGTGCGGCGGGAGTCAACCGGGCCGACCTGCTGCAGGCCGCTGGCTACTATCCACCCCCTCCTGGAGCCAGCCAGACCCTGGGGCTCGAGGTGTCAGGGACCATCGCTGAGGTGGGCGACGGAGTCCCCCAGTGGACCGTCGGGCAACAAGTCTGCGCTTTGCTGGCGGGCGGGGGTTACGCGGAGTTCGTCGCTGTCCCCGCCGGCCAGGTGATGCCGATTCCCGACGGTGTGCCGCTTCATCATGCCGCTGGACTGCCCGAAGTGGCCTGCACGGTGTGGTCGAACCTGATGATGACCGCGCAGCTGTCCGCCGGTCAACTCGTGCTGATCCACGGCGGCGCCAGCGGCATCGGCACCCACGGCATCCAGGTGGCACGCGCGATCGGCGCCAGGGTGGCCATTACCGCCGGGCCGCAGAACAAACTCGACCTGTGTGCCGAACTGGGCGCCGAGATCACCATCGGCTACCGCGACGAGGACTTCGTGGAGCGGGTAAGCCGCGAAGGCGGCGCCGACGTGATCCTCGACATCATGGGCGCCGCCTACCTCGACCGCAACGTCGACGCTCTCGCCACCGAGGGTCGGCTGGTCACCATCGGGATGCAGGGCGGCGTGAAGGCTGAACTCAACCTCGGCAAGCTGCTGGGCAAGCGCGCCGGGGTGATCGCAACGACGCTGCGGTCGCGTCCGGTCAGCGGCCGCGGCGGCAAGAGCGAGATCGTCGCCGAGGTGGTCGCTAACGTCTGGCCGATGATCGCAGACGGCCAGGTGCGTCCGATCATCGGCGCCGAGTTCCCCATCGAGCAGGCCAGGGCCGCGCACGAGCTGCTGGCGTCCGGTGAGGTGTCGGGGAAAGTCCTTCTGCGCGTTGCTGATTAGCGCGTTAGCCGAAAGGTCAGCCAAGTGACGCGAGGGCGCGCACCAATTGATCGACCTCCGCAGTCGTCGTGTAGTGCGCCAGCCCGACGGTGACCGCACCCCCAATGTCGTTGACTCCGATGACATCCAGCACACGCGAGTTGACGTTGGAGATCGCGAGGATGCCGTTGTCGGCCAGCCGCTGCACCACCCGCTCGGCGGGCACGTCGCTGACCGCGAAGCTCAACACCGGAATGTGTACCTCGGGTCGGCCGATCACCATCAACCCCGGCAGGGAACGCAGCGAGACCAGCAGGTAGTCGAACACCCGGCTCATGTACAACGACGCCGATTGCATTGACACCGAAAGTCGTTCGCGGCGCGACCCTTGCGCCGACTCGTCCAGTCCAGCCAGGTACTCGATGCTGGCAACGACGCCGGCGAGCAAGCCGAATTGGTGCGCACCCACCTCGAGTCGCGCGGGCCCGGTCGCATACGGGTTCAGCGACACGGAGCTGAACGAGTCGATCATCGACGGGTCGCGGAAGACCAGCGCCCCGATCGGCGGGCCACCCCACGCCATCGCGTTCACCGCGACCGCATCGGCGTCGATCTCGTCAATGTCAGTCAACCGGTACGGCGCGGCCGCGGAGTGATCGACCACCACCAACCCGCCGACCTCGTGTACCAGCTTGGTGACCGCCCGAAGATCGGTTACGGTGCCCAGCGTCGAAGAGGCAGAGGCGATTGCGACCAAACGGGTCGGCCGCGTAATCAAACCCTCCCACTGCCAGGTCGGCAGTTCGCCGGTTTCGATGTCGACCTCGGCCCACTTCACCTTGGCGCCATAGCGATTCGCGGCGCGCAGCCACGGTGCGATGTTCGCCTCGTCGTCGAGCCGGGTCACCACCACCTCATAGCCAAGACCGACCCGTGAGGAAGACGCGTCAGCCAGAGACGTCAGCAGGACCGCGCGGTCGGCGCCGAGCACTACGCCCCTCGGATCCGCGTCGAGCAGATCTGCGACCGCCTGGCGCGCGGCGTCGAGCACCGCGGCGCTGCGTTGCGCCGACGGATGAGGTCCAACCGGGGTCGGCATCGACCCGCGGAAAGCGGTCGACACCGCTCTGCCAACGGAATCGGGCAGCAGCATGCCGTTCTGCGCGTCGAAGTGCACCCACCCATCGCCTAAAGACGGATGCAGACCACGCACCCGGGCGACGTCGTATGCCATGCCAGCCCACCTTAGAGCGTCTGTGAATTCGACAAACCGACACGATTTCGGCGGATGGCCGGCCGTGCCTGTCGCTGCCCATGCCGTGCCCGGACCGGTTCACCTGGGCAGCCATACTAGTCCAGTGAGCTTGGGGTTCGGAGTGCTAATTGCACTATTTTTGCTGGTGCTCCCCGGGGCAATCGTCGCACGTGTCGGCCGGCTAACCTGGCCCACCGCGGTCGCGGTCGGACCGGCCCTGACCTACGGCGTCGTGGCGTTGTCCATCGTTCCATTTGGCGCACTTGGTGTCCCGTGGAACGCATGGACGGCGCTGTTTGCTCTGGCGGTCGTGACCGGAACCGCGCTGGGTGTGCGGGTCGCGCTGCGCCGCGTTCGCGACGTTGGCGCCGAGGCCCGCGCGGCGACCCGCGGGCCCGCGCTCGTTGTGGCCGCTGGCGTCCTGTTGGGCGGGTTGCTGATCGGGCTGGCAGCGCTTCGCGGGATGCCAAACTGGCAATCGATTCCGAGTAACTGGGATTCGGTCTGGCACGCCAACACGATTCGCTTCATCCTCGACACCGGCCAGGCGTCGCCGACCCACATGGGTGAGCTACGCAACGTTGAGACCCACGAAGCGCTGTACTACCCGTCGACGTTTCACGCCCTTGCAGCGATCTTCAGTCAGCTCACCGGGGCGGCGCCGGCCACCGCGTACACGCTGAACTCACTGGCGGCCGCGATCTGGCTATTCCCGGTCAGCGCCGCCACGCTGACGTGGCGGCTGCTTCGCAGCCGAACCGACGAGTGGCGCACGGCCGGCGCCGCGGCCACGGCAGCCGCGCTGTCGGCGTCGTTCACCGCGATCCCCTACGTCGAGTTCGACACCGCCTCCATGCCCAACCTCGCCGCCTTCGGCGTCGCCGTCCCGACCATGGCGCTGGTCGTGTCCGCGCTGCGACACCGCGACCGCATCCCGCTCGCGGTGCTGGCGCTGCTTGGTGTGTTCTCGGTGCACATCACCGGGGGCGTGGTGGTCGTTCTGTTCGTGGCGGCGTGGTGGCTGGTCGACGCTCTGTGGCATCCCGTCCGCGGCCGCCTGGCGGACTTGGTCGACCTGTTGCTCATCGCCATTCCGACCGTGGCGCTGCTCCTGCCGCAGTTCTTGGGAGTGTGGCAGCAGGCCGAGATCATCGCCGGGCACGCGTTCGTCACCCACGAGGGCAAGAAGCGTGGCCTGATCGACGCGGTCGTGCAGCACACCCGGCATCTCAACGACTTCCCGGTCCAGTGGGTGCTGATCATCCTGGCCGCCATCGGCGCGGTCGTCCTTTTGGTGCGGCGGATCTGGTGGCCGCTGGCGGTGTGGCTGCTGCTTGTGGTGTCGATCGTGCACTCGTCGGCGCCGTTCGGCGGTCCGATCGGCGCGGTCGTCGGCAAGTTCAGCAACCTGTTCTACAGCGACCCGCGGCGGCTGTCGGCGGTGGTCACGATGCTGCTCACCGCTGCGGTCGGCATCGCCGTGTTCACGCTGGCGTCGGCCGCAGTCGCAGGCGGACGCCGGCTGGTCGGCAAGGGCAGCCCACGAGCCTGGCACGCAACGACGGCCGCCATCGTGGTGGCCGTTAGCGTCGGGATCGGGCTTGCCTATCTGCCGCGGGATCAGTTCCTGTTCGGCGAGAAGTACGACAGGGTGCTCGTCGACGCCAAGGACCTGGAGGCGTGGGCCTATCTGGCCACGTTGCCGGGTGCGCACGACACCCTGATCGGCGATGCGAACACCGACGGCACCTCGTGGATGTACGCCGTCGCTGACCTGCACCCGTTGTGGACCCACTACGACTTCCCGGTCCAGCAGGGTCCGGGCTACCACCGGTTCATCTTCTGGGCCTACGCCCACGACGCCGACACCGACCCGCGGGTTGCCGAGGCGGTGAAGGCGCTCAACATTCGGTACGTGGTGACGAGCACACCGGTGGTCCGCGGGTTCGTCATGCCCGACGGGCTAGTGTCGCTAGATAGGTCGCGGTCGTGGAAGAAGATCTACGACAACGGCGAGGCTCGCATCTACGAATGGCGCGGAGAGGGGACATGACAGCCAACACCGACGACGACAACATCGAAATCATCGGCGGCGATGACAGCCTGGTCGTCGACGATGCCGACGGCAAGTCGCTGACCGATCTCGTCGAACAACCTGCGAAGGTGATGCGAATCGGCACCATGATCAAGCAGCTGCTGGAGGAGGTGCGCGCGGCTCCTCTTGACGACGCCAGCCGCAACCGGCTGCGCGACATCCACCGCACGAGTATCCGCGAGCTCGAGGGCGGGCTTGCGCCCGAGCTGCGCGAGGAGCTCGAGCGGCTCACGCTGCCATTCACCGAGGACACCGTGCCATCCGACGCCGAACTGCGGATCGCGCAGGCTCAGCTGGTCGGCTGGCTCGAAGGCCTGTTCCACGGCATCCAGACCGCGCTGTTCGCCCAGCAGATGGCGGCGCGCCAGCAGCTGGAGCAGATGCGGCAATTGCCGCCGGGTGCGGCGGTGCCAGGACAGCGCGGCGGCCCGGGGACCGGTCAGTACCTGTAGGTCCTGTGTCTCAGCCCCACATCGAAACCCACAACGCGTGGGTGGAGTTTCCGATCTTCGACGCGAAGACGCGCTCGCTCAAGAAGGCGTTCCTCGGCAAGGCCGGCGGCGCGATCGGACGCAACGAGTCCAACGTCGTTGTGATCGAGGCGTTGCGGGACATCACCATGTCTCTGGAACTCGGCGACCGGGTGGGGCTGGTCGGGCACAACGGCGCGGGAAAGTCGACCCTGCTGCGGCTGCTGTCCGGGATCTACGAACCGACCCGCGGGGTGGCTTCGGTGACTGGCCGGGTGGCCCCGGTGTTCGACCTCGGCGTCGGGATGGACGCGGAGATCTCCGGGTTCGAGAACATCATCATCCGCGGGCTGTTCCTCGGGCAGACCCGAAAGCAGATGCTGGCCAAGATCGATGAGATCGCGGAGTTCACCGAGCTCGGCGATTACCTGTCGATGCCGCTGCGCACCTACTCCACCGGTATGCGGGTGCGGCTGGCCATGGGAGTGGTCACCAGCATCGACCCGGAGATCCTGCTGCTCGACGAGGGCATCGGCGCGGTGGACGCCGAGTTCCTGAAGAAGGCCCAGTCACGGCTGCAGAACCTCGTCGAGCGCTCCGGGATCCTGGTGTTCGCCAGCCATTCCAACGAGTTTCTTGCCCGGCTGTGTAAGACCGCGATGTGGATCGACCACGGCACCATCAAGATGACCGGCGGTATCGAGGACGTCGTGCGCGCGTACGAGGGTGATGATGCGGCCCGCCATGTGCGGGAGTTCCTCGAGGAGCACCGAGGCGATTGGTCGCCGACCGAGGAGCACCGAGGCGATTGGTCGCCGACCGAGGACGCCAGCGCGGACTGGCCCGCAACGGTTCCCGATGACTGATTCGGTGGGCGATGAGCGCTTGCGCGAAGAGCAGACAACCGATGAGCGCTTGCGCGAAGAGCAGACAACCGATGAGCGCTTGCGCGAAGAGCAGACAACCGATGAGCGCTTGCGCGAAGAGCAGACAATCCACGCCGTGGTGGTCACCCATCGGCGTCCCGACGAGCTAGCCAAGTCGCTGGACGCACTGAGCGCACAGACCCGCGCCCCCGATCATTTGGTGGTCGTCGACAACGACGACGACTCACGTGCGCGCGACATCGTGAGCGGCCAGCCGATCCCAACCACCTATCTCGGGTCGCGCCGAAACCTTGGTGGCGCAGGCGGTTTCGCGTTGGGCATGCTACACGCGCTGGCGCTGGGCGCCGACTGGGTGTGGCTGGCCGACGACGATGGAAGGCCGTTGGATTCTGAAGTGCTCGGCACGCTGCTTACCTGCGCGCAGAACCACGAACTGGCCGAAGTATCACCGATGGTGTGCGACATGAACGACCATGAGCGTCTAGCTTTTCCGCTGCGCCGCGGGCTGCTGTGGCGGCGAAGGGTCAGCGAGCTGCGCACCGAAGGATCGCATCAGGACCTGTTGCCCGGCATCGCGTCGCTGTTCAACGGCGCGCTGTTTCGGGCGTCGACGCTCGAGGCGGTCGGCGTTCCCGATCTCCGATTGTTCGTGCGTGGTGACGAGGTCGAGGTGCACCGTCGGCTCGTGCGCTCGGGGCTGCCGTTCGGCACCTGCCTGAACGCGGTGTACCTGCATCCGCAAGGTGGCGACGAGTTCAAGCCGATCCTCGGCGGACGGATGCATACCCAGTACCCCGACGATGCCGGGAAGCGGTTTTTCACCTACCGCAACCGCGGCTATCTGCTTTCGCAGCCGGGCTTGCGGAAACTGTTGGCGCAGGAGTGGATTCGGTTCTCCTGGTTCTTCCTGGTGTCTCGCCGCGATCCAGCCGGGCTGATCGAATGGATCCGGTTGCGGCGGATGGGGCGACGCGAAAGGTTCGGCCGATGACATTTACCGACGCGGCCGCACAGTCCAAGACGATGACCCGCGCGTGGGGCGACCTGGTCGCCGGGTTCGGCAAGCGCGAGCTGTGGCTGCACCTGGGCTGGCAGGACATCAAGCAGCGCTACCGCCGCTCGGTGCTTGGCCCGTTCTGGATCACGATCGCGACAGGCACAACGGCGGTCGCGATGGGTGGGCTGTATTCCAAGCTGTTCCATCTCGAGCTGTCCGAACATCTGCCCTACGTCACGCTCGGCCTCATCATCTGGAACCTGATCAATGCGGCCATTCTGGAGGGCGCCGACGTGTTCGTCGCCAACGAAGGGTTGATCAAACAGCTGCCCACGCCGTTGTCCGTGCACGTCTACCGGCTGGTGTGGCGGCAGATGATCCTGTTCGCGCACAACATCGTCATCTACGTGATCATCGCGATCATCTATCCCAAACCGTGGTCCTTGGCCGACCTCGCGTTCATCCCTGCGCTCTTTCTGATCATGCTGAATTGCGTATGGGTGTCACTGTGTTTCGGCATCCTGTCCACCCGCTACCGTGACATCAGCCCGCTGTTGTTCAGCGTCGTGCAGCTGTTGTTCTTCATGACGCCGATCATCTGGAACGAGGCCACCCTGCAGCACCAGGGCGCGGGCAAGTGGGCCAAGATCGTCGAACTCAACCCGCTGCTGCATTACCTCGACATCGTGCGCGCGCCGCTCCTCGGTGCCCCGCAGGAACTGCGGCACTGGGTGGTGGTGCTGGTGCTGACGGCGATCGGCTGGATATTGGCCGCGTTCGCGATGCGTCAATACCGCGCCCGCGTGCCGTACTGGGTCTAGACGGCGGAACCGGTCGGGCTGGGCTCCCATGCCGTGAGCCGCGGGATCCAGCGCGGTACGTGGCGCCGGTACTCGTCGTAGTCGCTGCCGAACCGCCTGCGCAGGTGCGGCTCCTCGACAAACCGGATCGCGATCAGGACCGCGGTGAAGAACAGCGCGAACCAGCCGAACAGCCACGGCGACATCGTGGCGATGGCCGTCCCGAGCTGAATGCAGAAGACTCCCGTCATCATCGGGTTGCGGACATGCCGATAAGGGCCGCGCACCACCAATTTGACCGGTGACCCGATGGCCAGCGTGCCCTCGCCGACGCGGTCGAACAGGACCACCGTCCACACCAGCATGCCGAGACCCAGAGCGATCAGCAGGCCACCGGCGATGGCCAACAGCCAACCGCGGGTGGTGTCCAGATCCGGTGCCTCGACACCGGTGGCCGCCGCAATAACCGAAGGAATGAAGACGGTCATCATGGCCGGCGCCAGCAGAACGGACAGCAGATGCCGCCACCACAGTCGTCGACGAGCCATCTAGATACCTCCTTCTTCAACAACCGCTGAAGAAGACGCTAGCCTCGCCGCGAATAAACGTCAACATGTGTTGAAGTACGCTTCTTGGCATGCCTGAAAGCCGGCGAACCGGCCGCTGGCGAACGGGCCAGCAGAGCAAGCAGCGCATCGTCGAGGTGGCGCGCGAGCACTTTAAGCATGGCTACGAGCAGGCCACCGTCCGCGCGATCGCCACCGACGCCTGCGTGGACGTCGCGATGGTCTACTACTTCTTCGGCAACAAGGAAGGCCTGTTCAACGCGGCGGTGATCGACATCCCGGAACATCCGCTGCACCAGTTGGCCAGCATGCTCGACGAGAGCATCGAGGAGATCGGCCCGCGGCTCGTCCGCCGGTTCATCGAGCGCTGGGACGAGGGCGACACCTTCGAGCCGCTGGTCACGGTGTGGCGATCGGCGGCCGATCAGCCGCTGGCCAAGAAGCTGCTGTCCGACACCCTTGCCGGGCCCGTCGCCGAGCGGCTGGCCGCCGAGTTCGACGTTGACGATGCCGTACTGCGCGTCGAGCTGGTCGCCTCGCACTTGATGGGGCTCGCGTTCGCGCGCTACCAGCTGAGAATCGAACCGATCGCGTCGACCGGCGTCGACGACCTTGTCGCATGGATCGGCCCGACCGTGCAGCGGTACCTGACCGGGCCGACCCCGACCGCCGAAGGTGCCACCTGATTTGGCAATTGTCCACAGTCCGAAATTGATCCCCAAGCAACGGCTTCGGGACGGCTTCGGGAACTGTCAATGTCGCCCGATGCGGAATAATCAAACATGTGTTCGATGGATGCGGAGACGCCGAGCTGCTCGACCTGATGGGCAATGCCCAGCAAGCCGAGCGCGCCGCCTTCGCGCGCCAGCTGATGGCGGTGGGCCGGTTTGCCCAGCGCCGCATGGAGCAGAAGTCCGGCGAACACGACATCTGGTGCACCGATGACTGGGAGGCCACTGCGGCCGAGATCGGCGCCGAGCTGGGCATCAGCCGTGGCCGGGCGTCCTCGCAAATGCGCTATGGAACCACGCTCCTGGAGCGGTTCCCGCAACTGACGGAGGTGTTTCTCGCCGGCAGGGTGGACTTCCGGGTGGTCGCAGCGGCCATCTTCCGTACCGACTTGATCAGCGACCAGGCCGTCCTGGCCAAAATCGATACCGAGCTCGCCCGGAAGGCGCCGGCCTGGAACAAACTCTCGCGCGAAAAGATCACCGACCTTGTCGACTGGATGGTGATCGATCTGGACCCCGACGCGGTGCGCGTCGCTCGTCAGCGTGACCTCGACCGTCATATCGAGGTCCAGCCCGACCAGAGCGGCTTGGCCGAGATCTGGGGCAGTGTGCGCGCACCGGATGCGGCGGCCTTCGACAAGAAGTTGAACGAACTCGCGTCGACGGTGTGCCCTGATGATCCGCGCACGAAAACGCAACGCCGCGCCGATGCGCTGACGCCACTGGCCGCAGGCGCGGCAACGATGCCGTGCAGCTGTGGATCGACCGACTGCCCGGCAGCCACGACCGAGGCCCCGTGCGGCGAGATCGTCATCAACGTGCTCGCCGAAGCCGGCACTGTCGATGGCACCAGTGACAAGCCGGGCTACCTGCCGGGTTACGGCGCGCTGCCCGCCGCGATGGTCACCGAGCTGGCGAAGCAAGCCAAGCTGCGCCCAGTAGTCGTCCCCAAAGACCTTGTCGCAGAACCGCACTACCGCCCATCAGCGGGTTTGACGAGGTTCATCCGCTGCCGCGATCTGACGTGCCGCTGGCCCGGCTGCGATGAGTCCGCGGTGGTATCCGACATCGACCACACCGTGCCGTATCCGGTCGGGCCGACGCACCCGTCGAACAACAAGCTGTACTGCCGAATCCACCACCTGTTTAAGACCTTCTACGCCGGACCGGCCGGCTGGGACGAACAACAACTGGCCGACGGAACGGTGATCTGGACATCGCCGACCGGGCGCACCTACACCACCAAACCGCTTGGTGCGTTGTTCTTTCCACAACTCGCCGTGCCAACGGAGAAACTAGTTCTTGCGAAGGGCCCTTCGCCCGGCCCGAACCGAGAACTCGCGATGCCCAAGCGAAAACGCAGCCGGGCAGAGGACCGCGCGTACCGAGTCCAATGGGAACGCGGCCTCAACCGGGCCCGCTACGCCGCCGACCCACCGCCCTTCTAGCTCCAAGGGCACTTCACAGGACGCCCAGCCGGATCGCCATCGGGCGGGCGTCGGTGCCCGGCCGGTGCAGTTTTAGATTTAGACCACGTCTTTAGACCACGTCGCCGTTGACGTCGATCTCTGCACCAGACCGGGTCCGCACCCCTCGACTGAATTAGCGCTTGGGCAGCGGCAGGCGTGTCGTCACGCCGATGCGGTTCCAGGCATTGATCGTCAGCGCCATCGCGATGACCTGGCCCAGCTCCCGCTCGGAGAACGCCGCAGCGGCGCGTGCGTACACCTCGTCGGAGACGTGGTCGCCGCCTGGGAGGTCCGTCATCGACTCTGTCAGCGCCAACGCGGCTTTCTCACGTTCGGTGAACAAATCGCCGGCCTCTTCCCATGCCGCGAGCACGTCGAGCTTCTGGTCGCTGACGCCAAGGTTGCGGGCGTCGCGCGTGTGCATGTCGAGGCAGAACGCACAGTGGTTGATCTGCGAAGCGCGGATCTTGATCAGTTCCGCCAGGTCGGCATCGATGTCCTTGGCGGCGGCATTGCTCAGCGCCATCATCGCGTCGTACAGCTCGGGAGACGTCTTGTAGAGCTTGAGGCGATCGACGGTGGTCTTGGTTTCCAATGTCTGTGTCATACCGACAACGCTAATACCGAAAGTCCCATCTACATGGTTCAATTTTGTTATGGATTCATGGGCCAATTTGGGTAGCCGTGACCTGCATCTTGATCTGCGTCAAACCATCACGCCTGGCGCTCGCGGAGCCAGAGGCCGGCTGCTCAGCGCCCTGCGCGACGCGGTGCGATCCGGCCGGTTGACGCCAGGCACCATGCTGCCGCCGTCGCGCAGCCTCGCTGCGGACCTCGGATTGGCCCGCAACACGGTGGCCGAGGCCTATGCAGAGCTAGTCGCCGAAGGATGGCTCGCGTCACGGCAGGGGGCCGGCACGTGGGTGGTCAACGTCAGCGGAACGGGAGTGCCCGCGAGGCCCCGCGGGATACCAGTCGTACCGACGCACAACCTGATGCCCGGCTCGCCGGACGTGGCCGAGTTTCCGCGCAACGCATGGGTGGCCGCCGCTCGCCGGGCACTGACCAACGCGCCCACCGCGGCGCTGCGGATGGGAGATCCACGCGGGCGGCCCGAGCTTCGCGACGCGCTCGCCGAATACCTTGCCAGGGCGCGCGGCGTGCGCACGTCGCCCGAGACGATCGTGATCTGCGCCGGGGTCCGACACGCGGTCCAACTGTTGGCACGTGTCGTCGGTGGCCCGATCGCCGTCGAGGCCTACGGGCTGTTCATCTTCCGCGACGCCATCGCCGAGCTGGGGGTGCCGACGATCCCGATCGGCCTTGACGAGCACGGCGCGGTCGTGAGCGATCTAGACGGGCTTGACGTGCCCGCCGTGCTGCTCACCCCGGCTCACCACCACCCGCACGGCATGCCACTGCATCCGGCGCGGCGCACCGCCGTCGTCGACTGGGCGCAGCGCACCGGCGGCTACGTGCTCGACGACGACTATGACGGGGAGTTCCGCTACGACCGCCAACCCGTGGGTGCCCTGCAGCCACTGTGTCCCGATCGGGTCGCCTACCTGGGATCGACCAGCAAGAGCCTGGCGCAGACGCTGCGGCTCGGTTGGGCTGCGCTGCCCGAAGACCTCGTCGACCCGGTGATCGACGCCGCGGGTGGCGCGCAGTTCTACGTCGACTCCATCAACCAGCTCACAATGGCCGACTTCATTGCCAGCGGTCAGTACGACCGCCATATCCGCAGGATGCGTGCGCGTTACCGGCGACGCCGCGACGCCCTCGTCGACGCGCTCGCCGGATTCGAGGTCGGGATCAGCGGTCTGGCCGCCGGCGTGAACGTGCTGCTGACCCTGCCCGACGGCAGCGAGCACGAGGTGTTGCGACGGGCGGGCGACGCCGGTGTCGCACTGCAGGGCCTTTCGAGGATGCGCCATCCACTGGCCGGCCAGCAGATCGCGAACCGCGATGGCATCATCGTCGGCTTCGCCGCCCCGGCCGAGTATGCGTTCGGAGGCGCGGTCGAGGCGCTGTGCGGGGTGCTCAGGGCCAGCGGACTGGCTGGCTAAGCTGCCCGGGTGGCCGAGCCCCCGATGTCGCCGAACCTGACGCTGCGGACCCAGGTGTGGCGATTCATTGTCACCGGCGGTTTCTCGGCGATCGTGGACTTCGGGCTTTACATCGCACTGCACGCGCTTGGCCTGTCTTTCGACATCGCCAAGATCATCAGCTTCATCGTCGGCACGATCACGGCCTACCTGATCAACCGGCGCTGGACGTTTCAGGCGGAACCAAGCATCGAACGGTTCATCGCGGTGGTCGCGCTTTACGCGCTGACGTTCGTAGTGCAGGTCGGGCTCAATCACGTGTGCCTGCATGCCTTCGACTACCGGACGTGGGCGGTGCCGGTGGCGTTCGTCATTGCCCAGGGCACCGCGACCGTCATCAACTTCGTGGTTCAGCGGGCGGTCATTTTCCGGCTGCGCTGATTCATGCCTGCGCTTATTCATGCCTGCGCTTATTCATGCCTGCCGAGCGCCAAGACGCGCACGGTACCCTCTTTGACGATGCTGAGCACCGACGTTCCGACGACCCCGAAGCGGCTGACCGGCTGGGCCAGGACCGCCCCTTCCGTGGCCCAGGTGCTGTCGACCCCCGAGGCAGACGTCATCGCGAAGGCCGTGGCCCAGGTGGCCGACAGCGGCGGCCGCGGTGTGATCGCCCGCGGGCTCGGACGCTCCTACGGCGATAACGCCCAGAACGGCGGCGGTCTCGTCGTCGACATGACTCCGCTGAACAAAATCCACTCGATGGACAGCGGTACCCACCTGGTGGATGTCGACGCCGGAGTGAACCTCGACCAACTGATGCGGGCTGGGCTGCCGCTCGGGCTGTGGGTGCCGGTACTGCCTGGCACCCGCCAGGTCACCATCGGCGGCGCGATCGCCTGCGACATCCACGGCAAGAACCACCACAGCGCGGGCAGCTTCGGCAACCACGTGCGGTCGATGGACCTGTTGACCGCCGACGGAGACATCCGCCAGCTGACCCCCGACGGCCCCGAGGCCGAGCTGTTCTGGGCCACCGTCGGCGGCAACGGCCTGACCGGCATCATCCTGCGCGCGACGATCGAGATGACCCCAACCGAGACGGCGTACTTCATCGCCGACGGCGATGTCACGGCCGGCCTCGACGAGACCATCGCATTCCACAGCGACGGCAGCGAAGATGACTACACCTACTCGTCGGCCTGGTTCGACGCGATCAGTGCGCCACCCAAACTCGGTCGTGCGGCCATCTCCCGCGGTTCGCTGGCCACGCTCGACCAGTTGCCCAAGAAGTTGCGGCGGAACCCGCTGAAATTTGATGCGCCACAATTACTTACATTTCCCGACATATTCCCGAACGGGTTGATGAACAAGTACTCGTTCACCGCGGTCGGAGAGCTGTGGTATCGCAAGTCAGGTACCTACCGGGGCAAGGCTCAGAACCTGACGCAGTTCTATCACCCGCTCGACATGTTCGGGGAGTGGAACCGTGCGTACGGCTCCGCGGGTTTCGGCCAGTACCAGTTCGTGGTGCCCACCGAGGCCATCGAGGCGTTCAAGGGCATCATGTACGACATTCAGAAGTCGGGCCACTATTCGTTCCTTAACGTGTTCAAGCTGTTCGGGCCGGGCAACGAAGCTCCCCTTAGCTTCCCGATTCCAGGCTGGAACGTATGCGTCGACTTCCCCATCAAGCCGGGCCTCAACGAGTTTCTCAATGAACTCGACGGCCGAGTGCTGGAGTTCGGCGGCCGGCTGTACACCGCCAAGGACAACCGAGTCCAGGCGAAGACCTTCCACGCCATGTACCCGCGAATCGACGAGTGGATCGCCGTGCGCCGCAAGGTCGATCCGAACGGTGTGTTCGCCTCCGACATGGCCCGACGCTTGGAGCTGCTCTAGATGGTGCTCGACGCCGTAGGCAATCCCCAGACCATTCTGCTGCTCGGCGGCACATCCGAGATCGGGCTGGCCATCTGTGAGCGCTATCTGCGCAATGCGCCAGCGCGCATCGTGCTGACCGCGCTGCCCGATGACCCGCTCCGCGACAACGCCGTCGCGCAGCTGAAGGCGGCGGGCGCAAAGTCCGTCGAGCTGATCGACTTCGACGCGATCGACACCGAGAGTCATCCGAAGGTCATCGATGCGGCCTTCGCGGGCGGCGATGTCGACGTGGCCATCGTCGCCTTCGGACTGCTCGGCGACGCCGAAGAGCTGTGGCAGAACCAGCGAAAGGCCGTGCAGGTCGCCGAGATCAACTACACCGCAGCGGTTTCGGTCGGGGTGCTGGTCGGCGAGAGGATGCGCGCACAGGGCTTCGGCCAGGTCATAGCGATGAGCTCGGCTGCCGGGGAGCGGGTACGGCGGTCCAACTTCGTATACGGGTCCACCAAGGCCGGCCTTGACGGCTTCTACCTCGGCCTTGGAGAAGCGTTGCGCGAGTACGGCGTTCGGGTGCTCGTGATCAGGCCCGGGCAAGTGCGCACCACGACGACGATCCAGCACTGGAAAGCCACGGGCACCAAAGAAGCGCCGTTCACCGTCGACAAGGAGTACGTCGCCGACCTGGCGGTCACGGCATCGGCCAAGGGCAAGGAACTGGTATGGGCGCCGGGGGCGTTCAGGTACGTGATGATGGTGTTGCGACACATCCCGCGGCCCATCTTCCGCAAGCTCCCCATCTAGCTATGCGTAGCGCGCTGGCCGTGGTCGGCCAGATGGCGGTGGCGGTCGTCGTGGCGGTGGTCGTTGCGGTGATCGCCCTCGTCGCGATATCGCGGGTGGAATGGCCGGCCTACAACTCGTCGAACCAACTGCACGCGTTGACCACCGTCGGCCAATTCGGTTGCCTGGCGGGGCTATTAGCCGGCGGATGGATTTGGCGTCGCGGACGCCGCTTGCTGTCGCGAGCTTTCGCACTTCTCTTCCTGTCGGCGTTTTCCGTTGTCACACTCGCCATGCCATTGGGCGCGACCAAGCTCTACCTGTTCGGCATCTCGGTCGATCAGCAGTTCCGCACGGAGTACCTGACCCGGCTCACCGACACCGCGGGCCTGCATGACATGACCTACTACGGTCTGCCGCCGTTCTATCCGCCTGGCTGGTTCTGGATCGGTGGCCGCCTCGCCGCACTGACGGGCACGCCCGCGTGGGAGATCTTCAAGCCGTGGGCCATCGTCTCCATCACGATCGCGGTGGTGCTGGCTTTCGTGTTGTGGGCCAGCATGATTCGCTTCGAGTGGGCGCTGATCGTGTCGACCGCCACCGCCGCCGCCACGTTGGCGTACTCACCCACCGAGCCCTACGCCGCGATGATCGCCGTGCTCCTGCCGCCGATGTTCGTGCTGGCGTGGTCGGGGCTGCGGGGCGCGACGCGAGGTGGCGGGTGGGCCGCGGTCATCGGCGTCGGCCTCTTCCTCGGCGTCGCCGCGCTGTTCTACACCCTGCTGCTGGCCTACGCCGCCTTCACGCTGACGATCATGGGCCTGGTGCTGGCGGTGGCCCGCCGACGCCTCGAACCACTGCTGCGGCTCGCCGCCATCGCAGTGATCGCCTGCGCGATCGCGCTTGTCGGCTGGGGGCCGTACCTCGTCGCCGCCATCAACGGCCATCCCGCCGATTCCGGCACCGCTCAGCACTATCTGCCCTCCGCCGGCGCGCAGCTCGAGTTTCCGATGCTGCACTTCACACTCCTCGGCGCGCTGTGCATGGTCGGCACGCTGTGGCTGGTGGTGCGCGGCCGCAGTTCGACCAGAGCCGGTGCGCTGGCGATCGCGGTGCTTGCCCTCTACGCGTGGTCGCTGCTGTCCATGCTAAGAACCCTGGTCGGTACCACGCTGCTGTCGTTCCGGCTGCAGCCCACGCTGACGATCCTGCTGGTCGCCGCGGGTGCGTTCGGGTTCATCGAGGCCACGCTCGCGATGGCCCGCCGCTACCGGCCGGAGACGGGTAGGCGCATCGTCACGGCCGCCGTGGCGATCGGCGCGATCGGCGCGCTGACGTTCAGCCAGGACATCCCCGACGTGCTGCGCTCGGACATCGTCGTCGCCTACACCGACACCGACGGCTACGGCCAACGCGCCGATCGGCGACCACCCGGCGCCGAGCAGTACTACCGCGAGATCGACACCAAGGTCCGGCAGGCGACCGGCCTGCCGCGCAACGAGACCGTTGTGCTCACCGCCGACTACAGCTTCCTGTCCTACTACCCCTACTACGGCTTCCAGGGCCTGACGTCGCACTACGCCAACCCCCTCGCACAGTTCGACAAGCGGGCAGCAGCGATCGAGAGCTGGGCCACGTTGACCAACGCCGACCAGTTCGTCGCCGCGCTGGACAAGCTGCCGTGGAAGCCGCCGACGGTGTTCTTGATGCGCCGCGGCGCCAATGACACCTACACCCTGCGACTGGCGTCCGACGTCTACCCCAACCAGCCCAACGTCCGCCGCTACCAGATCGCGCTTGACAGCCCGCTGTTCGACGACCCGCGCTTCGACGTGTCCACCGTCGGTCCGTTCGTGCTGGCGATCCGGAAGCCAACGAGCTAATGGCCACGTCAGCGGCGCCGCAAGCAGGCCAGTTACCATCAAGCCCCGTGACCGCTGCGGGCAACCATCGCACCGCGCGCCTCATCGCCATCGTCGCCGGCCTGCTCGGGGCGGCGCTGGCGATCGCAACGCCCTTGCTGCCCGTGACGCAAACCACCGCGCAGCTGAACTGGCCGCAGAACGGCGTGCTGCAGAGTGTCAACGCGCCGCTGATCGGATACGTCGCCACCGACCTCGACATCACCGTGCCGTGCAGCGCGGCCGCGGGACTGGCCGGCCCGCAAAACACGGGCAAGACCGTGCTTCTCTCGACGGTGCCGAAGCAGGCGCCCAAGGCCGTCGACCGCGGCCTGCTCATCGAACGAGTCAACAACGATCTGCTCGTCATCGTCCGCAACACCCCGGTGGTCAGTGCCCCGCTGAACCAGGTGCTCAGCCCGGCGTGCCAGCGACTGACGTTCACCGCGCACGCCGACAAGGTCACCGGTGAATTCGTCGGCCTTGTGAAGGGTCGCGATTCCGACGACCCTGGCAAACCGTTGCGCGGCGAACGCAGTGGTTATGACTTCCGGCCACAGATTGTCGGAGTCTTCACCGACCTGTCCGGGCCCGCGCCGCCGGGTCTTCGGTTCTCGGCGACAGTCGATTCCCGCTACAGCAGTTCGCCGACGCTGCTGAAAATGCTGGCGATGATCGTCGGGGTGGCGATGACGGCCATCGCCCTCGGTGCCCTTCACGTGCTGGACAGCGCCGACGGCAGGCGGTTGAAACGCGTTCTGCCGCCGCGGTGGTGGTCGGTGACGCCGCTGGACGGGGTGGTGGCCGCCGTGCTGGTGTGGTGGCATTTCGTCGGCGCCAACACATCCGACGACGGCTACATCCTGACCATGGCCAGGGTCTCCGAGCACGCCGGCTACATGGCCAACTACTACCGATGGTTCGGCACGCCCGAAGCGCCGTTCGGCTGGTACTACGACCTGTTGGCGCTGTGGGCACACGTTAGTACCAACAGCGCCTGGGTGCGGCTGCCGACGCTGGTGATGGCGTTGGTGTGCTGGTGGCTGATCAGTCGTGAGGTCATCCCGCGCCTTGGCCACTCGGTCAAGACCAGCCGGGCCGCGGCCTGGACGGCGGCGGGCATGTTCCTGGCCTTCTGGTTGCCGCTGAACAACGGGCTGCGTCCGGAACCGATTATCGCCCTTGGCATCCTGCTGACCTGGTGCTCCGTCGAGCGCGGCGTCGCAACCAACCGCATGCTTCCGGTCGCCATCGCGATCGTCATCGGCGCGCTCACACTGTTCTCCGGGCCGACCGGCATCGCGGCCGTCGGCGCCATGCTTGTTGCCATCGGCCCGCTGAAAACCATTGTGGCCCGACATACTTCGCGATTCGGACATCTTGCGCTGCTGGCGCCGATCCTCGCCGCCTGCACCGTAACGATCATCCTGATCTTCCGTGATCAGACGTTGATCGGGGAACTGCAGGCCAGCACGTTCAAGTCGGCGGTCGGCCCCAGCCTCAGCTGGTTCGACGAGCACATCCGCTACGAACGGCTGTTCACCACCAGCCCCGACGGCTCGGTGGCCCGCCGGTTCGCGGTGCTGACGCTGTTGCTGGCGTTGGCCGTTTCGGTGGCAATGTCGTTGCGCAAGGGCCGGATTCCTGGCACTGCCGTCGGCCCGAGCCGGCGCATCGTCGGCATCACCATCATTTCCTTCCTCGCGATGATGTTCACGCCAACGAAGTGGACCCACCACTTCGGTGTGTTCGCAGGGTTGGCGGGATCGCTTGGCGCGTTGGCCGCGGTGGCCATCACCGCCACGGCGATGAAGTCCCGACGCAACCGGGCCATGTTCACCGCGGCGGTGCTTTTCGTGATGGCGCTGTCGTTCGCCACCGTCAACGGCTGGTGGTACGTCTCCAACTTCGGCGTGCCCTGGTCGAATCAGTTCCCGGAGTGGCATTTCGGGTTCACCACCTTCTTGCTCGGTCTCGCGGTCGCAGCCCTGCTGGTGGCGGCATGGTTCCACTTCTCCGGTCGCGACGAGTCGCCGCCGACCCGGCGCGCCCGGCAGCGAATTGTGCAGTCCCCGTTGGCGATTGCCGCCTGGCTGCTGGTGCTCTTCGAGGTGCTGTCGCTGACACTGGGGATGACGGAGCAATACCCTGCGTGGAGCAACGGCCGCTCGAACCTCGAGGCGGTCACCGGCAAGACATGCGGGCTGGCCAACGACGTGATGGTCGAACAGGACCCCAATGCCGGGCTGCTGAACCCCATCGGCGTGCCGGTCGGCGAGGCTCTAGGCGCTGCGACCGCAGAAGGATTCGGGCCCAACGGCATTCCCGCCGACGTGTCCGCCGACCCGGTCATGGAATCGCCCGGCACCTCCAACTTCGCCGACACCGGAACCATGACCGCCAACGAGGCGGGCACCGAAGGCGGCACCACCGCCGCGGCTGGCGTCAACGGATCTCGGGCGCGGCTGCCCTACGACCTCGATCCCGCCCGTACGCCGGTGATGGGCAGCTGGCGTGGCGGAACCCAGCAACCGGCTCAGCTGCGCTCGGCGTGGTACCGGTTACCTCCACGCGACCAAGCGGGCCCACTACTGGTGGTGTCTGCGGCCGGACGCTTCGAACCTGGCGAGGTCACAGTGCAGTGGGCCAACGACAAGGGTGAGCCCGCGGGCGGCATCGGGTTCGCCGACGTCGGTGCGGCACCGGCATGGCGCAATCTGCGCGCGCCCATGGCCGCGATCCCGCGCGACGCTACCCAGGTGCGGCTGGTCGCCACCGACGACGACCTCAACCCTCTGCACTGGATCGCGATCACCCCTCCTCGTATCCCGCAGCTACGCACCCTGCAGGACGTCGTCGGCTCGCAGGACCCGGTGCTGCTGGACTGGCTCGTTGGCATGGCGTTCCCGTGCCAGCGCCCGTTCGGCCATCAATACGGTGTCGTCGAGGTGCCGAAGTGGCGGATCCTGCCGGACCGGTTCGGCGCAGAAGCCAACTCGCCGGTGATGGACAACCTCGGCGGGGGGCCGCTCGGCATTACCGAACTCCTGCTGCGGTCCACCACGCTGCCGACCTATTTGAAGGACGACTGGTTCCGCGACTGGGGCGCGCTGCAGCAGCTCACGCCGTACTACCCGAACGCGCAGCCGGCACGGCTCGATCTCGGTTCGGCAACTCGTAGCGGACTGTGGAGCCCGGCGCCGCTGCGCCATTAGGTCCGTCGCCTACCATCGAGCCTCGTGTCTGCCCACCGCATCGCCCGGCTGATCGCCGTCATAGCGGGCATCGCGGGCGTGGTGCTGTGCGCGCTGGTCCCGCTGCTGCCGGTCAAGCAGACCACCGCCACCATCATGTGGCCGCAGGCGCAGGGAGCCGCTCCGGCGGCGACATCGGGAAAGGGAGCCGCTCCGGCGGCGACATCGGGACAGGGAGCCGCACCGGCGGCGACATCGGGAAAGGGAGCCGCACCGGCGGCGACATCGGGAAAGGGACCCAGCACCGGCGGCCTGATCAGCGACATCACCGTGCCCCTTGTGTCAGGCGCCCCGCAGGCCCTCGACGTTTCGATCCCCTGCCGGACGATCGCCACCCTGCCTGCGGCCGGCGGCCTGATCTTTTCCACCATCCCGTCCGGTGGCATTGAGGCCACCCGCAACGGGCTGTTCGTCACGGCCAATGCCGATGCCGTCGTCGTCGCCTTCCGTGACTCGGTGGCAGCGGTGGCACCGCGGCCCGCGGTGGCCTCCGGCGCCTGCAGCACCGTGCACGTCTGGGCAAATGCCGGGGGGGTTGGCGCCGACTTCGTCGGCATACCTCGCGCCACCGGCACGCTGTCCGCGGAGAAGAAACCTCAGGTTGTCGGGGTGTTCACCGACCTGCAGGTCGCCGCGCAGCCGGGCCTGTCGGCGCGCATCGACGTCGACACCCGGTTCATCACGTCGCCGACGGCATTGAAGCTCGGTGTGATGGTGCTTGGCGTCATCTGCGTACTTGGGTCGATCGTGGCGCTGGCGATGCTGGACCGACACTCGGGTCGTCGCGTCCGCGACGCGTGGCGACGGTTCCGGCGCGTCGGCCTGTCCACGTGGCTGGCCGACATCGGAGTCGTCGGCACCTTGCTGCTATGGCACCTCATCGGCGCAACGTCGTCCGACGACGGCTACAACCTGACCATCGCCCGGGTGTCGGGCGATGCCGGCTATTCGGCCAATTACTACCGCTTCTTCGGCGCGACCGAGGCGCCGTTCGACTGGTATCAGTCGGTGCTCGCGCACCTGGCGGCGATCAGCACGGCCGGCGTGTGGATGCGACTGCCCGCCACGGCGGCGGCGATCGCCACCTGGCTGATCATCAGCCGCTGCGTGTTGCCGCGAGTCGGCAGGCGGCTGGCGAACAACCGGGTCGCCGTCTGGACCGCAGGCGCCGTGTTCCTTGCGGCGTGGCTGCCGTTCAACAACGGCCTTCGGCCTGAGCCGCTCATCGCGTTCGGCGCGCTCGCCGCGTGGATGCTGGTCGAAAACGCGATCGCCACCCGCCGGTTGTGGCCCGCCGCGGTTGCCGTGATCGTCGCGGTCTTCAGCGTGACGCTCGCGCCCCAGGGCCTGATCGCGCTGGCCCCGCTGCTGGTTGGCGGGCGGGCCGTCGCCAGGATCATCCGCAGCAGGCGTGCCGTCGACGGGCTCATCGCCCAGCTCGCGCCGTTGGCCGCCGCGCTGGCGCTGATCTTCGTCGTCGTGTTCCGCGACCAGACGCTGGCAACCGTCGCCGAATCAGCCCGCATCAAGTACAAGATCGGCCCGACCATCCCGTGGTACCAGGACTTCCTGCGCTACTACTTCCTCACCGTCGAGGACAGCGCCGACTCCTCGCTGACCCGTCGCTTCGCCGTGCTGGTGATGCTGGTCTGCCTGTTCGGCATGCTCGCGGTGTTGCTGCGGCGGGGAGGTGTCCCCGGCATGGCGAAGGGCCCGGTGTGGCGGTTGATCGGCGCAACGGCGGTCGGGCTGCTGCTCCTTAACTTCACGCCGACGAAGTGGGCGGTGCAGTTCGGCGCGTTCGCCGGCCTCGCGGGCGCACTTGGCGGCGTATCCGCCTTCGCCTTCGCCCGGGTCGGGCTGCACAACCGTCGAAACCTGGCGCTGTACGTGACCGCGCTGCTGTTCGTGTTGGCAGTGGCGACATCGGGCATCAACGCCTGGTTCTACGTCGGCAACTACGGCGTGCCGTGGTTCGACAAGCAGCCCGTCATCGTCGGGATTCCGGTGATGACGATCTTCCTTGTGCTGGCCATCGTGTCCGGCCTGCTCGCCGGCTGGCTGCACTTCCGGATGGACTACACCGGACACACCGAGGTCACCGATACCCGCCGCAACCGGGTGCTGGCATCAACGCCGCTGCTGGTGGTGGCCGTCATCATGGTGGTGCTGGAAGTCGGCTCGATGGCCAAGGGCGCCGCGCAGCGCTATCCCGTCTACACCACCGCAAAGGCCAACGTCGACGTGCTGGCTGGGTTTGTTTCAGGGGCCTCGGCCCCCAGCTGCGCGATGGCCGACGACGTGCTCGTCGAGCCCGACACCAATGCCGGTCTGTTGCAACCGGTTCCGGGTCAGCGCTTCGGCCAGTACGGGCCGCTCGGCGGGGAGAACCCGGTCGGGTTCACGCCCAACGGCGTCAGCGACATCCTTGAGCCTGCCAAGCCGGTCACCGCCAACCCCGGCACGGCGAACTCGCCAGGGTCTCCGAACGAACCGAACATCGGGATCGGGTATGCGGCGGGAACCGGCGGCGGCTACGGGCCCGTCGGCGCCAACGGATCCAACGTCTTCCTGCCGTTCGGCCTCGACCCCAATCGCACCCCGGTGATGGGCAGCTACAACGAGAACACCGTCGCGGCCAAGGTCACCTCGGCCTGGTATCAGCTGCCGCCCCGTACCCCTGACCGTCCGCTGGTGACGGTCGCCGCCGCGGGCGCGATCTGGTACTACTCGGAGGACGGCTCGTTCAACTACGGCCAGTCGCTGAAGCTGGAGTGGGGCGTGCACCGACCCGACGGCAGCTACCAGGCACTGGGTCAGGTCCAGCCGATCGACATCTTCACCCAAAAGGCCTGGCGCAACCTGCGATTCCCGCTGGCGTGGGCGCCGCAGGAGGCCAACGTCGCGCGCATCGTCGCCGACGACCCGAACCTGTCCACCGACCAGTGGTTCGCGTTCACCCCTCCGCGGGTGCCGGTGCTGGAAACCGCGCAACGACTCCTCGGGGCCCACACACCCGTGCTGATGGACATCGCCACCGCGGCGAACTTCCCCTGCCAGCGCCCGTTCTCCGAACACCTCGGCGTGGCCGAGCTCCCGGATTACCGCATCCTCCCGAACTTCAAGCAGGTGGTGGTGTCGTCGAAGCAGTGGCAGTCCGCCGAGGGTGGCGGTCCGTTCCTGTTCACCCAGGCACTGTTGCGCACGTCAACCGTTCCGACCTATCTGCGCAACGACTGGTACCGCGACTGGGGCTGGATCGAGCGCTACGACCGAGTCGTGCCCGCGACGGTTGCGCCCGACGCCGCCATCGACCAAGGCTCGGTGCGGGTGTTCGGCTGGACTCGCAACGGACCGATTAGGGCACTGCCGTGACGCGTGATGTGAGGGTCGCCCGGTGGGTGGCGACGATCGCCGGCCTGATCGGCTTCGTGCTGTCGGTCGCAACGCCGCTGCTGCCGGTCGTGCAGACGACGGCGACGCTGAACTGGCCGCAGAATGGTCAGCTCAATGACGTTACGGCGCCGCTGATTTCCCAGGTGCCGGTGAATATGACGGTGACCGTGCCGTGCGACGTGATCCGCGCGATGCCGCCCGCCGGGGGCATGGTGTTGAGCACCGCACCGAAGGACGGCAAGCAGGCGGCGCTGCAGTCGCTGTTCGTCAACGTCAACAGCCAGCGCGTCGACATCACCGACCGCAACGTCGTTGTGGCCAGTGTGCCGCGGGCACGCGTTATGACGCCGGACTGCCAGCGCGTTGAGATCACGTCATCGGAGGCGGGGACCTTCGCCACCTTTGTCGGGCTGACCGATCCCACCACGGGCTCCCAACAGCGGACCGGCTTCGCAGACCCCAACCTGCGCCCGTCGATCGTCGGCATCTTCACCGATCTGACCGGGCCCGCCCCGCCGGGCCTTGGCGCGTCGGCCGTCATCGACACCCGGTTCTCCACCACACCAACGGTTTTGAAGCTGGCCGCGATGGTGCTTGCCATCATTTCCACCATCGTCGCGCTGGTCGCCCTTTGGCGGCTGGACCGGCTCGACGGCCGCCGGATGCAGCGTTGGATTCCCCAGCGTTGGCGCACGTTCTCCGCCACCGACGTCGTGGTCATCGGTGGCTTCCTGGTGTGGCACGTGATCGGGGCTAACTCGTCGGACGACGGCTACATATTGCAGATGGCCCGTGTCGCCGGGCATGCGGGTTACATGTCGAACTACTTCAGGTGGTTCGGCAGCCCCGAGGACCCGTTCGGCTGGTACTACAACCTGCTGGCGCTGATGACCGGCGTCAGCGACCAGAGCATCTGGATCCGATTGCCCGATCTGGTGTGCGGAATCGTGTGCTGGCTCTTGCTGTCTCGCGAAGTGCTGCCCCGGCTCGGGCCCGCGGTCGCGGCGAGCAAGCCCGCGGTGTGGGCGGCCGGGCTTGTGCTGCTTGCGGCGTGGATGCCGTTCAACAACGGCCTGCGGCCCGAGGGACAGATCGCCACCGGCGCGCTGATCACCTACGTGCTGATCGAGCGGGCGATCATCTCTGGCCGCATGACGCCTGCGGCGCTGGCGGTGTTGACCGCCTCGTTCACTTTGGGTATCCAGCCAACCGGTCTGATCGCCGTCGCGGCGCTGCTGGCGGGCGGTCGCCCGCTGCTCCGAATCCTGGTGCGGCGACACCGCATCGTCGGCACCTGGCCACTTGTCGCGCCGCTGCTTGCGGCCGGCACGGTCGTGCTGACCGTGGTGTTCGCCGACCAGACTTTCGCAACGGTGTTGGAGGCCACCAGGATTCGCACCGCCATCGGGCCAAGCCAGGCGTGGTACACCGAGAACCTGCGCTACTACTACCTGATCCTTCCGACGGTCGACGGTTCGCTGTCGCGGCGGTTCGGTTTCCTGATCACCGCGCTGGCGCTCTTCACCGCGATGTTCATCATGTTGCGGCGCAAGCGTGTTCCCGGGGTGGCACGCGGGCCGGTGTGGCGGTTGGTTGGCGTCATCTTCGGCACCATGTTCTTCCTGATGTTCACCCCCACGAAGTGGGTGCATCACTTCGGTCTGTTCGCCGCGGTGGGCGCGGCGATGGCGGCTGTGGTCACGGTGCTGATGTCCCCTGCGGTGATGCGGTGGTCGCGCAACCGGACGGCGTTCCTTGCCGCGGTGTTCTTCACACTGGCCTTGTGCTTCGCCACCACGAACGGCTGGTGGTACGTGTCGAGCTACGGCGTGCCGTTCAACAACGCGACGCCGAAGATCGCAGGGCTCACCGTCAGTTTCATCTTCTTCATCCTGTTCGCGATCACCGCGATCTACGCGACCTGGCTGCACTTCACGTCCCGTGACCACGGCGAGGGGCGCATTGCGCGTGCGTTGACCGCCGCACCCGTACCCCTTGCGGCCGGCTTCATGGTGGTGGTCTTCGTCGGGTCGATGGTCGCGGGCATCGTGCGCCAGTACCCGACCTACTCCAACGCGTGGGCCAATCTTCGCTCGTTCACCGGCGGCTGCGGACTGGCCGACGATGTGCTCGTGGAGCCCGACGCCAACGACGGTTTCCTGGCACCGATGCCAGGAAACTACGGTCCGCTCGGCCCGCTCGGCGGTGTCGGGCCGGTCGGCTTCACCCCCAGCGCTGTGCCGGAAAAGATTGTCGCCGAGACGATCCGGATGAACCTGCCGATGCCAGGCACCGACTACGACTGGGACGCGCCAACCAAGCTCAAGACGCCAGGTGTCAACGGGTCGACGGTTCCGCTGCCGTACGGCCTTGACCCTGCGAAGGTGCCACTGGCGGGCACGTATGTCGAGGGCCCGCAACAGCAGAGCCGGTTGACCTCCGCCTGGTATCAACTGCCACGACCCGACGACGCTCATCCGCTCGTGGTTGTCACCGCCGCGGGCACCATCGCCGGTGACAGCGTGTTCAACGGGCACACCGATGGTCAGAAGGTCGAGCTGGAGTACGCGCGCCCCGGCCCGGGCGGAACCCCGGTTCCCGCAGGCAGACTGGTGCCCTACGACGTCGGGCCCATCCCATCGTGGCGAAACCTGCGATTCCCCCGGTCGGCGATTCCAGCCGATGCGGTCGCGGTGAGGGTGGTCGCCGAGGATCTGTCACTGACGCCGGGCGACTGGCTCGCGGTCACACCGCCGCGCGTGCCCGAGCTGCGGTCGGTGCAGGAGTACCTCGGCTCGGATCAGCCCGTGCTGATGGACTGGGCTGTCGGCCTTGCGTTCCCGTGTCAACAGCCGATGCTGCACGCCAACGGTGTGACCGAGATTCCGAAGTTCCGGATCACCCCCGACTACAACGCCAAGCGCAAGGACACCGACACCTGGGAGGACGGCCTCAACGGCGGCCTGCTCGGCATCACCGACCTCCTGCTGCGCGCACACGTGATGGCGACGTACCTGTCGAACGACTGGGGCCGCGACTGGGGGTCGCTGCGCAGGTTCGACACCATCGTGAATGCCGAGCAAGCGCAACTTCAATTCGGCACCGCCACACACAGTGGGCTGTGGAAGCCCGGCAAGATCCGCATCGGGCCGTAAATGGCTGACCGGATCCTGATGGGAAGCGCCAGCGTGGCTCGCCTCGTCGAGTCGCAGGTCGACGGGCTATCGGTGGCGTTGTTTCCGCAGACCCCTTCCGAGGCGTGGGATGACGCCGCCGGCGAATTCGCGCCGACGTTCTGGAATGCCGATGGCTGGCGAATTGCGTTACAGACGTGGGTGATCGAGATCGACGGCCTGACGGTGTTGGTGGACACCGGCGTCGGTAACGATCGCGACCGCCCGGCGATGCCGCCATTCGACCATCTGAACACCGATTTCCTCGGGGCGTTACAACGCGTCGGAGTCGACCCCGCGGCCGTCGACGTCGTCGTCAACACCCATATCCACTCCGACCACGTCGGCTGGAACACCATGCGGCAGGACATCGCATGGGTCCCGACGTTTCCCAATGCCCGCTATCTGATGCCGGAACCCGATTACCGATACTTCCACCCCGAGAATGCTGATCAGCGACCGCCGCCGCCTACCGAGGCGGACGCGGCACGACGGGCGGGAGCCCTAGTCGTGTTCGAGGACAGCATTCTTCCTGTCGAAGCACAGATTGAGCTATGGGCCGACGACTATCAGATCAGTGAGTCGCTGCGGCTGCGGCCGGCCCAAGGGCACACACCGGGATCATCGGTGCTGTGGCTGGACGCGGGTAAGCCCGCCGTGTTCGTCGGCGATCTCACGCACTGCCCTGTGCAGCTGCGCCGGCCGATGGATCCGTGCGCATTCGACGAAGACTTCGCGGCCGCCGCGGTGACACGCAAGCGAGTGCTGACCGAGGCGTCACGGCAGCGCGCGGCGGTGATCCCCGCGCACTATCCCGGGCATGGCGGTACGACGGTGGTCGCGCGCGGGGACGCGTTCATGGTCGACGACTGGCTGGAGCTGCCGCTTCTGTGAGGGGCGGGCAACGCGGTCTACGGCGACGGCGTGGCCGGCGCGTTGCCCTGCAGGATGTCGTCATGGCAGTTCAACCTGCTCTGGCCGGTCTGCTCCATGCACACCAGAACCGGTGACTCCGTCTGCGATGGATACAGCTGATCGTTGGGCCCTGGTGTGATTGTCGGACTGGAGATTTCGCCAGGGTACACCGACCAGATCGTGGCGTTGGTCGTCGACAGGTGCGCGCAGTACGCCGGTGCGCCGGCTGCGGTGATGCCTGCGGCGCCAAGCGTTGCGCAGTTCGCGCCGACGACAACCACCGGCAGGGCGACCGTTCCCTGCGACGCCGGGGCCGACGACGCGGTCGGCGCGGATGACTGGCGCGGTTTGGCCTCGGCCTGGTGACCGCGGGTGCGGTCGAACAGCACGAAGGCGATGGCGGCCACCGCGATCACGGCCAACGTGACCGTGACAACGACCATGCGCCGCCTCGGCTTTGCCTCCGCCTTGGCGTGTCGCGGGCCGGTGGCAGCGGGCGCCAACATGGTTGCGCCGACGTCGACGTCCGCCCCTGGCGTCCCGATCCGGTGGGCGAGCGCACGGGCGAAGTCGATGCACCGGTCGTAGCGATCCTCGCGGTCCTTCGCGAGCGCCTTGTCGAAAACCGGCCCCAGTCCGGACAATTCGGGGCGTAGCGCGCCGATCTTCGGTGGATCGGACGTCAGGTGCTGGCTGATGACCACTGCGGGGTTGGAATTCTTAAACGGGGGTGATCCCGTCAGCAGCTGAAATGCCGTCGCGGCCAGGGCGTACTGGTCGGCGCGCCCGTCGATCTCCTCACCCTTGAGCTGTTCGGGCGCGGCGTATGCGACGGTGCCGATGGTCATGTTCGTTCCCGTCAACGTGCTCGCTTCACCGCTTTTCCGCGCAATACCGAAGTCGGCCAGCATGATGCGTTCGTCCTCGGTGCCGGTGTTGGCGAGCAGGATGTTCGCGGGTTTGACGTCGCGGTGCATCAGGCCGCGTTGATGTGCGTAATCGAGCGCTTCGCCGATGGCCGTCACGATGCGGATAACCTCGTAGGGAGGCATGCCGTCGGGATAGCTCTCAGCGAGCAGCCTGGCGGCGTCGTTGCCTTCGACGTAATCCATCGCAATCCACAGCTGGCCCTCGAAGTCGCCGCGGTCATGTACCTCGACGATGTGCGGGTGCCACAGCGTGGCCACGATGTCGGCTTCCCGGTTGAACCGTTGCCTGTATTCGCTTTCGGCACACACCGGCGCCGACAGCACCTTGAGCGCGTCGCGTCGCGGCAGGCGGGGATGCTGGGCCAGGTAGACCTCACCCATCCCACCAGCACCCAGAGATCGCAGGATGGTGTACCCGGCGATCACCTGGCCGTCCGCTAGCGGCATGGGCGCATCCTATAGTTCGGCTACGAGCCCTGCCCTAGCACTGCAGAGTCAGGAATCCTGCGGCAGATGCGCCTTGGCCTGCTCGTAGCCTCCGGTGCGGACAGAGTCGTCTCGTGTATAGACCAGATGGAGCACGCCGGTCTCGAACGCCCGCGAGGACAGCAGCTTCAGCGGAATGGTCTCGCCGTCGTCGAACAGCCGCATTCCCTTGCGGACCGCAATCGGGTGCAGCAGCAGGTGCAACTCGTCGCACAGGCCCGCGGACAGCAGCTGGCGCACCACCGACACCGACCCGCTCATCCCGATGTCGCCGCCGGGCTCGCGCTTCAGTGCGGTGACCGCGTCGACCAGGTCACCCTTGAGCTGCTCCGAGTTTCGCCAGGTGAAGTCGAGGTTCTGGTTCGACACGACGATCTTGCGGGCGTCGCCGAGCTTCTTGGCGAAGTCGGCGTCCTCCCCGCCTTCGGCCTCCCGATCCGGCCACGCCCCCGCGAAGCTGTCATACGTCTTGCGGCCGAGCAGTATCGTGTCGGCGGCTCCGAGCTGCGCGTCGACCGCCTGACCCATCTCGTCGTTGAAGTACGGGAAGTGCCACTGGTCGGGCGCCTCCACAACCCCGTCGAGGGCGACGAACATGCCCGCGCTGATCTTCCTCATGCTGGTCCTTACCCTCGCCTGATTGAAGCCTGAGCGGGATTTAGATCGGGGTGAGGCCGTGCTTGCGCTGCACCCGCGCGATCTGCTTGTCGCGCAGCAACCGCATGGACTTGCGCAGCAACAGCCGTGTTTCGTGCGGCTGGATCACCGCGTCGATGAAGCCGCGCTCGGCGGCGATCCACGGGGTCGCCATGTTGAGGTTGTAGCCCTCGATGAAGTCGGCGCGGATCTTCTGCACCTCCGGCGCGGTGGGATCCGGGAACCGCTTCACCAGCAGCTGGGCCGCACCTTCTGCGCCGATCACTGCGATCCGCGCGGTCGGCCAGGCGAAGTTCAGGTCGGCGGACAGCTGCTTGGAGCCCATCACCGCGTACGCACCGCCGTAGGACTTGCGGATGGTGATCGTCACCTTCGGCACGTCGGCCTCGACAACGGCGTTGAGGAACCGGCCGCCGCGCTTGATTATTCCGCCCTTCTCCTGCTCGACGCCTGGCATGAACCCCGGGGTGTCGACCACGAAAACCAGTGGGAGGTTGTAGGAGTCGCAGAACCTGATGAACCGTGCCGCCTTGTCGGACGCCGCGTTGTCGATCGCACCCGACAAGTGCATCGGCTGGTTCGCAAGCACGCCGACCGGCCGCCCGTCGACGCGCGCGAAGGCGGTAATCATCGCCTGCCCCTGCTGTTGGGCCACATCGAAGACGTCGCCATCGTCGAACATCCGCAGCAGGATCTCGTGCATGTCATAGGCCATGTTGTCGCTGTCCGGAACGATCGAATCGAGTTCGTAGTCGTGCGGGGTGATCTCCGGTTCCAGGCCGGGGTTGACGATCGGCGCGTCCTCAAATGTGTTGGGCGGCAAAAAGCTCAAGTAGTCGCGGGCATAGGCGAACGCCGCTGCCTCGTCCTCGACCACCTGGTGGATGTTGCCGAAGCTGGCCTGCGCGTCGGCGCCACCGAGCTCGTCGAGGCTGACATCCTCACCCGTGACGTCCTTGATGACATCGGGGCCGGTGACGAACATATAGCCCTGGTCGCGCACCGCCACCACCAGGTCGGTCTGGATCGGCGAATACACAGCTCCGCCAGCGCATTTGCCGAGGATGATGGAGACCTCCGGGACCAGGCCGCGCAGCAGCTCGTGGCGGCGGCCAAGTTCGGCGTACCACGCGAGCGAGGTCACCGCGTCCTGGATCCGGGCCCCGGCCGAGTCGTTGATTCCGATGATCGGGCAGCCGACCATCGCCACCCACTCCATCAGGCGGGCGACCTTGCGGCCGAACATCTCGCCGACCGAGCCCTGGAACACCGTCTGATCGTGGCTGAAGACACCGACCGGCCTGCCGTTGATGGTGCCGTGCCCGGTGACCACGCCGTCGCCGAACAGCGCGTCGGGATCGCCCGGCGTTTTGCACAGCGCGCCGATCTCCAGGAAGCTGCCAGGGTCGACCAGCGCATTGATGCGTGCGCGGGCGCTTGGGATGCCCTTCTTCTCCCGCTTGGCGACGGCCTTCTCACCGCCGGGCTCCTTGGCCAGCTCGAGCTGCTCGCGGAGTTCGGCCAGCTTTTCAGCGGTAGTGGTCGGGTGGTGGGCGGGAGAGGATCCTGCGGTCACTTGGCCTGCTTCTCCTCGGCTTCGATGCGATCGATCGCCTCGCTCATGTGGGCGCCGACCTTCGCAATGTACGGCTCGTCGATCGCCTGGATGTGCTCGCCCCCGATGGGCACGACCTCCAGTTCGGAGACGAATTCGCCCCAGCCGCCGTCGGGTTTGCGGATGGCGTAGCGCGGCTCGAAGAAGATCGCGTCGTCGTGGTAGCGGTCGGCCATGTAGAGCGTCACGTGTCCGTCGTATGACTCGATCTTCGCGGTGTCGATGACCCGGTTGTCGAGGTAGGACGTGCGCTGGTGCTCGACGATTCCGCCGGGAATGGACACACCGCTCTGGCTTACCGCGTCCAGCACGAACTGCACCTGGCCCTCGTCATCGAGGTTCTCGAGCTGCTCGTACGGGATCGGCGGGACCTCGACGTTGAACGTCCGCTCGGCGAAGCGGGCGTAGCGGTCCCAGCGGGCGCGGGTCTCCTCCTTCGTCTGCGGAACCTCTTCCCCGGCGCGCACCGCGTCGATCAGCCCGACGAACCGCACATCGGCGCCTGCACGCTTCAGCCCGATCGCGCAGGCGTAGGCGAGCACGCCGCCCAGCGACCACCCCGCCAGGATGAACGGCCCGTTGCCGCCCATCTCCAGCAGCTTCGGCACATACTCGGCGGCGCGCTCCTGAATGGAGCCCTCGACCCGCTCGATGCCGTACATCGGGGTGTCCGGTGGCAGCCGGTTGAGCAGTGGCTCGTACACCACGGTGGAGCCACCCGCCGGGTGGAACACGAACACGGGAATTTTCGAGGAGCCCGCTTGGTCTTGTCTCGGCGCTCGCAGTGTCCGTACGAATCCGTCGATCTCGCCGGCCTCAAGGTGCTCGCGCACGACGGTCGCCAGCGCTTCGATGGTCGTGGCGTGCTTGACGTCCTCGGCGGTGACGGTGCCATCGACGCGTTCCGAAAGACGCTGCGCCATCTTCTCGGCGGTCCCGTCATCGAGCGCGGGCAGCGCGTTGAAGATGCCGCCGGGCGACTTGCCGGTGACGATTGCCCACGTCGCGAACGTCACGCGCTCCGCGGCTTCGCGGGGCGGCACGTCGGCGCCCAGCGCATCGGTCACGGCCTCCTGCGTCAGCATCTTGGCAGCCATGGCAGCAGGCGACTGGGTGGGAGCCGGGCCCGACGGGTCGATCGGCGGCGGCGGGATGCCCGGGCCACTCGGGTCCGTCGGTGGCGGCGGGATATCCACCGGCGCAGCTGCTTCCGGCTCGGCCTGTGCGTCCGTCACGGTCGGTGCCGTGCCTGCCATCATCGCGGCCTGCTCGGCCGCGATCTCCTCTGGCGTCAGCGTCTGCTGATGCTCGCGCAGCTGCTCGACCTCGTCGCGGTGTTCGATCGCGTACTCGATGAGCTTCTCGACCGCGTACAGGTTCGCGTCCCGCACTGCGGTCAGTTGAATCGGCGGGAGGTCGAAGTCGTACTCGGCGCGGTTCTTGATCCGCACCGCCATCAACGAGTCAAGGCCCAGCTCGATCAGCGGCACCTCCCACGGCAGGTCCTCGGGCTCGTAACCCATCGCGCCGCCGACGATCGCTGCGAGCCGGTCGTGCACCGTCTCACCCGAATCCGGCGACCACTTCTTAAAGCCGGCGCCGAGATTGGCGCCCTGGGTCAGGTTGTCGCTCAGGATCTCTGCATCGTCGGTGGGTACCTCGGCGACAGGGACGTCGGCTACCGCAGGCGCCGCGACGGCGGCTCCGGTCGCGACGGCGGTCGGCAGTGCGGTGGCTGTACCACCGCGGCTCACGACCGCGTCGTACACCAATGTGAAGGAATCGTCGATGCGGGCGTGCACCTGCACCGTCGCCCCGCCGGGGTGCCGCGTCAGCGTCGTCACCAGCCGCGCGCCCTCGCCTGGCACCGCGCGCTGCTCGAACGCCGTCAACTTCGCGTCCGGAACAACCTGCACCGCAGCGGTTTTCACCAGCGCTCCAAGATCGGCCTCGCCCTTCGGGGCGTACTCCCATAGGTGGCGGCCATCCGGAGTGGCGACGTGGTTGCCCGGCATCATCACCGAGCTGTCGCCGGTGAATTTCGCGTCCAGCCAGTGCGGCTTGCGGCGGAAGCGAGTCGGCGGGATGTTCGCGTAATCACCGCGACCAAACAGGGTGCGGAAGTCCAGATCGTGACCGTGCACGAACAGCTGCGCCATGGTCGACGTCATCGAGTCGACCTCGTCCTGCTTGCGCGCAAGCGTTGCGATCAGCTGGGCGTCGTGTAGCCCAGCGGCGGCCGTGGTCAGGCCCACCTGCATGAGCGCCACCGGATTGGGTGCCAGCTCAAGGAAAGTGGTGTGCCCGTTGTCGACGGCGTTGCGAACGCCCTGGGTGAAGTGGACGCTTTGGCGGAGCCCCTTCTTCCAGTACTCCACATCGTGGATCGGCTCGCCGCCCGGCCTGATGTGGCGGCCCTCGTGCACCGTCGAGAAGTAGCCCGTAGTCAGCGGACGCGCTTCGATGCCCTGCAGTTCTGCCGCCAGTTCACCGAGCAGCGGGTCCATCTGTGAGGTATGGCTGGCACCCTTGGTCTGGAACTTGCGGGCGAACTTGCCCTCCGACTCGGCGCGGGCGATGATCGCGTCGACCTGCTCCGGCGGGCCGCCGATGACCGTCTGGGTCGGCGCGGCGTATACGCACACCTCGAGGTCTTTGAAGTCGGAGAACACGGTCTCGATCTCGTCGGCGGAGTACTCGACCAGCGCCATCAGCCGGATGTACTCGCCGAACAGCATGGCCTCGCCCTCGCCCATCAAGTGGGCGCGCGAGCAGATAGTGCGAGTGGCGTCGGCCAGCGACAGGCCACCCGCAAAGTACGCCGCAGCGGCCTCGCCGAGTGACTGACCCACCACCGCACCGGGTTTGGCGCCATGCGCCTTGAGTAACTCACCGAGCGCGATCTGGATCGCGAAGATCACCGTCTGCGTGGTCTCGATGCCGTAGTCAACCGAGTCGTCAAGGATCAGCTCGAGTACCGAGTAACCCAGCTCGTCCTGAACCAGCGAGTCGACCGTGTTGATCCACTCGGCGAACGTCTCGTTGCGCAGGTACAGGCTCTTGGCCATCTTGCGGTGCTGAGCGCCGAAACCGGCCAGCACCCACACCGGTCCGTTGGTGACGGGCCCGTCGGCGGTGAACACGTTCGGGTTCTGCTTGCCGTCGGCCAGCGCCCGCAGGCCCTTGACGGCCTCGTCGTGGTCGTGGGCCAGCACCACCGCGCGGGAGCGGCCGTGGTTGCGCCGCGACAGTGAACGGCCAATCGACTCCAGCGACGAAGCGCGGCCCTGTTCGCTGTCGATCCAGTCGGCAAGCTCGGCCGCGGTGGCCTTCTTGCGTGACGTCAGAAAGCCCGAAACAGCCAGCGGGACCACAGGAGTGGGCAGCTGTTCTGACTCGAGCTCCTCGCGCGCGAGGACGAGCAGCCGCTCGGCCTCGTCGGTCAGGCCCGGCAGTTCAGGCTCTTCGTCAGAGGCGACCGCGTGTTCGGGCTCGTCTTGGTCGTAGTCGATGAACTCGCCGTACTCGTCCATCCGCACGCCGCCGACATAGACGGCGTCGGCCGCTGAGGGATCGGCCTGCTTGTCCTCTTCCTTTTCTGGTTCCGGTTCAGGCTCAACAAGATCCGACGGCAGCACCTCACGCAGCACCAGGTGCGCGTTGGCACCGCCGAAGCCGAAGCCGGAGACTCCCGCGATCGCGTGACCGCTGTAGCGGGGCCAGTCGGTGACGGTATCCGCCACTTTCAGCCGCGCCGCCTCGAAGTCGATGTAGGGGTTGGGCCCGGTGTAGTTGATCGACGGCGGCAGCTTGTCGTGCTTCAGCGCCAATGCCATCTTGGCCAGGCTGGCCGCACCGGCGGCCGACTCCAGGTGTCCCACATTGGATTTCACCGCACCCAGTAGCGCCGGTTTGTCGGCGGGACGGCCCCTGCCGACGACACGGCCCAGCGCATCTGCCTCGATCGGGTCGCCGAGGATGGTGCCGGTGCCGTGCGCCTCGATGTAGTCCACGGTGCGCGGGTCGATCCCGGCGTCCTTGTAGGCACGGCGCAGCACGTCGGCCTGCGCATCGGGGTTCGGGGCCAGCAGGCCGTTGGAGCGGCCGTCGTGGTTGACGGCGCTGCCGGCGATCACCGCCAGGATCTGGTCGCCGTCGCGCCGGGCGTCCTCGACGCGCTTGAGCACCAGCATGCCGCCGCCCTCCGAGCGGGCGTAACCGTCGGCATCCGACGAGAAGGACTTGATCCGGCCGTCGGAGGCCAGCACGCCGCCGACCTCGTCGAAGCCGAGTGTGACCGCGGGAGTGACGAGCGCGTTGACGCCCCCGACGATCGCCACGTCGGCGTCACCGCTGCGCAGCGCCTGCACACCCTGATGGGTGGCCACCAGCGACGACGAGCATGCGGTGTCCACGGCGACCGACGGGCCGCGGAAGTCGTAGAAGTAGGACACCCGGTTGGCGATGATCGAGCTGGCCGTCCCGGTGATGGCATAGGGGTGCGCCGTCGTCGGATCCATCATCGCCAGGTAGCTGTAGTCGTTCGTCGAGCTGCCGATGAACACGCCGACGCTGCCGCCACGCAGGCTGGACGCCGGGATGCGGGCGCTCTCCAGCGCCTCCCAGGTCAGCTCCAGTGCCATCCGCTGCTGCGGATCGATGTTGTCGGCTTCCATCTTCGACAGCGCGAAGAACTCGGCGTCGAAGCCCTTGATGTCTTTCAGGTAGCCGCCCCGCGTTCGGGCCTGGGCGATGCGCTCGGCCAGCCGCGGCTCATCCATGAACTCCGACCAGCGGCCCTCGGGCAGGTCGGTGATGGCGTCGCGGCCCTCGAGCAGCGCCTGCCACATCTCGTCGGGGGTGTTCATGTCCCCCGGGAACCGGGTGGCCAGGCCGACGATCGCGATGTCGGTCGGCGCGTAGCTGCCGGTGCGTCGCGACCAGTCGGCGTCGTCGCTGTCGTCGATGATCTCGGGCTCACCCTCGACGATGCGGGTGGCCAGCGACTCGATGGTCGGGTGCTGGAACGCCACGGTGGCCGACAGGGTGACGCCGGTGAGGTCCTCGATGTCGGCGGCCATCGCCACGGCGTCGCGTGACGACAGGCCCAGCTCGACCATCGGAGTGGATTCGTCGATGGAGTCGGGTGACTGGCCGGTCGCGCTGCCCACCCAGGTGCGCAGCCAGGTCCGCATCTCCACGACCGTCATATCGGTGCGTGCGGCGCCGGATGTGCTGAGCTGATCCCCCGGTCGCTGCGCTTCTGCCCGCCGTTGCTGCTCGGGCGCCAGCATGAAGCCCGGCTTCTGCTCCTCGTTCGGTTGCGAATCCACTTCTGTGTCAGACATGTTCAGCGTTCACCTCGTGAGCCGGACTCCGGCTCCCCTTCAGCGCGTCGTGTCGGATCGTCATTCCGCCTGGTCGGGGTACGCGTCCTGGACGTACCCGCCGCGCAGGCTGCCGTCGATGTAGGCGGCGCGGCAGGCGCGGTGCCCGATCTTGCCGCTGGAGGTTCGCGGGATCGAGCCGGCCGGCACCAGGAGCACGTCGCGCGCCGTCACGCCGTGGCGCACTGCGATGGCGGCCCGGATGTCGTCGGCGACCGGCTGGATGTCCGTCTTGTGTGCACCGGGGGCGCGTTCACCGACGATCACCAGCTGCTCGGAGGTGTCCTCCCTGTCGAACTTCAGCCCCGAGTGCGGGTTGTCGAACACGGCGGCGGGCAGCTCGTTGGCGGGCACCGAGAACGCGGCGACGTAGCCGGCGCGCACCGCACGGCTGGCTTCCTGGGCCGAGTACTCCAGGTCCTGCGGGTAGTGGTTGCGGCCGTCGACGATGACAAGGTCCTTGACGCGGCCGGTCACGTAGAGCTCGCCTTCGAAGAAGGTGCCGTAGTCGCCGGTGCGCATCCACACGCCGTCGTCGGGCACGCCCTCGGCGTGTGAGGGGTTGGCCCGCGACTTGAGGATATTGCGGAAGGTGTCGTGCGTCTCCTGGTCGCGACCCCAGTAGCCGGATCCGATGTTGCCGCCGTGCAGCCAGATCTCACCGACCTGACCGTCGGGCAGTTCGGTGGCGGTTTCGGTGTCCACGATGGTGGCCCACTGGTCTATGGAGATGACGCCGCACGCCACCTGCGGGACGGCCGTCGGCGAATCGGCGTCGACCTTGACGAAGCGGCCGGCGTTGAGTTCCTCGCGATCCACGTGGATCGTCAACGCCTCTTCCTTCATATCGGTCGTCGAGACGAACAGCGTCGCCTCGGCCATGCCGTAGGACGGCTTGATCGCCGAAGTCGGCAACCCGTACGGGGCGAAGGCCTCGTTGAACTTGCGCATCGACGCGGTCGAGATCGGCTCGCTGCCGTTGAGCAGGGCCAGCACGTTGGAGAGATCGAGCTCCGGCTCGCCCTCCTTCGGCAGGCCACGCAGCGCGGCGTGCTCGAACGCGAAGTTCGGTGCGGCCGAGAAGCTCGGTCCGCGGTCGTCGCCGTGAACCGCCAGCTCACGCATCCATCGGATGGGCCGGCGCACGAATGCGGTCGGCGTCATGATCGTGATGTACCGCCCGACGACGGACGGCACCATTGCGGTGATCAGGCCCATGTCGTGGAACAGCGGCAGCCAGGTGACGCCGCGCTGGCCCTCCTCGACCTGCAGTGCGGTGATCAGCTGGACCAAGTTGGTGGCCACGCCGAGGTGCGTGATCTGCACGCCGGCCGGGGCACGGGTGGAGCCGGAGGTGTACTGCAGGTAGGCGATGGTCTCGGAGGTGACCGGAACGGTCTCCCAGGTGGAGCCGACCTCGTTGGGAATGGCGTCGACCGCGATCACGCGCGGACGTTCCCTGGCGGGGCGGTTCCGGAAGAACTTGCGGACACCTTCGGCGGAGTCCGTGGTGGTCAGGATCGCCGACGGCGAGCAGTCGTCGAGCACCGAGTGCAGGCGGCCGACGTGGCCAGGCTCGGCGGGATCGAACAGCGGCACCGCGATCCGACCGGAGTACAGGGCGCCGTAGAAGGCCACCATGTAGTCGAGGTTCTGCGGCGCAAGGATGGCCACGCGGTCACCGGGTTCGGTGACCTGCTGCAGACGGGCGCCGACGGCGCGGTTGCGGGTGCTGAACTGTGACCAGGTCAGGTCCTGGTAGACGCCGTCACGCTCGGTCGAGAAGTCCAGAAACCGGTAGGCGAGGTGCTGACCCCGCGTGTTCG
>JAOPVX010000398.1 GCA_025965975.1 Mycobacterium sp. | reverse complement strand
GGACCCACTGCGGGTCCTCGCCGCCCTCGAGGGACGCTCCTTCGAACCGGACGCCCGAGAAGGGACGTGACGATCAACAGGCGACGCTCCGAACGCTGGTCGACGCACCGCTGTACACCAGACTGACCTGTCGCAAGCGATGTCCAGGCTTACGTGGCCGGCCGAGTGCGATCGGGAAGTAGGTAGCGCGGCGAACCCAGTCGCGGGCACCCACGCCGATCGACTCGACCACATTGCGAAACTCAAGGAGCTCATGACGTGATCACCCTCCACAACGGCTGTGAAATCAACAAGAACCCAATGACTTTCGTACGGCGGCCCGATTCTACGATCCAGTGGCGGCGATGCGCACATACGTGGGAGGGCGTCGGGCCCGTCTTGGAAACACTCGACAGTTCTCCCGCCCAACTGCGACAAAAATGTGCCGGCTGATCCACACAGGCGTCATCGCCTGCTAGCTTCAACGGGCCACTCGCGATCCATGCACTGCCGGCTTGGCCGAAGCTAAAGCGTGTCGAACTACTGGCTGCGGTCGAGTCTGAGGAGTAGTAGCGATTTGGCTGAGGATGAGGAAGCCTTCGTGGGCGGCGAGGGTGACTTCGTAATGGCGGTCCAGTCGGCGGCAGTGGTTGATCCAGCGGTTGGTGCGTTCGACCACCCACCGGCGTGGCTGCACGATGAACCCGTGGCCGGGTTTCGGCCGGGACACGACGTCGACGCTGACTGCGGCCTTGATGGCGGCTTGGGCGACGATTGAGTCGGTGTAGCCGTTGTCCACCCAAACGTGGTTGATGGTGGGGGCGACGCGTTTGGCTCTGCGCAGCAGTATCTGAAACGCGGCTCGGTCCTGCACATTGGCCGGGGTGACGACAGCGGCGACCAGGATGCCGCTGGAATCCGCGAGGACGTGGCGTTTGACTCCATCGACCTTCTTGGCGCCGTCGAACCCGCGCGGCCCGGTCACCGGGGATGCCTTGACCGACGACGAGTCGACGACTGCTGCGGATGGTGTCCGACGTCGGCCCGCTCGGGTGCGGACCTCGCGGCGCACCGCGGTCAGGATACGGGTCCAGATTCCGGCGCGGCACCAGCGCAGAAAGTGCTTGTGGGCTGCGGACCATCTGACGGTGACGTCGTGCGGCAGATGCCGCCACGCGCATCCGGTGCGCAGCACATACAGGATGGCATTGAGATACTTGCGCCACCGTTGTGGTGGGCAGGGCCGGCCGCCGCGTGGATGTTTCGGCACGATGACGCGCGCGATTCTGGCCCAGGCGGTGTCGGATAGATCGGAGTCGTAGCGTGGCCGCGGCGGTGAATCGGGGTCACATGACTACCGATGGTGATCACCTGCTCGGACACGTCACCGCTGGCCTGGGGTTTGTCAGTAGGTCGTGGGATGCTCACCGGCGAGATGACCCGCCACACGACGTTCCGGTTCTGCCTCGACCCGACGGTCGAGCAGCACGATGTGCTGGCCCGGCACGCGGGCGCATCCCGGTTCGCTTTCAATGAGTGCTTGGGCATGGTCAAGACGGCGCTCACCGAGCGCAAGACCAGCCCGGACGTGCCGGTGCCGTGGACGGGGTTCGATCTGATCAACGCGTTCAACGCCTGGAAGAAAACCGAGGACGCCGGCCGCGTGTTCGCCGTCGATGCCGATGGCGTGACCGAGATCGTGGTGACCGGCTTGGCGTGGCGTACTGAGGTGTGCCAACAGGTGTTTGAAGAAGCCGTCGTCGATCTGGGCAAAGGACTCAAGTCCTGGTCGGATTCACGCTCGGGTAAGCGCACAGGTAAACGAGTTGGATTCCCACGGTTCAAGAAGAAAACCAGTGCGGTGCCGTCGTTTCGGCTGCGCAACAAACACCCCAAGGGTCGCCCGTCAGCGATCCGGGTCGGCGACAACAACCGACCCCGCTCGGTCACCCTGCCCGGCATCGGCCCGATCGCGATCCACGACGACACCCGCCGGCTGCGGCGCATGCTCGCCAACAACCGGGCCAAGATCCTGTTCGCCACCATCACCCACCACGGCGGGCACTGGTGGGTGTCGCTGAATATTGAGGCCGCCGACCTGCACCCCGGCCGCCAGCATCGGCTGCGCAGTGACGACGACACTGGCGGCGACTGGATCGGTGTCGACCGGGGCCTGTCGGCATTTGCAGTCGCCGCCACCAGCACCGGCACCGAGGTCGCCCGCATCAACGACGCACCCAAGGCGCTGCACGCCGGAATGAAGCGCCAACAACGCCTCGCAAAATCGTTGTCCCGCAAAAGGAAAGGATCAGTCAACCGCCACGATGCCGCCCGCAAACTTGGGCGGCATCACCAACACGTCGCCAACGTGCGCCGGTATTTCCTACACCAAGTGTCCAACGAGCTGGTCAAGACTCACGACCGGCTCGTCATCGAAGACCTAAACGTGTCGGGGATGCTGGCCAACCACAGCCTGGCCCGCGCCATTTCGGATGCGGGCTGGGCCGAGTTCGCCCGGCTTTTGCGCTACAAGCAGGCCTGGCGAGGCGGCCAGCTCGTCGTAGCGGATCGCTGGTACCCGTCCAGCCGGCTCTGCCCGTTGTGCGGGTCGGTCCGCAGCGACATGACGCTGGCTGATCGGGTGTTCGCCTGTGGTTGCGGACATTCCGCCGATAGAGATACGAACGCGGCGGTCAATCTGGCCCGCTGGGGCCATGCCCATCACGACGCTTCACGATCCCCGGACCCCCAAGCAGGAGGCCGGGCCACCAATGCCCGCCGACAGGACGGCGCTGACCAGTACCCTTCGTGTGCCGGTGAAACCAGCCTGGATGACGCGGGAACCGACGTTCACACCGCACCCGCGGCCTGAACCGACGACGCCCGAGAAGGGCGGTGCCGGACACTCAACAGAGTTGTTCGACACGCTTTAGAAGCGCGCGAAGCCGCCCCATGCGGAGTGGTAGGTAGCGCCGAGGCGGTCGAGGATCTCGCGGGCTGCCGCGTTGGGGTCGCCGTAGGCGGTGACGCGGGTTACGTCGGCACAGTCGACGAACCGCCCCGCCCAGTTCTTGAACTCGAACCCATCGCTGACGTGATGGGCCACCACCGCCGCAGAGTCCGCGTACGTCTCCACGA
>JAOPVX010000378.1 GCA_025965975.1 Mycobacterium sp. | reverse complement strand
GAAGCGATGCTTGCGCCACACGCTGTCGCACCGTTCCAGGATGTAGGGAATCCAGCCGATGCCGCCCTCGGATAGCCCGATCTTGAGCTTCGGATGCCGGTAGAGGGTGTTGGAGAACAGCCAGTCGGTCATCGACGTCATCGACATGGTGCCCATCAGCGTGATGAACACCGCGAACGGCGCGTCAGGGGCGATCGGCGGCGGGAAACCGCCCGAGCCGAAGTGCTGCGCCAGCACCAGGCCGGTGTCCTCCATCGCCGACAGCAGCGGGTCCCAGTGATCGGAATGAACGGACGGCAGGCCGAGTTTGTCGGGCAGATCCGGGAACGTCACGCACTTGGCGCCCTTGGCGGCGACGCGGTGGATTTCCTTGACGCTGGCATCGATATCCCAGAACGGCAGCATTGCCACAGGAACGAACCGGTCCGGCGCTGTCGCGGCCCACTCGTCGAGGTGGAAGTCATTCCAGGCCGCCGAGCACAGCCGCGCCAGTTCCTTGTCCTCACCCTCGAAGAACACCGCGCCGGCGAACCGTGGGAACGACGGGAAACACGTCATCGCCTGCACGCCGTCGATGTCCATGTCCGCAACCCGGGCTTTCGGGTCGTAGCAGCCGGGGATCATGTCGTCGTAGCGGACCGGCTCGATGCCGTACTCCTCGGGTTTCTTTCCCGCCACCGCGTTCAGGCCGATGTAGGGGTAGATGCGCCCCTCGTAGTCCCACACCTGGCACATCTGACCGGTGTCGGGCCGCTCCCACTCGATGATCTTGGGCCCGGCCTCCAGGTATTTCTTGGGGAGCCGGTCGCTCCACACCTTGGGGTGTTCAATCAGGTGATCATCGACGGAAATCAGTTCCATCCAGGGCTGCAACGGCACAGGTGCTCCTCGTGTGGATGCGGTAGTCATCGAATAAAACATCAAAACATTTAGTTATTTAGGTGTGATTCTAGTCAGCGGGCCATCAACCAGCAAGCGACCCGAGACGAGACGTCACAGCAGCTTTTTCCTCGCGGCGAGCCGGTCCCAGTGCTGTCCGGGCCCGCCGAACAACACCTCGTCGGTGCGGGCACGCCGAAGATAGAGATGCGCGGAGTCTTCCCACGTGAATCCGATGCCGCCGTGGATCTGCACATTGGCGTGCGCTGCGTCGCGCAACGCCTCCGAGCACACCGCCTTGGCCATGCTGGCGCGCCAGTCCGATTCGCCTGCCATCTCGGCGGCGTCGCCGTCGACCGACTCCAATGCCGCCGCCGACGCCGACCGCGCCCACTCGAGGCCGACCAGCATGTCGGCGCACCTGTGCTTGATGGCCTGGAAGCTGCCGATCGGGCGGTCGAATTGCTCACGGGTGCGGGCGTATTCGGTGGCGATCTCCAGCAGCCGTTCGCACGCGCCAACCTGCTCGGCCGACAGCACCGCCAACGCCAGGTCGACGTTGCGCTCGATGATGTCGTCGACGGGCCCGTTGCCCGACAGCCGTATCGCATGCGCGCCGGTGAAGGTGACGGTTGCCATCGGCCGGGTGCCGTCAAGGACGCGCTCCGTTTCGACGACGATGCCATCCGCGTTGGGATCCAACAGGAACACCGCCGGTTCGCCCGCAGTCGTCGCGACTACGACCAGGTCATCCGCGGCCGCGCCGTTGAGGACGTGGCGGACCACACCGTCGACGGTCCAGGAGTCGGGGCCACGGGCGGCGGTAAGCGTCACCGCGGTTCTACGCCAAAGCCCGCCGTCACCGGTGATCGCCGCCGCGGCGGTGCGTCGGCCTTCGAGCAGCCCGGACAATCGCTTCTCCGCATCGGGGTCCTGCCCCTGCAGGTCGAGCAGGAGGCCGGTGGCGAGCACTGTCGACGCAACGAACGGCACCGGCGCAAGGACGCGGCCCAGTTCGTGGGCGACCACGCCCAACGCGGATGCGCCGTAGCCCGCTCCGCCGAGGTGCTCCGGCAGGGCGATTGCGGCCACCCCGACCTGATTGCAGAGCACCTTCCACAGCTCGCTGTCGAAGCCACGCTGCGGGGCCTCGGGGTGGTCGTAGGCAACGGCGCGCACGCGCTCTTCGGACGCGAACTTCTCGCACGCCGCGCGCACGGAGTGCGCCAGCTCGTCGCGCTCGTCGGCGGACAACACCGTCATTGGGTTCCTCCTGAAACAAGCTGCGCCAATTCGGCTTTCGCGACTTTGCCAAGGCCGGTCAGCGGGAACTCGTCGACAAAGAGCAATCGCTCCGGCCATTTCTGTTTCATCAGGCCGCGCTCGTCGAGGAATGCGCACAGCTCGTCGAGGGTGACATCGCGGTGACGCGGGGACCGTCGCACCACCGCGCACACCATCTCGCCGCGCAGCTCGTCGGGTCGCCCCAGCACCGCGACCTCGTCGACGAGCGGATGCGCAAGCAGCTCGTTCTCGATCTCGTCGGGCGCGACGTTCTCGCCCTTGCGGATGATCAGGTCCTTGGTGCGGCCGGTGACCACGATGCGGCCGTCGGGCCGCAGATAACCTCGGTCACCGGAGCGGAACCAGCCGTCTGACGTCAGCGCCTGCCGCCACTGCGCGTCGTCCACATAGCCCGGGCTCAGGTTGGCCCCTCGCAACTCGATTTCCCCGCTCGTGCTGATCCGGACCTCGGACCCCGGGATCGGGCGGCCGCAGCTGTTGCTTTGTTGCTCTTCGGTGTCGGTGGCCGGGCTGACACACACCATCGCCGCCTCCGTCATGCCGTAGGCGTGCACGACCGGGATGCCCATCTGCTCCCGCACCTGGGTGTGCAGCTCGGGCGGGCACGCTGCGCCGCCGCCGATCAACATGCGAAGCGAAGGAACGATCGGCTTCGGGCTTCCGCTCGCAATCTGTGCCGAGAGCAAAATCTGATAGAACGCGGTGCTCGCACCGGTGACCGTCACGCGACCCGCGGCCAGTAGTCGTGGGAGATCGTCGGCGTCGACCTTGGGCACCATCAGCACCGGGATATCCGCGGCAAGGGCACTGGCCAGATAGACCATCCCGCCGATGTGCGCGATGGGAAAGGCGATCGTGCCGACCTCGTCGGCGTGCTCACCCAGGCCCAGGTACTTGGCGTATCCGCGGCCTGCGGCCAGAAGGGTCGCATCCGAGTGCCGCACGCCCTTCGGGCGGCCGGTGGTGCCGGAGGTGAAGTAGATCCACCGGACGTCGTCGGCCGAGTGGGGTCGGTCCAGTTCGGGATGTGGCCCGGTGGGCAAGGTGCGCAGCTGCTCGACGAGATCGTTCGGCAGCGTGACGACGCGTACCCTCCCCTGCTCGCGCGTGGGCCCAGGTGGAGCGTTGGCGGCCGTCGACGCGTCGACGACCAGGGTGTCGGCCTTGGCGACTTCAAGCGCCGCGCAGACCTCACGCTGACGGTAGATGTGCAGCACCGGCGCCTGGGTGACGGCGCTGCGGGCCAGCGCCAGCATCAGCAGTGCCGCCGAGCTGTGCGAGGGCAGCTGCCACGCGACGGTCATCCCCGGTCGGATGCCGGCGTCCCACAGCCACCGGGTACCGGTGGCCGTCAGCGCGGCGACGTCGGCGACGGTCAGCGTCGCGCCGGCACAGTCGCGCAACAGCGGCCGATCCGGTCGGTTCGCGGCGGACTCGTCAAGCAGCCCGGCGACGGTTTCAGCCGTCACTGCGCGACCTCCTCCGTCGGACCATAAGCTCTAAACATTTAACCAATTCTGGGTTGGCTACTCCAACTTTTCGAGCGAAGAGTAGTCACCCGTTGACAAAGCCCCGGATCGCCTCGGCGGTCTCATCGGGGCGGTCCAGCATGACGTAGGTCGAGCTGTCCTCGATGGGGCGCACACAAGCGTTGGGGAATGTCGCGGCGAGCCGTTGGGCATGCGACAGCGGAAACACCTTGTCGCTTGTTCCCCATGCCATCAGCACGGGCCGGTCCCACTGTTTCATCGCGGTCACCGCGGCCATGGTGTGGCTGGGCTTCAGGTCGGCGGTGAACTTGGCGGCCTCGCGGCGCACCGCCGCCGAGGTGAGGAAGCCGCCGAAAATGGCGGGCCGTCGCGCGGCGTCGATCCCGTTTCGGGTCACGGCAGAAGTGAACACCTTCAGGCCCGGCCCAGTCGTCAACCCCTTGAGGACGATCGAGCCAAGGGTCTGATTCAGCGCACACAACCGCACGATCGGCGCGAAGTTACTCGGCGGGAAGTGTTCGAAGCTATCGCAATTGGTGAACACCAACTTCGACACCCGGTCCCAGTTCAGGATCGTGTCTCCCAGCGCTGCGAGCACGATCCCGCCGCCGGTGTCGTTGGCCACCAGCGTGACGTCGGACAGATCGAGCGCCTCGAGGAGGCCGACGATCAGCCTGCCCGACGCCGCAACGGTGAGATCGACGTTCGCACCGACCGGTTCGGCCTGAGCGCCGAATGGCAAGGTCGGTGCGATGCAGCGATGGCTGTCGGACAGTCGGTCCACCACGTCCTGCCACAACCGCCCGGTGACATAGACGCCGTGGACGAATACCACCACCGGTCCGGAACCCGTGTCGGTGTACTCGATTTCGACATCCCCGACGACAACCGACGCCACCGCTCAGCCCCTCCGCGGACCGGGGGTGAACCTGACCGGCAGCTTGCGCACGGCGTGCACCTCGCCTGCATCCTCGAAACGTTCGTAGTCGCCTGCGAGTTCGAAGTCGGGCAGCCGCTCCAAGATCTGGGTGAGCATGACCTGGAACATCATCTTGGCGTAATGCGAACCCAGGCAGCGGTGGATGCCCACGCCGAAAGCCATCTGCTTCCTGGCGTTCTCGCGGGACAGGTCCAGCGTATCGGGATCGGAGAACACGGCAGGGTCGCGGTTGGCCGCCGCCCACATCAGGATCGCCCGGTCGCCCTGGCACAGCGGCTGACCGTGGAACTCGGCATCCCGGGAGACCGTTCGGGCCAGCCCGAGGGTCGGAGTGAACAGTCGCAGCAGTTCATCGGTGCCGCGCTTGATCAGGCTCGGATCGGCGATCAGCTGACCGCGCAGTTCGGGGTCCTGGCAGAGCCGCAGCAGCACGTTGCCGGTGAATCCGCTGGTGGTGTCCATCCCGCCGAGCATCATCAGGAATCCGTACATGGTGATCTGGATGTCGTCGAGCGCCTTGCCGTCCAGCGTGCCGCGCAGGATGTCGCTGAACAGATCGTCGCCAAGGCCGTCAGCCCGGCGCTGTTCCATCTGCTTGTTGATCTCGCCGAACAATTCCATGCCGGCCACGGCGGCCCGGTCGGGGTCATGGGCTCGCTCGTGCACCGTGGTGTGCACCCAGTGCACCCAGTCCATGGCGCGCGACTCGTCCCACTCGAGCAGCCGAAGGATGAGTCGGGCAGGCAACGGCGTCGTCAACTCGGCGACGAGGTCGCACTCGCCGCGTTCGATGAATTCGTCGATGGCCGCATTGGTCATTTCGACGGCCATTTCTCGGGCCTTCTCGGCCGACCCGGGGGAGAACTGCCGCAGCGTTGCCTCGCGAAGCTCCCCGGTGTGCGGCGGATCGGACTCGATCGGAAGAATCGGGAACGGCATGCCGCTGGCAGGCACGCCCACCGATGGATAGGAGTTGAACAAGTCGTCGTCGCGGGCCGCCTCGAAGACCGAGGCGTAGTCCACCAGCGTCCAGAAGCCGTCGTAGTGATCGGAATGCGCTACCGGACAGCCGGATTCGCGCATCTGTTTGAATCTGCCGTACGGATCCTCTCGGAACTCAGGGGAGTGGTGGTCGAGGTCCACTTCCGCGCGTGACCGCGAATCGGCTTGTGTCATTTCGGAATGTCCCCTTCCGTTACCTGCTCAAAATCGCGACCGCCGCGGTTCCCGGCGCCCCATAGAGCTGGGCCAGAGCCACCCGCGGCTCGTTGGGCACCTGCCGATCACCCGCGGTGCCGCGCAACTGGTGCACCAACTCGAACACTTGCCGCAGTCCGGACGCGCCGACCGGCTCGCCGTTGGCCAGCAGGCCGCCGTCGGTGTTGATCGGGAGCCTGCCGCCGATCTGGGTGACGCCGTCGGCGAGCAGGGCCTCCTGTTCGCCGTCCTTGCACAACATCGTCTCGGCCATGTGAATGACCTCGGAGCCGGAGTCGGTGTCCTGCAACTGCGCGACGTCGATGTCTTCGGGGCCGATGCCGGCGATCTCGTAGGCGGCCTTGGCGGCCTCGGCGGTGGTGCCGGGAACGATGGGTAGCTCGATCGAGGTGCGCAGCAGTTCATAGGCACCCTCGCGGCGACTGCGCAGCGCGCTCGAGCGTAGATAGATCGGGGTGTCGGTGAACTTCTTGGCCGCGTCCGCCCGGCAGACCACCACCGCGGCGGCGCCTTCGTTGGGATTGCAGTACATGTACTGCCGCAACGGGGCGTTGACGACCGGCGACGCCAGGATCGCCTCCACGCTCATCGGCTTGCGCCGCCAGGCGTTGGGATTCTTGGCGCCGTTGTCGAAGTTCTTGGCCGCGACGCGGGCCAATGTCTGCTCGGTGATGCCGTGGTCATGCATGTACCGCATGATCTTCGTGCCGAAATAGTGCGTGGTCAGGAACATCCCCTGGTCGCCGTACCACTGCGGCAGGCCCGACACCGACGGGTCGGCACCGAACGCGCCGCGCGGATGCTTGTCAAGCCCGACCCCGACCGCGATGTCGGCCTCGCCGAGTGCCACGTCGCGGGCCGCGAGTGTCAGCAGTGAGTTGCCCGTTGCACAGCCACTCAACGTGGCACGCGCGGGCAGTCCCGTCATTCCGACAAGGCCGGTGATCGCTTCCGGGTTGGACACCTCGAGGCTGCCTGCGTAGAGGCTGCCCACGTCGGAGAAGTCCACACCGGCGTCGCGCAGCGCCCTGCTGATTGCGACGGCGCCCATTTCCAGCGCGGATCGGTCCTCGTATCGTCCGAACGGGTGTAGTCCGACACCGATGATCGCGATATCGGGCGTGCTGCTCATGGCGCTCCTTCCGGCATGCGTCACTGTCGAACCCGCCTGCGGCAGGGAGTGCGTTTTGACTTCGATAGCACTAAGCCTATAACTA
>JAOPVX010000375.1 GCA_025965975.1 Mycobacterium sp. | reverse complement strand
TCATGATTGGCACCTATGCGCTATCGGCGGGCTACTACGACGCCTATTACAACCAGGCGCAGAAGGTCCGCACGCTGATCGCGGGCGATCTCGACAAGGCCTACCAGGACGTCGACGTGCTGATCTCGCCGGCCACCCCGACCACCGCGTTCGCGCTGGGGGAGAAGGTCGACGACCCGTTGGCGATGTACCTGTTCGACCTGTGCACGCTGCCGCTGAACCTGGCCGGCCACTGCGGGATGTCTGTGCCGTCGGGCCTCTCGCCGGACGACAACCTGCCGGTGGGCCTGCAGATCATGGCGCCCGCGCTGGCCGACGATCGGCTTTACCGGGTCGGCGCTGCCTACGAGGCCGCTCGCGGTCCGCTGCCGACCGCAGTCTGACAAGGGAGGATGAGGACATGCGCATCGGAGTTCTCACCGGAGGCGGCGACTGTCCTGGCCTGAACGCGGTAATCCGGGCTGTCGTGCGCACCTGCGACGTGCGGTACGGATCCACGGTGGTCGGATTCCTTGACGGGTGGCGCGGCCTGCTCGAAGACCGTCGGGTCCAGCTGAAGAACGACGACCGAAACGACCGCCTGCTGGCCAAGGGCGGGACGATGCTCGGCACCGCCCGCGTCAACCCGGACAAGTTGCGCGCCGGCCTGCTCCAGATCAAGCAGACCCTCGACGACAACGGCATCGACGTGCTGATCCCGATCGGCGGCGAGGGCACGCTGACGGCGGCGCACTGGCTGTCCGAGGAGAACGTCCCGGTCATCGGCGTGCCGAAAACCATCGACAACGACATCGACTGCACCGACGTGACATTCGGCCACGACACCGCGCTGCAGGTGGCGACCGAGGCGATCGACCGGCTGCACAGCACCGCCGAGTCGCACCAGCGCGTGATGCTGGTCGAGGTGATGGGCCGCCACGCCGGCTGGATCGCGTTGAACGCGGGTTTGGCGTCGGGCGCGCACATGACGCTGATTCCCGAGCAACCGTTCGACGTCGAAGAGGTGTGCCGGCTGGTGAAACAACGTTTCGTGCGCGGTGATTCGCACTTCATCTGTGTGGTGGCCGAAGGCGCGAAACCCAGCGAGGGGTCGATGTCGTTGCGTCAAGGCGGCATGGACGAGTTCGGACACGAGAAGTTCACCGGCGTGGCCGCGCAGCTGGCCATCGAGGTGGAGAAGCGGATCAAGAAAGATGTTCGCGTCACGGTGCTCGGTCACGTCCAGCGCGGCGGCACGCCGACGGCGTACGACCGAGTACTGGCCACCCGGTTCGGCGTCAACGCCGCTGATGCAGCCCACGCCGGCGAGTACGGAATGATGGTGTCGCTGCGCGGCCAGGACATTGGGCGAGTGTCACTGGCCGATGCGACACGCCAGTTGAAGCTGGTACCGCAGAGCCGCTACGACGACGCTGCCGAATTCTTCGGCTAACCGCTCGGCAACGAAAGGGCAAGGGCCGCAACGTTGAGGCTGAGAAACCCGATCGCGAGGCCGAACTGCGCGCTGTAATCACCGGCGCGGATGTGTGTGTAAATCGCGCAGACGAAGAACAGTACGAGCCCGATCGCAGCCGAAACGCCAAGCGGCCGAAACGCCAGACCCGCCGCCAGCCCCAGCGCACCAAGGGTTTTCAGCGTCCCGATCGGGAACCTCAGCCACGATAGCGGGACTCCGGCGTTGGCCATGCCCGCCATGATCGGCTGGAAGTGAAGCAGCGCAGCGATCCCTGAGAACCCGTTGGCGGCGATAGCGATCAGTGTTGTGAACAAGTAGGCAGTGGTCATTGCATGCACTCCTTACGCGCTCTTGAAGGCTTCCCGGCGGATCATCTGCCACATCGTCGGGGTGTCCGCGGTGGTGGAGATCGTCACCGTGTCGTGGTTTCCGCGCCGGGCGGCCAGCGCCACGAGATAGTCGGCCAGGTCACTGCGCGACGTGAATGCTCCGACCGGATCGACCTCTCCGGCAACGTATTCCGTGATGTCCTGCAGGTCGAACAATCCCGATGGCCGTACGATCGTCCAGTCGAGGTCGCTGTGCCGCACCACGGACTCCATCAACCGAATGTCGTCGTAGACGGTCTTGCCGATCGTCTTGGTGATGACCGGTTCGAACACTCGCAGTGCGAACGGTGCGCCGGTTCGGCCCGGAGCGGGATACGCGCCCGTCGAGCTCACCACCACGAGACGGGTCACACCCGAGGACTGCATCGCGGCGACGATGTTGGCGGTGCCCCTCGAGTAGGTGTTGACCGGCTCCCGCCTGAACGGCACGCCCAGCGCGGAGAGCACCGCGTCGGCGTCGGCGACGATGTCGGCGACCGCGTCGGTGTCGTGCACGTCGGCGCCCGCGACGCTCAGCGCGGGATCGGTGAACGGGAAGTCGTCGGGTCTGCGAGTCACTGCCACAGTGGTGTGGCCGGCGTCGAGAGCCCGCCTGGTCGCCAGCCGGCCGGTCTGACCGTTGGCCCCGAAGATGACGATGCGCATGTGTCCTCCTACCGATAGTCACTAACAGTGACGATCATTATATATGACGATCACGACGAGTGCTAATGTCGCGTCGTGGTTGATCAACGAAACGGCATCCGGGAGCTTGACCAGCGGATTCCGTTCCTGCTGTCGCAGCTGGGCACCTACGTGTCCGACGACTTCAAGCGACGGCTTGCGCCGCTCGACGTGCATCCGCGCACCAATGCGGTGCTGGTCGCGCTGGCGGGGGCCGACGGCCAGTCGCAGCGGCAGCTGTCGGCCCGGCTGGGGCTGCACCGCAACGTGATGGTCAGCCTGATCGACACCCTCGAGGAGCAGGGCCTCGTCAAGCGCATGCCACACCCGCACGACCGCCGCGCGTTCGCGGTCACGCTCACCGACAAGGCCCGCGAGGTGTTGCCTGCGCTCGAAGAGCAGTCGCAGGGCATGGAGGATGAAGTGACCGCCACGCTGACACCCGACGAGCGGGCGACGCTGCTCGACATGCTGCAGCGGGTGGCCGCCAGCCTGGGGCTGAGCCCGGGTGTGCACCCCCGGCTGTCGGAGCCGCCCCACTAAACTCGCCCTCATGACCGTCGCCGCCTCTAAAGCCGAATTGCTTGACTACGACGACGTCGTGGCGCGCTACGACCCCGTGCTGGGCCTCGAGGTGCACGTCGAGCTGGCCACAGCGACCAAGATGTTCTGCGGCTGTGCGAACAAGTTCGGCGCAGAGCCCAACACCCAGGTGTGCCCTGTGTGCCTGGGTCTGCCCGGATCACTGCCAGTGCTCAACGAGGTGGCGGTGGAGTCGGCGATCCGCATCGGTCTGGCGCTCAATTGCGAGATCGTGCCGTGGTGCCGGTTCGCCAGGAAGAACTACTTCTATCCCGACATGCCGAAGAACTACCAGATTTCGCAGTACGACGAGCCGATCGCGATCAACGGTTACCTCGACGTTCCACTCGACGACGGCACCACCTGGCGGGTGGCTATCGAGCGCGCCCACATGGAGGAGGACACCGGCAAGCTCACGCACCTCGGCAGCGAGACCGGCCGAATCGAGGGTGCGACGACATCGTTGATCGACTACAACCGCTCCGGTGTGCCACTGATTGAGATTGTCACCAAGCCGATCGAGGGCACCGGTGCGCGCGCACCGGAGATCGCTCGTGCATATGTGACGGCGCTGCGGGACCTGCTGCGAGCGTTGGGAGTTTCCGACGTCCGGATGGATCAAGGCTCGATGCGCTGCGACGCCAACGCCTCGCTCAAGCCGACCGGCCAGAAAGAATTCGGCACCCGCACCGAGACCAAGAACGTCAACTCGCTGAAGAGCGTTGAGGTGGCTGTCCGCTACGAGATGCGCCGCCAGGCAGCGGTTCTAGACGCCGGTGGCCGAGTCCTTCAGGAGACGCGCCACTTTCACGAGGACGGCTACACCTCGCCCGGCCGTAGCAAGGAGACCGCACAGGACTACCGTTATTTCCCAGAGCCCGACCTGGAACCGGTCGCGCCAAGTCTCGACCTCGTCGAGCGGCTCCGGCAGACCATGCCCGAGCTGCCGTGGCTGCGCCGCAAGCGGATTCAGGAAGACTGGGGCGTCTCCGACGAGGTCATGCGCGACCTGGTCAATGCCGGCGCCGTCGAATTGGTGGCCGCCACCGTCGATCAGGGCGCTTCGAGCGACGCGGCCCGCGCCTGGTGGGGAAACTTCTTGGTGCAGAAGGCCAATGAAGCGGACGTGGAACTCGACGCACTGCCCATTAGCCCGGCGCAGGTGGCCGCGGTGGTCAAGCTCGTCGACGACGGCAAGCTGTCCAACAAGCTGGCCCGCCAGGTCGTCGAGGGGGTGCTGGCCGGCGAGGGAGAGCCCGAACAGGTGATGGCCGACCGAGGGCTGGCCGTGGTGCGCGACGACTCACTGATCCAGGCCGCCGTCGACGAAGCGCTGGCCGCCAATCCTGATGTGGCGGAAAAGATCCGCGGCGGCAAGGTCCAGGCGGCCGGTGCCATCGTCGGCGCGGTGATGAAGGCGACCAAGGGCCAGGCCGACGCCGCGCGGGTGCGCGAACTGGTGCTGGCCGCCTGCACCTAGCTTCGTGAGTCCTTGATTCGCGTTCAGCTCGTGGGCGCAAGGCCGATTCGCACGCTCGGTGTGGAAAGGAACGTGCCACCAACTCAACAACGCGATCCAATCCTGGCCAGCATCGGCAAAATAACTGCCGCAGAACTATTGACTCGCGACACTAGCTTCGGCCGAGCCCCATTGCGGCGAGGGCGTACTCCTCGAGACGCTCGCGCGGATAGGTCTCCGGATCGTTGACCGCCAGCCGTCCCAGCATTTCGGCGAACGACAGCATGGTGTGCCCGAGAAGCGCCGGATCCAGGCCCTCCAGCCGCGGCTCGAGGGCGATGCCCGCCTTGGCGAACTGCGCTGCCTGCGCGAGGATCGAGGACCGCGCCCGCCGCAGGTCGTCGCGGTATTCGCGCGGCGCGCTGTCGGGCACCGTCAGGATGAGCCGCCATCGCGCGGGATTCTCCAGGACCACGCGCAGGAACGCCGAGACCGTCGCCGCGTACGCACCGGTCGGGCCCGGCACGGTCAGGTCGTCGGGCATACCGGCGAGCACCTGCTCCAGCCCGCGCTGATGTTCGCGCCGCAACAACTCGGACACGAGCTCGGCGCGTGTGCGAAATACCGTGTACAGCACCGGCTTTCCGACCCCGGCCGCCTCCGCCACCGCCTCCATGCTCAGCTCGTGTAGCTGGCAATCGGCGAGCACGGTCATGGCCGCATCCAAGAGCTGCTCACGCCGCTGTTCGCGGGGCAGTCGCGGCGCGTACTTGCGCCTCTGGGGCCGTGTCACGCTGGCAATATTACGCCATCGTTGTATTCGATGTAGGTAATTGCTACGGTGGCGTTGTATTCAGGCGAAAGCAGAGGTAGACACCATGATGGAGTCGATACGGCGCGACGACTACGGGTTCTTCGGACCGGATTCGCCCAGCTGGAAGGTATGGGCGTCGCCGACTTCACTGATCGGATTCCAGCGCGCGGTGGTGCTCGAGCACTTCGACCCGTTCCTCGCCGCGGCGGTGGCCGACAGCGCCGGCATCTACGCCGATCCGACGGGACGGTTGGACCGCACCCTGGCGTACTTCCTCACCGTCGCCGTCGCCGTGGCCGACGGCCGCACCGCTATCTCGGTGTCCGACGCGCTGATGCGGATCCACGCCAGAGCCAAGGGAATCGAGCCGATCACTGGAACCCGCTACAGCGCCAACAATCCGGACGCTCAGCTGTGGATCCACGTGACCGGCTGGCATTCGGTGCTCAAGTGCTATGAGCGCTACGGGCCGGGTCCGCTCTCAGCAGCGGAGGAGTCGCGGTTTTGGGCGGAGTCGCGCATCGCCGCCGAACTGCAGACCTGCAAGCCCGCCGACGTTCCCGTGTCACGCGACGAGGTGCGGCAGTACTTCGCCGACGTTCGCGGGCGGCTCTGCACTTCTGAACACGCCGACCGCGCAATGCATTACCTGTTGTGGACGCCGCGCGACCGTGGCGCGCGGCTGTGGGCGGGCAGCAGGCTTCTTGCGCCGGCCGCGATCGCGACGCTGCCGAAATGGATGCGGCACATGGGCAATTTCGACCAGCCCGCCGCGGTCGACGCCGCGGTGACACCGCTGGCCCGGGCGCTGGTGCGTGCCCTGTCGGCGAACAACTCACGCCCGATGCTGGGAATTGCGCGCGCACTGGTGCCGGAGACCGCCGAGGTGCTGGCGCAGCACCTGACCGCGGGGCCGCCGGCGCTACGGCGCACCACCACGCCGGCCGAGGCACGCGAACGACCGGCAGCACACGCCTGAAACTCGTTGCGTCCTAAGTGTTGTCGGCGTTGCTACGCGGGAATCCGCCGCCCTGCGGGAATAGCGGGAAGACGACGTCGTCGAGCTTCTGTGCGTCGCCGGACGTCTTGTTGACCGTAGCGCCCCACACATTGCCGTCGGGCGCGAGCTCCAGCGCCCATGCATGTCCGTGCTGGTCCTGACGGACCACCTCGGGCTCGCCGGTGACCGCGCCGGTGTCCGGTGCCAGCCGCACCGCAACCGTTTGCTTGGTGTTGACGAGATTTACCAGCACCGAGCCGTCGAGCGCGGCGCAGCCCGCCACACCGGGGCGATCCGGCCACGTCCATACCGTCGAGGTCTTCGAGTCCTTGGTGATGCGCTGTAGCCGGTCGGCGGTCGGGGTGCGGTCGGTGATGTACAGGGAGCTGTCCGACGGATCGATGCACATGCCGCCGCCTGCGCCCATGCCCGTCAGCGCGGTGGTCTGCGGCGCTTGATTGACCGTGGTGGGCTCCTCGATGCGCAGCACCTTGCCGGCCAGCGAACCCGGGTCGGCCGACTGGGCGGGATTGCCCGCGTCGCCGGTGAGTACCACCAGCGTCGTGGGGCTGGTGAAGATCAGCGCGCCGGTGTTTCCCGTGGTGCCCTTCGGAATGCCGGTCAGGATCGGCTTGGGGATGTCGCCGTCGGCGATGCGGATGACGCGGTTGTCGGTCGGAGTGCTGACGTAGGCGTACATCAGCCGGTCCTGCGAGTACGTCGGCGACATCACGATATCCATCAGACCGCCGTCGCCCGACGGATCGACCGGGATCACCACCTTGACCTTGGGCTCGGCACTGGTCGAGACCTCCTTGACCGCGCCGGTCGTGCGCTCGGCCACCAGCGCCGACTGGCTGTTGGGAAGCATGATCAGCCCGCTGGTGCTCTCCAGGCAGCCCTGCATGACACCCGGCGCCGGGCAGACCTTCGGGAACGGCTTGGGTGGCAGCGGCGGCGGGGGCGGGGGTGACGACGACGGACCCGGCTTTAGTTCCGGTTGGGTGGTGAATGGCTGCGACTGGGCCTCGTCGAAGCGGGCGCATCCAGAGCCGACGAGCAACGCCGCGCACAGCAGGACAATCACACCCCGCATGGGCCGGCGCTGTCTCATGCAGGCCAGGTTACGGATTGTGTGGCTGTGCGCGCCACGCTCGCCCCGATGGCGCGGCCGACACGACCCGCGAATAGGGCCGCCAAAGCGCCGCGCCAATCCTCGATTCGCGGGTGAATAACACTTACCCTGGCAATCGTGACCAGTCATCCTGATCCACGCTCCTGGCAGCGGCCCGCGTCTGCGAGCCTGGTCGACCCCGAAGACGACCTTCCGTCCTCGAGCTACGCCGGTGATTTCGAAACCACCGCGATCCCGCGCTACGACTCGACCAAGTCGTCAACCGGCGAGCCGTTCGGGCTGATCAGCGATCCCGAGCCGTTGCCCTACGTCCAGCCCAGCGGTAGGCACTCACTCGGGTCGTATTCCGCGGAGCCCACCGAGATCGAACCGGATGCCGGCGACGAGCATGTCCGCGCTGCGGGCCGACGGGGGACCCAGGACCTCGGGCTGCTGCTGCTTCGGGTCGCCGTCGGCGCGCTGCTGGTCGGCCACGGCCTGCAGAAGGCGTTCGGCTGGTGGGACGGCCCTGGCTTCGATGGATTCCAGAAGTCGCTGACCGATATGGGCTTCCAGCACGCCAACGTCCTGACCTATGTGGCGACGGGCGGGCAGATCGCCGCGGGCGTGCTGCTGATTCTCGGCCTGTTTACGCCGTTGGCGGCCGCGGGCGCGCTGGCATACCTGGTCAACGGCGTAATGGCCGAAGCCGTGGCCGCACACCAGCAGGCCAAGCTGTCGTCGTTCCTCACCGACGGCCACGAGTACAAAATCATCCTGGTTTGCACTGTCGCCGCGATCATCCTGATCGGCCCCGGCCGCTACGGATTCGACGCCGGCCGCGGCTGGGCCCGGCGCCCGTTCGTTGGCTCCTTCGTCGCGCTTTTGGTGGGTGTTGGGGCGGGCATCGCGGTATGGGTGCTGCTCAACGGCGCAAACCCACTGGCCTGAGGCGCTACTTGTAAGGGTTCGGCACACGGCCCTCGCTGGCCGCGGTCAGCAGCGGCAGCGTCGCGAACGTCACCGCCGGCAGCCTCAACTCGGAACCGTCCTTCCGTCGCGCATACGCCCATGCCCCCTTGCCGAAGCGCAGACCCTCGATGTCGTCCCAGGAGACTGTCTCGCTGCCCAGAAGCGTGCGGGCGGTGACCGTGTCGCGATCGGCCACGGTGCGGTAGCGGACGATCGACGCCGAAAGGAGCACCGGAATGACGAGCAGCAGCGCGACCCACGCCGGTCCGGCAGGCACGAGGGCCAGCAAGCCGAGCGCCAGGAAGCCGACGGCGAAATGCGCCATCGCCGAGATCCGGATGACGACCGCGGCGGGAGCCGCCGAGGCTGATGTGGAGCTCACACCGCCATCTTCTCATCGCGTGTTTCGAGCGCCTGGCTCACAGGTAGGAATTTGACCTTTGACCAGTGCGGAGGCTACCGTCGACTGTTATGCAGACCCCGGGGTTGCTCGTAGTAATTGGGAAGCGCGTTGATGCCGCGCTAGCCCCAAGCCGGGCATAGCCACCAGCATCAACGCGCGACCCTCGTACAGCAGCCCAGCTGGCGGGGGTTTTTTCTTGCCCCAGCACCGATTTGAGATCCTAGAGACGACGACAGAGATAAAGAGGACATCGTGAGCGCACCCACCACGCGACCGGCGGAGCAGTCGGCGACTGCGCCCAATGGGGGACACGCCGCGCCTGCCGCCGCGAAACCAGCACCCAAGGCCGGCCCCGCGCAGTCGAAACGTATTGCGCCGCATCCACTCACCGGCGCACAGGCCGTGATCCGATCGCTCGAGGAACTCGACGTCGACGTCATCTTCGGCATTCCCGGCGGTGCCGTGTTGCCCGTCTACGACCCGCTTTTCGACTCGCAGAAGCTGCGTCACGTGTTGGTCCGCCATGAGCAGGGTGCGGGCCACGCCGCCAGCGGATACGCGCATGCCACGGGCAGGGTTGGGGTGTGCATGGCGACGTCGGGACCCGGCGCCACCAACCTGGTCACACCGCTGGCCGATGCCCACATGGACTCGATCCCGGTGGTGGCGATCACCGGTCAGGTCGGCCGCGCGCTGATCGGCACCGACGCCTTCCAGGAAGCCGATATCTCCGGCATCACCATGCCGATCACCAAGCACAACTTTCTGGTCCGCAACGGTGACGACATCCCCCGGGTGATCGCCGAGGCGTTCCACATCGCCTCGTCCGGCCGGCCGGGTCCGGTGCTCGTGGACATCCCGAAAGACGTGCTGCAAGGGCAGTGCACGTTCAGCTGGCCGCCGCAGATCGACCTGCCCGGCTACAAGCCGAACACCAAACCGCACAACCGCCAGGTCCGCGAGGCGGCCAAGCTCATCGCGGCGGCCCGCAAGCCGGTGCTCTACGTTGGCGGCGGCGTGATCCGCGGCGAGGCCACCGATCAGCTGATGGACCTTGCCGAGCTGACCGGCATCCCCGTCGTTACCACACTGATGGCACGCGGCGCGTTCCCGGACAGCCATCCACAGAACATGGGCATGCCCGGCATGCACGGCACGGTCGCTGCGGTGGCCGCATTGCAACGCAGCGATCTGCTAGTCGCGCTTGGCACCCGTTTCGATGACCGGGTGACCGGCAAGCTCGACTCGTTTGCCCCTGAAGCCAAGGTGATCCACGCCGACATCGACCCCGCCGAGATCGGTAAGAACCGCCATGCCGACGTGCCGATCGTGGGCGATGTCAAGGCCGTTATCACCGATCTGATCGAGGCGCTGCGCCGTGACGGCACCATCGGCTCAGAACCGCACGGGCGGCGACATCAAGGCGGGGCCAAGATCGACAACTGGTGGTCCTACCTGCGCGGCGTGCAGTCGACGTACCCACTGAGCTACGGGCCGCAAAGCGATGGCAGCCTGTCGCCGGAGTACGTGATCGAAACGCTTGGCAAGATGGCCGGATCCGACGCGGTTTACGTCGCAGGGGTGGGGCAGCACCAGATGTGGGCCGCGCAGTTCATCAAATACGAGAACCCGAAGACGTGGCTGAACTCCGGCGGTCTTGGCACCATGGGCTACGCCGTCCCTGCAGCGATGGGTGCCAAGTTCGGCCGCCCCGACGCCGAGGTGTGGGCCATCGACGGCGACGGCTGCTTCCAGATGACCAATCAGGAACTGGCCACCTGCGCCGTCGAGGGTGCGCCGATCAAGGTCGCCATCATCAACAACGGCAACCTGGGCATGGTGCGCCAGTGGCAGACGCTGTTCTA
>JAOPVX010000371.1 GCA_025965975.1 Mycobacterium sp. | reverse complement strand
TGTAGCTCATCACCGTCTCGATCTCCATCCAGAGGCCTTCTTGAGCATCCCGATGATGCGCTCGCGGTCAGCGGTCCTCTCGTCGGCCAGGATGCCCTGGCTCGCGTTTCGTGTCGTGGCCATGAGGTGACTCCTACCCGTGACGCAGAGCACCCGAACGAGAGGAGAAGGACCGACATGGCAGGCGATCTGGACGGCAAGCGCGTCGCGATCCTCGTCGCGATGGAGGGCATCGAGCAGGTCGAGTTGACCGAGCCGCGCAAGGCGCTCGAGGGGGCCGGCGCGACCGTCGACCTCGTCTCGACCGACAAGGGCGAGGTCCAGGCGTTCAACCACCTCGACAAGGCCGACCGGTTCCCGGTGGACCGCGTCGTGAGCGAGGTGAGCCCCTCCGACTACGACGCGCTGATGCTCCCGGGTGGCGTCGCCAACCCGGACAACCTGCGGATGCACGAGGACGCCGTGGCGTTCGTGCGCGGGTTCTTCGACGACGGCAAGCCGGTCGCGGCGATCTGCCACGCGCCGTGGACGCTGATCGAGGCCGACGTGGTGCGCGGGCGGACGATCACATCGTGGCCGAGCGTCAAGACTGATCTCCGCAATGCAGGTGCCAATTGGGTCGATGACGAGGTGGTCGAATGCTCGCGCGGGCCAAACACGTTGGTGTCGAGCCGCAAGCCCGACGATCTGCCCGCGTTCTGCAACGCGCTGGTTGGGGCATTCGCTAAGGACAGCTCATAGCCGAACTCCGCCCGCGAAAGTTAAGGCGTCGGTAATCTCGCGGACATGCTGATCGCCGCGCTGCGCGACATGCAGTGGCGAAAACGGCGCTTCGTCATTGCAATCCTCTCCACCAGCATCATCTTCGCAATGACGCTCGCCCTCACCGGGCTCGCGAACGGGTTCCGGGTCGAGGCCGAGAAGACCGTCGATTCCCTCGGCGTGGATGTGTTCCTGGTCAAGGCCGGCGCGTCCGGGCCGTTCGTCGGGGCTACCCCGTTCGCGCCCGTGGACTTGCGACGGATCGCCGCGGACCCTGGGGTGGACGCGGCGGTTCCGCTCGCGTACGCCGGCGGAACGGCCACGCTGGGTGATGCGACACGAAATGTCGACATATTCGGCGCGCCGGAGCGCGGGCCCGGCATGCCCACCGTGTCGGAGGGCCGGCCACCGTCGACCCCGGACGAGGTCGCCGTGTCGAGCACACTCGAACGTCAGATCGGCGACGATGTCGAAATCGCTTCGCGCAGACTGCGCATCGTCGGCATCGTGGAGAATTCCACGGCGCTGGCCAACTTGCCCAACGTCTTTCTCACCACACCCGGCGCGCAGCAACTGGTGTACGGCGGTCAACCTCTGGTCTCATCGATCGGCATTCGCGGAACCATCGGTCAGATTCCCGACGGCTATCGGGCCATCGACAGAGCCGGGGCAATCGCCGATCTGCTCCGGCCGCTGAAGGTGGCGGTGAATTCGATCACGATCGTGGCAGTTCTGCTCTGGGTCGTCGCAGCGTTGGTCGTCGGATCGGTGATCTATCTGTCCGCGCTCGAACGCCTGCGAGACTTCGCGGTGTTCAAGGCGATTGGTGTTCCTACCACCAACATCGCGGCCGGTCTCGCGATGCAGTCGGTCATCGTGGCGCTGCTTGCCGCGCTTGTCGGTGCCGGGCTTTCGCTGCTGCTCGGACCGCTGTTCCCAATGCAGGTCATCGTGCCGGCGGCGGCCTTCATCGCGCTACCCGTTATCGCCGTCGTCATCGGCTTGATCGCCAGTGCGACAGGACTGCAACGCGCGGTGTCCGTCGATCCGGCGCTGGCCTTTGGAGGTCCTTGAGCCGTGGGCGATCTCAGCATTCAGGACCTGGTCGTCGAGTACGCCAGCGGCGCAGATACCGTCCGCCCGATCGACCGCCTAAACCTCGATGTGGGCGCAGGCTCACTCGTGATTCTGATGGGCCCAAGCGGCTGCGGCAAGACAACGTTGCTGTCCTGCCTCGGCGGAATTCTGAGACCCACCGGGGGCGCAATCAAGTTCGGCGACGTCGATGTCACATCGCTCGACACCCGCGGATTGTCGACGTACCGTCGCGAAACGGTGGGCATCGTGTTCCAGGCGTTCAACCTTGTGCCGAGCCTCACCGCAACCGAGAACGTGATGGTGCCGATGCTGGCGGCGGGCACGTCGCGCCGCGCGGCGTTCAAACGAGCCCAACAGCTGCTGTCGCGGGTCGGTCTGCAGGACCGGATGTCGCACCGGCCCGGTGATCTAAGCGGCGGACAGCAACAGCGCGTCGCCGTCGCGCGGGCGATCGCGCTCGATCCGCCTTTGGTGTTGGCCGACGAGCCCACCGCGCACCTGGACTTCATCCAGGTCGAGGAAATACTGCGGCTGATCCGCGAACTCGCCTCCGGCGACCGGATGGTGGTTGTCGCTACCCACGACAGCCGGATTCTGCCGTTGGCCGATCGCGTCGTCGAGCTTGTTCCTGACTTCGCGTCGACGGACCGGCCCCCCGACACCGTGCAGGTATCGGCAGGCGAGGTGTTGTTCGAACAGGGCACGATGGGCGATCTGATCTACGTCGTCTCCGACGGCGAACTCGAGATTGTCCGCGAATTGGCCAGCGGCGGTGAGGAGTTGCTCAAGGTCGCGACGGCCGGCGATTACTTCGGCGAGATCGGCCCGCTGTTCCACCTGCCGCGCTCCGCCACGGTGCGGGCACGCACCGATGCGAAGTTGATCGGCTACACCGTGCGAGCCTTCAGGGAGCGGCTCGGCGTCGGCGGGGTGCGCGACATGATCGAACACCGCCCATTGGAGATCGACGGAAAGGCGCAGTGATCCCTGTGCGCGCCCCGCCCGTCCAGGGGCTGTGAACAACTCAACGCGGTGGCGCCACATGGCTTTCTCAGGTCGGCGGGCTGACGCCAACCCCGTGGCTACGCGGGAACCAGACTGAGCAGCACGTCGGGCCCGATCGGCTCGATGCCGTCGAACCGCCAGCGCTGCGCGTGGGCGATGGACAGCACGCCCACGTCATCGACGGCGCTGATGGGCCCGCCCAACAGGATTGGCGCGACATAGGCAACGATCCGGTCGATCACCCCGGCCCGCAAAAACGCACCGGCCAAGGTCGGGCCGCCCTCCAGCAGCACGTCAGTGCGGTCCGACATCGCCTTGATCACCTCGTGCGGATCACGGGTCCGGATCACCATCGTGCGCGAGTCGTCATTGAGAACTCTTGCCTCCGAGGATATTTCGCGTTCACCGACGACGATGCGCAGCGGCTGCCGCTCGGCCAGGGTGCCGTCGGGCAACCGGGCGGTGAGCGCCGGATCGTCGACGAACACCGTTCCGGTACCGACGACGATCGCGTCCGCGGCCGCGCGGCGGCGATGGACGTCGGCCCGCGCGGCCTCGCTGGTGATCCACTGGCTGCTGCCGTCGGCGGCGGCGCTTCGGCCGTCGACGCTGGTGGCGAATTTCCATGTGACATGCGGCAACCCGGTGCGCTGCTTGTGCAGCCATTCCCTCAGCGGGCCACCCGCGACGGCATCGGCCAACACCCCGGCTTCGACCTTGACGCCGGATTCGGCGAGCCGCGACGCCCCGCCCGCGGCTTGCGGGTTGGGGTCTGCGACTGCGTAGGCCACTCGCGAAACCCGGGACGCGACAAGGGCATCCACGCATGGCGGGGTCCTGCCGTGATGGTTGCACGGCTCCAGCGTCACGACCGCGGTGCCGCCGGCCGCGCGCTCCCCCGCTCTGCGTAGCGCCACGACTTCGGCGTGCGGGCCGCCGGGCGGCTCGGTTGCCCCGACGCCTGCGATGTCGCCGTCGCGGTCCAATATGACCGCACCCACAGGCGGATTGGGATACGTACTGCCCTTGACCCGATCCGCGTGCTCGACGGCCAGTCGCATCGCGGCGTCGAGATTCATAGCCGCAGGTGTTTGGACACCGCGGCGGCCTGCCGGCGCAGCGATTCCACCGCGGCGGCCGGATCCTCGGCGCTGTAGACGGCCGAACCGGCGACGAAGCAGTCCACCCCCGCCTCGGCCGCCAGCTCGATCGTGTCTTCGTTGATGCCGCCGTCGATTTCGACCACGATGGTCAGCTCACCGGCATCGACCAGCCGTCGGGCGGTGGCGACCTTCGCCAGCACCTCGGGGATGAACTTCTGCCCGCCGAAACCCGGCTCCACCGACATGATCAGCAGCGTGTCGAAGTGGCGCAGGATCTCCAGGTAGGGCTCCAGCGGTGTGCCGGGTTTGACCGACAGCCCCGCCTTGGCACCCGCCGCCCGGATGTCTCGGGCCACGCCGACGGGGTTGTCGGTGGCCTCGGCGTGAATGGTGACGTTGTACGCGCCCGCCTCCGCGTACGGCGGAGCCCATCGGTCGGGGTTGTCGATCATCAGATGGCAGTCCATCGGGATGTCGGTTCTTTTCAGCAAAGCCTCGACGACGGGAAGCCCGATGGTCAGGTTGGGCACGAAGTGGTTGTCCATCACGTCGACGTGCAGCCAGTCGGCACCGGTCACCGCGTCGGCTTCGTCGCCCAGCTCAGCGAAGTCGGCGGCCAGGATCGACGGCGCTATCAGCGGTCCTGCCATGGCGCTCACCCTATACGTCGGCTCTTCGCGCAAGCGCTCGCTCATCGCACGTGCAGGGCCGCGGCGAACATCGCATCGGTGCCGTGCCGGTGTGGCCAGAGCTGCACGTATGGCCCGGAGCCCAGATCGTCGACAGGGTCGAAGAGCGCGCGGGCGTCCAGCGCCGCGACCGGCTGGCGGCGCAGCGCGTCGGCGACGACGCCGACGGTCTCGGCCAGATGTGGCGAACACGTCGCATACAGCACGACTCCGCCGGGACGCGTCAGCCGGATCGCCGAGGCCAGCAGCTCGCGCTGTAGCTTGGCCAGCACAGCCACGTCGCCGGGTTGACGCCGCCAGCGGGCTTCTGGCCTGCGCCGCAGCGCACCAAGCCCGGTGCATGGCGCGTCGACCAGCACCCGGTCGAATCCCGCCGGCAGTCCGGGGTCGCGGCCATCGACGCGCAGCACTTCGACCGGCAGGCCGCGGGTGTTCTGCTCGACCATCACGGCGCGCGTGGCGGCGGGTTCGATCGCGGTGACCTGTCCCCCTTCGGCCAGCGCGGCCAGCATCGCGGTCTTCCCACCCGGCCCGGCGCACAGGTCCAGCCATCGGCCTGCGTCGGGGCCGTCCACCTCTGCCAGTGTCAGCGCCCGTGCCACCAGCTGGCTGCCCTCGTCCTGCACCAGCGCCGCGCCGTCACGGACCGGTTCGAGCCGACCGGGGTCACCACCGGGCAGGTAGACCGCATACGGCGAGTAGCGGCCGACGGTGCCGTCGACCTGTCCGGCCAGCTCCTCGGCGGTCAGCACGCCGGGCCGGGCCGCCAGATGCACAAGCGGCCGCTCGTCGTCGCTGGCCAGCACCGCGTCAAGCTCGCCGGCGTCCGCGCCGAGGGCGTCGGCGAAGGCCTGTGCGATCCAGCGCGGATGGGCATGCACGAACGCGGCGTGCCCGACCGGGTCGCTGTCGGCGGGCGGGGCGAGCTCCTCGACCCAGGACTGCTCGTCGCGCCGAGCGATGGTCCGCAACACGCCGTTGACGAAACCGGCTCGCGCAGAGTCGAATTCGATGCCTGCCTGCTCGACGGTGGTAGACACCGCGGCGTGGTCGTCGACGCGCGTGCGCAGCAGCTGGTAGGTGCCGAGTCGCAGCAGGTCGAGCAGCACCGGGTCGATGCGGTCGGGCGGGCGGCCCGCGGCCTTCTCGATGACGGCATCAAGCAGCCCGCGGGTGCGGCAGGTGCCGTAGGTCAGTTCGGTGGCGAATGCCGCGTCGCGACCGGTGATTCCGCGCTCGCGCAGCAGCGGCGGCAGCGCCAGGTTGGCGTAGGCGTCGCGCTCCGAGACTGCGCGCAGCACGTCGAATGCCGCCCGACGGGCCGGGTCGAGCGGCTTGCGTCGCGGCGGTCTCTTGTCGCGCGGCCGGGTCACTGGGCCCGCGCGGCGTCATCGAGACGGGCGCCGCGAGCCCAGTCGGCGGCGTTCATCGGCTTCTTGCCTGGCGGCTGGATGCGATCGAGGAGCACCGGCTGCGACGCGGTGCCGACCCGCACGCCGTCACGCTCGACGCGAAGCACGCCGGGCGGCAACGCGTTTGGGGTGTCGTCGACATTGACGGGGCCCAGCTTGACGCGCACATCGCCGATCATCGTCCACGCGCCGGGGTTGGGCGTGACCGCGCGGATACGCCGCTCGACGACGTGGGCCGGCAGGTCCCACCGCACCCGCGCGGCGTCGACGGCGATCTTCGGGGCGACGGTGACGCCGTCTGCGGGCTGCGGTACCGGGGTCAGCGACCCGTCCGCGATGCCATCGAGCGTCGTGTCGAGCAGCACCGCTCCCGAAACGGCAAGCCGCTCGAGCAGGTCGCCCGCGGTGTCGGTGGGCCGGATCGTTTCCGTCACCACGCCGTAGACCGGGCCCGAGTCCAACGCGGGTTCGATCCGAAACGTCGTCGCACCGGTCACCGCGTCACCCGCGGCGATCGCCGCCTGTACGGGCGCCGCGCCGCGCCACGCGGGCAGCAGAGAGAAGTGCAGGTTGACCCAACCGTGTGCGGGCACCGCCAGCAGCCGCTCGGACAGCAGTGCACCGTATGCGACCACCGCGCAGCATTCGGGCGCCAGCGCCGTCAGCTCGGCGATGAACTCCTCGGAGTTGGGCCGCGACGGCCGCAGCACCGCCACGCCCTGATCGAGGGCCAACTGGGCCACCGGGGACGGCGATGGCTTGCCCCGCCGGCCCGAAGCCGCGTCCGGACGGGTCAGCACCGCGACAACGTCGTGGTGTGGCGAGTCGATCAGCCGGCGCAGCGACGGCAGCGCGGGTTCGGGAGTGCCTGCGAAGACGATGCGCACCGCGCCAGTGTAGGGACGCCTACCGTGGCCTCTGGTAGTACTCGCGCTCCGACACCCCCGCCATCGGCGCGACGAACATCCACGGGATGGTGCTGATCAGCCGGTTCACGCCTGCCACCGCGTCGTTGTAGTACTGACGCGCGAAGGCCAGCTTGTTCTCGGTGTCGGCGAGATTGTCCTGCAGGTTCAAGAAGTTGTTCGACGAGTTCAGCCGCGGGTAGCTCTGGCCGAGCGCCAGCAGCGGCGTAAGTGCGGTATCGAGTTCCATTTCGGCGGCGCTGCGCTGTGCCACCGATTTCCCAGTCGTCGCCGAGGTCAGCGCTGCGCGCGCGTCCGTCACGTGGTCGAGGATGCCCTTCTCGTGGGCGGCGAACGTCTGAACGGTGTGCACCAGGCTGGGGATCAGCGACGCGCGACGCGTCAGCTCCACGTCGATGCCGGACAGGGCTTCGCCGACGCGGACATCCGCGGCGCGGATCTTGTTGTAGCCCATCACGAAACCGATCAGCACCAGCACCGCAAGCACCAACACCAGGATCAGCAGGAATCTCACCATGATCCACCTCCTCCTCCACCGCCGCCACCACCACCGCCGCCGCTGAAGCCGCCACCACCACCGGTGGAGGACGACGACGACTGCGAAGCGGTGTAGGCGCCGATCGAAGACGACAGCGCCGACTCGAAGCTGTCGAAACTGGGGCCGCTGGACCCGCCGACAAGTCCCCACCCGGTGGACGACGACGAGTTGTACCAATCCGGTTGCGGCGCAGCTGTTCCCGTCGATGTCTCATACTTCTTCGCCCACAGCGCGGCGGCACCGGCAGCGACGGCGAACGGGACATAAGCGGCATAGAGGTCCTTGCGGGCCGAGAAGTCAAACCGCGTCTCCGCCGAGTCGGTCGCCAGCAAGCGGTGGAATCCGCCGGCACGCGACCATAATTCGCGCCCGGACGCGGTGCGTCGACTGCCGACGCCGTCGGCCCATGACCGGATCGACAGCAGGAAGAACGCCACGAACGGTAGGGCCCAGATCGTGGTCGGGAATCCCCACAGGAAGAAGCCGCACACCATGAGAATGAAGGCGATCGCGTTCGCGGTGCGCACCCACAGTTCCTTCTTCACCTTCATTATCAGGCCGTTGTCGTACGCCCACTTCTCGACGGCCTTGGCCATGTCGGTCTTGGCCCTGTTCAGCTTTTGGCCGGAGTTCACGGTGTGCCCGGCCTCGAATTCCTTGCCCGCGTGGGTAACCCCGAGCGCATGCCCGACTGCCCGGCTTACCGGATCGACGTCCGCCCACCCGCCGCGCTCGGTGGTTCCGCGCATGTTCCACTGCTTGTCGTTGACCTGTTGCAAGTCGATCAGCTTGCGCTCGGCGAGGTAGAACAGCGTGGCCGTCAGTCCGGTCTTCGGGACGTTCTCGGTGCGGATGTATTCGGTCTGCACCGGCCCGAGGCCCGGCGGAGGCGCATATTGCAGCGGGAACCCGGGCGGCGGCTCGACGGTGGTGCGATACCAGAGGAACGCACCGAGCCCGAATGCCACTGTGAGGCCGGCGATCCACAGCAGGCCGGTCACCGACTGGCCGAGGATGCGATCCCATGCCGACGGCCACGGCACGCTGGCCTGCGGTGGTGTCGGCACGTCGACGCCTGCCCGCACCGTCACTGGAGTGCGCGGGGCCAGGTTGATCGCCGAAAACCTCACGGTGTCCCCTGCGATGGTCACGTCTTGGCATTCCCGGCCCAACCCGACGCCGACCGAACACTGCACGCGGCCGACATCGCCGGGCAGGGTGACGGAGATGTCGGCCTTCTCGATCGTGTTGTTCCACGATCCAGCGACGACGTTCCAGAAGAATACTGACGGCGACGCGGACGGCTGGCCCGTCGATGCGGCGAACGTCCTATTGGTGCCCGTCGTGCCGGGGTCGAGGACACCCGGGATGCTGTAGCGGATCTCGAAGACGTGGGCTCCCCAAGTCAAGGTGCGGTCGGGATCGCCGATCTTTGCCACCCGGAATCGCTGGCCGCCCTCCCACATCATCTGG
>JAOPVX010000316.1 GCA_025965975.1 Mycobacterium sp. | reverse complement strand
TTCCCGTCGGCGCTCGCGGCGTATCAACGGCACCGCCGATTGCGGTTCATGATCAAGACCGAAATGCAGGACGTGAGGGTCGTCAATTTTCTGATCAAGCACTCCGGGACGATTCCAGTCGACCGTGACGCCGGGGGAGGCGCCTACGCGGTTGCGGTGGAGCGACTACGGGCGGGGGAGATCGTCGGCGTGTATCCCGAGGCCACGATCAGCCGCAGCTTCGAGCTCAAGGAGTTCAAGTCCGGCGCCGCAAGGATGGCGCGGGAGGCTGCGGTGCCGATCGTCCCGGTGATCGTGTGGGGTTCGCAACGCATGTGGACAAAGGATCATCCAAGTAATATGGGGCGCAAGAAGATTCCGATTACCGTGGCGGTGGGCACCCCGCTGCACGCCGCTGACACAATCGATGAGACAAGCGCCGCGATGCGCGAGGCAATGACCGCGCTTCTGCACAAGGCACAGGAGGGTTACCCGCATCCCGAGGGCGCGTACTGGGTGCCGCGTCGGCTCGGTGGTTCCGCGCCGACGATCGACGAGGCGAAGGCGCTTGAGGACGCGGAGCTGGCCGAGCGGGCCCGCAGGCGGGCCGAGCGTGAGGCGAAGAGTCGGCGATGACACTGCCCGCCCTGATTGCCTCCGATGTCGATGGCACGCTGCTCGACGACGACGAGAAGATCACCGCCCGAACCCGCGCAGCCGTGCACGCGACCGTTGACTCCGGCGCGCAGTTCGTGCTCGCCACCGGGCGCCCGCCGCGCTGGGTGCAACCGGTCGTCGACGCGTTGGGTTTCGCGCCAATGGCGGTGTGCGCCAACGGCGCAGTGATCTACGACCCGTCTACCGACCGCATCGTCACCGCCCGCACGCTGTCCGCGGACGCGCTGGGGGAACTCGCCGAGATCGCCACCCGCGTCATCCCCGGCGCGGGCCTGGCCGTCGAGCGCGTCGGCAAGAGCGCTCACGACGCGGCCACCCCGCAGTTCGTCAGCTCACCGGGCTACGAGCACGCCTGGCTCAACCCCGACAACACCGAGGTGTCCATCGAGGATCTGCTCAGCGCGCCCGCGGTCAAGCTGCTCATCCGCAAGGCCGGTGCGCACAGCTCCGATATGGCCGCCGCATTGGCCAAACACGTTGGGCTGGAAGGGGACATCACCTACTCCACCAACAACGGCCTTGTTGAGATCGTGCCGCTCGGCATCAGCAAGGCCACCGGCGTCGAGGAGGTGGCCCGCCCGCTCGGCATCACCGCCCATGACGTGGTGGCGTTCGGTGACATGCCCAACGACGTGCCGATGCTGGCGTGGGCGGGCCTTGGCGTGGCGATGGGCAACGCGCATCCGGATGCGGTAGCAGCGGCCGACGAGGTCACCGCGTCCAACATGGACGACGGAGTCGCCCGCGTTCTCGAACGCTGGTGGCTCTGATCTCCCGCCGCCAAGCCATGCATCTGGGCAGTGGCGCTCAGATGAGTCCACCGGTGACGGTTACCTGTGCGGCGCGGCGCTGATCGCATTGCTTGGCGAATTGGTCGAAAACGGTGCGGGCTCGCTGCGGGCACAAAGCCGCAAGGCCGCCGCGCAGGTCTTCTCGGTAGTCGTCGCCCAACGCTCGCTGAGCCTCGGCCGTCATGCTCGGCTCGGCCAGCCAGACCTCGAGAAGGTCATTGTCGACTTCGAGGTGAAAGAGCATTCCCCAGGCGCTGCTGCCGAGCCTGAACATTTGGACGTCGGTCGGGCCCGAGTGGGCGACTGCCACCGCACCCGCTGGCAGGGTGAATTGTTCGCCGTGCCAGTGCATGGCATAAGTGACGGGAGCCAGATGTCCGATCAGCGGATCGTGCGGATCGGTGATCGTGACCGGGGACACCCCGACCTCGGGGTGCGGTGCTTGGGTGATGGCCGCGCCCGCCGCTTTGGCGAGAAGTTGTGCGCCAAGACAGACGCCGAGCACAGGCACCTCGAGACTGAGGGCGCTCTGCAGCCAGGCGATCTCGTCGGCGATCGGTGGGATCGTGTCCGCGTCGTTCACGCTCATCGGCCCGCCCATGAAGATCGCCCCGCGGACCGTAGCCGGGTCGGGTAATTCTGTGCCGCGGTGTTCGTCGAGAGTGTGTCGCACCTCGACGACGGCGTCGGGGAACGAATCGAGGATGAGGTGCGGGCCTTCCCATGGCACGTGTTGAACAACGAGTAAGGGCTGGCGCTCGTGCGCATCTGCGATAGTCACGCAGGTAATTATGGTTGAGTCACCGTGCTTTTGGCGGTCGAGTCGGCGCGGGTGATGGTGGATTCGGGTGCGGGTGCGGGATGGTCGTGCGCGTCAACGGTGGCCTCGAGATCTGCTTCGATGGCGGACAGCGCCGTGCGGTCGCGCCGGTGCAGGATGGCCAGCCACGCGACGCCGACCAGCATGTAGGCCAGGAAGTAGTACGGGAAGTAGCAGACGGGGACAGGGGGAACCGGGTAGAAACTGCCGACCGTGGGAACCAGCAGACAGCGCAGCGCGATCAACGTGACTGCGATGTTCTTGCGGGTCAATTCGCCGCGGCGACGCTGTCGAAGTGGTCAGGCTGTGGATGTCGATGAGCACGATTGCATCGCGGTGCTCATCGGCGTTGCGGCCCAGCTGATCTGGGAGGTTCATGGCGACGGCGCCACGGGGTGAGCACACCTGGGGCCGGCCGACCCTCGATGTGTAGTGCTGGCGGAGCCCGTTATCCGGCTCCGGCGGTGCTGCTCGTTTGCGGCCTGACCAGATAGCGTGCTTAGTCGTCGAACGACTGGTCGTCGAGCAGCAGGTCTTCGTAGAACGCGCCGAACTGGCGGGTCGGATGCCGGATCGCCATCTCAAGAACCCACAGGTTGGGCTTCGGGTAAAGGTCGGCGTCGGCCAGTGCACCGTCGTAGTGCGCTTCGTGGGGAAACTCTGACAGTCGGTGACCGGACAGATCGAGGTTGAGCTGCCAGCCACGTTCGTCGGCGGACTTGATCGCATACTCGTACAGTTCGGGACCGGTGAGTCCCTTGTCTCGCCACAGGTTTCGTACGTCGTCCCACAGCGCGCGGACGTCATGCTTGGCCTTGTGGTGTTCGGGGTCATCTCCGAAGACAAATGTCTCGCCGGCATCGCGCTCGGTGTCGCCGTAGATGGGGCCGATGTCGATGAAGAAGATGTCGTGTTCGCCGAGGATGACGCCGGGCTCGGACTTGGCCTCGAAGTCCTTGGTGGTGTTGGGGCCGAACCGCACAATCACCCGGTGCCACCCCTTGCGCATACCCATGGTTCCCAGGAGGTCGCGCGCCATCGCGGCAGCGTCCTCTTCGACCATGCCCGGCGTGACATTGGCCGCGATCTGCCGCAGCGCCGTATGGGTGCGGGCCCGGACGTCGAGCTGCTTTGCGACCGAGAAGTTGGCTCCGATCGCTTCGATGTCGGTCGCTTCGATATCGATGTCGGTTTCCATATCGGAGGGTCTCCCTCGTCCTGCCGGAGGAACGCGTCCCCGCGGTTATCGGCTGTCGCAACGGAGCCTAAGACGGTGTTGTCTAGCAGGCAACCGTTGTTGTCTGAGTTAATCCGCCGGTTACCCCGCGCCGCGGATTCACCTCTCGGCAACCAGGGCAACGCCACGAGACACAGCGGTGCCGGTGTGATTGCGTGGCGCACGTCACCACCGGCAGGCCGGCGGCCGCGCAGATCGCTTGAGGGACAGCAAGTCTGAACGGGCTCGAGCGTCGGGTGATACGCCACTGCGGCGCGCGGCTAGTGGTGAATCTGGGCGAGCTTGGTGGGGCTCTTCGCGGATACCAGCAGAAGTTCGGCAGAGACGTCGCGGGTCATCAACCGGTGGGGCCGATTGGCGTCGAAGTGCACGGCGTCGTCCTTGGCGAGCTCATAGACAGTGCCGTCGTACTCCAAGTCGATGCTGCCGCGCTGAACGTAGAGCCACTCCTCGCCAATGTGGCGCACCGGCGCCGAATGGGTACGGTCGGCCCGGATCGTCACCCGCATGGCTTCGAGGATGTGCGACTCGTGAAAACCGCTGCAGGAGGCGATCTCTAAGCCATTGACGCGATGTTTTGGTATGTCCGGTGTAAACGTCGTCAGAGGTGACGTGTCGACGCCCTCGCCAAGTAGCGCGCTCACTTTCGTCCCGAGCGCGCTGGACAACCCCACCAATGCACCGATCGAGGCCTGGCGCTCGCCTGACTCCAGTCGCGACAAGTGCGCTTTCGTGAGGCCGGTCAGTGTGGCCAACTGCGCTAACGTCAGCCCGCGATGGTCACGGGCGGCGCGCAGGCGTTGACCCACAACCTCCAAATCAACGTTGGCAGTCATAGTCGGCACCTTAAACAAAGGTTGCCTTGGAGACAACTACGGTTGCGGTGTATGCACGCGAGGAGTCCGGCCCGCGTCGCGAAGCGCAGACTGGCGAAGCGCAGACTACTGGTGGCGCAGCCCTGCGATGACGAGCTGCACCATGCGACGCGCGTCATAGTTGGGGTCGGTGTCCGCGCCGATGCAGATGTTGCCTACGCCACGCATCAGCTCGTAGGCCTCGACGTCGGGGACGATCTCTCCCGCCGCGGCACCGGCCTTGAGCAGCTGGGCGCAGACGGGGACGAGGCGGTCGAGGAAGTAGGCGTGCAGTGTCTCGAACGCGGCGGAGTCCGACCGCAATGCGCCGGCGAGACCGCGCTTGGTGATCAGGAAATCGACGAAGAGGTCTATCCAGTCCGTCAGTGCGGCATGTGCTGATTTGCTGTCCCTGAGCAGGGTCGGACCGGCATCAACACAAGCCTCGACCTGGTGGCGGTAGACGGCGACGATGAGGTCGGCTCGCGTCGGGAAGTGCCGGTAGATCGTGCCGACGCCGACGCGGGCCATGGCGGCGATTTCGCGCACTGGCACGTCGACACCGGAGGCGATGAAGGCCGCGGCGGCCGCGGCGAGCAGGGTCGCCTCGTTGCGCCGGGCGTCGGACCGTTTCCCCGGTGCCGGCGTCCGTGATCCGCTCGCACTGTCGGTCACCGATCGGGCACCTCAGCCACCTCCCTGTCAAGCGGAACACTGTTCCGTATGGTCGGGTTGCGGAACACCGTTCCGTTTGTCGGATTCTAGGTCAGCCCTGGATTGAATGTGGAAAGGAGAACTGATTGTGTCGCAGACATCCTCGGTGCGTTTCGGCATCATGACCGCCCCATCCCAGGTCGAGTACGACGACGTCCTGCGGGTCTGGCGCGAGGCAGACCTGATCCCGCAGATCGAGCACGCGTGGCTCTTCGACCACCTGCTGCCGATCTTTGGGGACCCGAACGGGCCGACCCATGAAGGCTGGACGCTGCTCTCGGCTCTCGCTGCCCAGACCCACCGACTACGGGTGGGGCTCCTCGTGACCAGCAACCGCTTCCGGCCGCCCGCGATGCTGGCCAAGATCGCCACGACGGTGGACATCGTTTCCGGAGGGCGGCTCGACCTCGGTATCGGCGCCGGCTCCCGACCCAGCCACCCCATGGCCCGGCGCGAGTACGAAGCCCACGGCCTGCCGTTCCACGAGTTCTCGCACTCCGTGGAGAGCCTCGCCGAGGCGCTCACGGTGATCCGGCGGTTGTGGACCGAGACCGAGCCGTTCGACTTCGCCGGCACCCACGTCCAGCTCACCGGTGCGTTCGGGAACCCAAAGCCGGTCCAGCGACCGCACCCGCCAATCCTCGTCGGCGGGCGCTCGGCCCCGTTGTTGCGCGTCGTCGCGGAGCACGCCGACCTGTGGAACATCCCCGGCGACGACATCGACGACGCCGTCGGCCGCGGCGCTCTTCTTGACCACTACTGCGCCGAGATCGGTCGCGACCCCGCCTCCCTCACGCGGTCGATACACCTGCAGGTCTCCTACGACCGGCCCGACGTCACCAGGGACGCAATCGGCCGCGCCATCGACGCCGGCTTTCAGCACCTCGTCCTCGGACTACCGAACCCCTATCCGGTCGGTGTCGCCCAATGGGCCGTCGACGAACTCATCACCCCAACCTACCGGTACTGAAACCGTTGCGGCCGAACACGATAGGGCAACCGTTGCGGGAAAAGAGGGTTGGGACGACGAGATCGCGGGACTAGGCGGGGTTGATCGGCGGCGTGAACCGCTCGAGTTGGATCGGTTCGGCCTCGCTGGACGGCGGTGGCAGCTCCAGTGGCACACCGTCGATGACCCGAGTCACCGTGTCCTTCTCGCGGTCGAAATTCAGCGTGCCGTGCTGGAAGTTCTGCACGATCCACTGCGGCTCCTGGATCTCGCCGCTTGTGGGTAGGCCAAGCGCGCCACGCTCGAAGCCCAGCGACCCCCACGCTTTGTAGATCGCCCCAGTGACGGACTCGGCTCGACTTTGCGGCGACCAGTACACCGCGCCCTTGGCGAACGTGACGTACCGCGTCGAACCCTCACCCGACGCCTCCGGCGAGGTGGGCGCGCCGAGCATGCTCTTCATCCCGCCCATCGAATCCCATCGGGTGAAGATCGCGCCGCCGCGCAGCGACTCCGCCAGATCCTCCGGCCCCGGCGGGTCGTTGAACCGTGCCGCGACGTCTCGGATCCGGTCCATCTCCGCATACGCCGCGTTGCCGGGACAGTCGGTGTTGCCGACGTCGCGGTGGGTGAAGATCGTCGGCAGCGCCGGGGTCGCGCCAAGCGGGAACTTGGTGAACGATCCGCCGGCCGAAGGGAGCACCACGGTGCCCCGCGGATCCACGTGGTCAAGGCCCAGCCGCCAGCCGATCAGCCGGGCCATGGTCCTCAATTGGATCGGCGTCGGCGGCACCGTGTCGAAGTTGCCGATCATCGCCACGCCCCAGGTGTTGCGGTTGAAGCCGCCGGTGTGCGAACCCTCGACCGGTTTGTCTATACCGCCCGCGTGGCCCTCGAAGACCTGGCCGTACTTGTCGACCAGCGCGTTGTACGCGATGTCGCACCAGCCAAGCGTGCGGGTGTGGTACTCGTAGATCGACCGGATGATGCCGGCCGAATCCTCAGGGGCGTAGTCATTGCTTCCTGCCGTGTGGTGGACGATGGCTGCCCGGATTCCGTTGTCGTACACCGTATTCCCACACCGAATCGCCTCATCGGCGCCCCATTGCGCGCGGCCGATGATGTTGGGTGGCTGTCCGGGAACCGTGACGGCGGATGGCAGCGGCAAGGTATTGACCGGCGCCTGCGGCGGGCTGATGAGTACCGCGTTGATGTTCTGTGCGAACGGCTGCTCGACGTTCGCGGGCACATAGCCCAGCCCCGGTCTTGCGGGTGCTTTGGCCGCCGTCCCGGTGGTCGCCGTCCCTGTGGTTGCCGCCCCGGCGGGCCGGGTGACCGAGATCTGCACCGTGGTGGTGCGGCCGACGAACACCGGCTCGGTGCCCCGCGGGACTGCGGACTCAGGGCCGACGCCTTCGAGCGTTTCGGCGTCATACCACGGACCCCAGGAGCCGTCGGCTTTCTCGGCGCGCACGCGTGCCGTCGTTCCCGTCAGGTCCTCGGCGGTGACCGCGACCATCGAGAAGGGGGTGTCCTGGTGGACTTCGCGGATTGTTTCGCCGCCGCCGAGGCCGGTCAGCGGCTGCTGCGCGAGCTGCGGCGCCTGCACTGCCGGCTTGGCATTGTCGTCGCCGGGCAGTCCGTTGATCGCCAACGGCAGCATCACGATCGTCGCCGCAATCGCGGTGAACAACAGCGACGGCGCGGAAAGACGGCACGACACGGCCCGATGTTACGTATGTGACAGTTGTTACCAGTGTTCCGACACGGTAGTTGCACCGACCAAATGCCCGTCCGGTCGTCCTGCAACGGCACCGCAGAGCCCGCAGGATTCTGCGGTGCCGTTTGGTGACAGGCCCTAGAGGCCCGGGATGGCTCCCGCGCCGGGGATTGCGGACGCGGCTGCCGGCAGGGCCGCGGCGGCTGCCGGGGCGCCAGCCGGCTTGACCGCCGACATGATCGCAGGCATCACCATGCCCTTGAGCAGGTCGATCGCCTGTCCGGCGCCCAGCTGGCCGGCCATGCTGGACAGATCGCCGAATATCCCGCCGCTACCGCCCGTGGCAGGGGCGCCCGCCAGCGACGGATCGCCGACGATCGGGTAGGTGCCCGCCCCGGGATCCAACCCGATCGGCACCTCGTTCGGGGCGGGCAGGGTCGCCGCGTTGGAGATCGGCGACGCAAGCGCGGGGCCGATGCCCGCCGGTGGCGTGGTCAGGCCCGGCGTGGCCAGGCCCGGCGTGGCCAGGCCCGGCGTTGGCAGGCCCGGGGTGGTCAGGCCGGGGAGCTGCCCGGCCGGGCTGGTCAGAGCGGGGTTCGTCAGAGCTGGGTTCGCCAGTGCAGGGTCAGTCAAGCCGGGACCGGTTCCGGTAAGCGACGGCAGGCCGGTGCCAGGTGCGGTCAGGCCGGGTGCGGTCAGGCCAGGTGTCAGGCCGGGTGCGGTCAGGCCCGGCGTCAGGCCGGGTGCGGTCAGGCCCGGTGTCAGGCCCGGTGCGGTCAGGCCCGGTGTCAGGCCCGGTGCGGTCAGGCCCGGCGTCAGGCCCGGTGCGGTCAGGCCCGGTGTCAGGCCCGGTGCGGTCAGGCCCGGCGTGGACGCGCCAGATCCGGTGAGCAGACTCGTCGGCATCGGCGGCAAGTTGATGCCGAACTGCGACAGGCCCTGCGACAGCGCGGACATCAGCTCGTTGGGCAGGTCGGTGACCATAGCGGCCTGGACGAACTGGCGGTGCTGCGTCGGCGGGTTGGTGCTCGCGGACAAATCGGACACGGCGACTACTGCTGCTGGACTCGCGACTGCCAGGGCGGCGACCGCGCTCATGGCTGTCGAAAGCCTGCGTCGACGTCGGTTCGGCACGGAAGTCTCCTCAATATCTTGACTACATCCGGTAGGTGTTCGTGGCTGACCAAAGGGCCAACGTGATCGACGGTACTGGTGTGACTGCTGGGACTAAAGTGGTGATACGGAATTGTGAGCCGATCGCAACCTTCGGCCCTCGTCAGATTCGGGGCGGGCCGTCACGGTCGGATACCCTTGCTGCCGATGACAGCTCGTTTTGACCTCTTTGTGGTCGGTTCCGGATTCTTCGGTCTGACGATCGCCGAGCGCGTGGCGACGCAGCTGGACAAGCGTGTTCTGGTCGTCGATCGGCGCCAGCACATCGGCGGCAATGCCTACTCCGAGCCCGAGCCGGAGACCGGCATCGAGGTGCACAAGTACGGCGCGCACCTGTTCCACACGTCGAATCAGCGGGTGTGGGATTACGTGTGTCAGTTCACCGACTTCACCGGCTACCAGCACCGCGTGTTCGCCATGCATAACGGCCAGGCGTACCAGTTCCCGATGGGCCTTGGCCTGGTGGCACAGTTCTTCGGCAAGTACTTCAGCCCTGGCGAGGCGCGCCAGCTCATCGGCGAACAGGCCGCCGAATTCGAGACCGCCGACGCGCAAAACCTCGAAGAGAAGGCCATCTCGCTGATCGGCAGGCCGCTCTACGAAGCGTTCGTCAAGGGCTACACGGCCAAACAGTGGCAGACCGACCCCAAGGAACTGCCTGCCGCCAACATCACCCGGTTGCCGGTGCGCTACACCTTCGACAACCGCTACTTCAACGACACCTACGAGGGGCTGCCGGTCGACGGCTACACCGCGTGGCTGAAGAACATGGCGATCGACGAGCGCATCGAGGTGCGACTGGACACCGACTGGTTCGACGTCGGCGACGGGCTGCGTGCCGAAAGCCCGCACGCTCCGGTCGTCTACACCGGGCCGCTGGACCGCTACTTCCACTACACCGAGGGCCGGCTGGGTTGGCGGACACTGGACTTCGAGGTCGAGGTGCTCAACACCGGCGACTTTCAGGGCACCCCGGTGATGAACTACAACGACCTCGACGTGCCCTACACCCGCATCCACGAGTTCCGCCACTTCCACCCCGAGCGGGCCTACCCGACCGACAAGACGGTGATCATGCGGGAGTACTCGAGGTTCGCCGATGACGACGACGAGCCCTACTATCCGATCAACACCGAAGCCGACCGGGAGCTGCTGGCCGCCTATCGCGCCAGGGCAAAGGCAGAGACCGCGTCGGCGAAGGTGCTGTTCGGCGGGCGGCTGGGCACCTACCAGTACCTCGACATGCACATGGCCATCGCAAGCGCACTGAACATGTATGACAACACCCTTGCGCCGCACCTCCGCGACGGCGCCCCGCTCCACGAAAGCAGTAGAGAATGAGCGACATTCCGTCCGGCGCGCTCGACGCCGAGGAATCCAAGGCGGCCAGTCTCCTCGCCCGCGTCATCCTGCCGCGCCCGGGTGAGCCGCTGGACGTCCGCAAGCTCTATATAGAGGAATCAGAAAGCAACGCCAGGCGTGCGCATCCGCCGACCCGCACCACGCTGGAGATCGGCGCGGAGTCCGAGGTGTCGTTCGCGACGTACTTCAACGCCTTCCCCGCCAGCTATTGGCGTCGCTGGTCCACGCTCGAATCGGTGGTGTTGCGCGTCGAGCTGACCG
>JAOPVX010000314.1 GCA_025965975.1 Mycobacterium sp. | reverse complement strand
CATGGGCATGCTCGCCCTGCTGGGCTCCGGTTACGCCCTGCTCGCCCGCTGGAAAATTCGGCTCGACTGCGAATAGGCGGAATGTCCGCCAATCGTCGGCTTTTCTCGATTGCACCGTGCCGGCTCGTAGTCGTGATCCAAAGAAGGGCCGCATCTCTGCGGCCCTTCTGGTGGAGCTGCCGGGAATCGAACCCGGGTCCTACGGCATTCCCTCGAGGCTTCTCCGTGCGCAGTCCGCTATGCCTCTACTCGGATCTCCTGATCACGCGAACAAGTCAGGATGACGATCCCAGTCGCTGTTTGATGTCCCGATATGTCCCGCGACCGGACGTATCGGTTTGTCCCTCTAGCTGATGCCAGGATCCGGGCCGAGGGCGCTCCCGGTCTGACAGACTCACCGTCGCTTAAGCAGCGAGGGCGAAGTCGCGCTGATTGGAATCGGCGCTTAATTGGTTGCAACGACGCTTACGGTGGTCTCTTGCCTGCACCGGCACGCTTCCCTTGATTCGATGCGCGAAGTCGAAACCGTTCAGCCCCTCGCATCCCCGCCGTATTTCGGCAGGACATCTCATGGTACGCCAGTGGCAACGGCCGGCCGCAGTATTTTCCAACCGCGTCGGCGGGTTTGTGCAGCTCAGATCACATAATTGAGGTGCTCTACGACCCGCCTGCCGACCTCGTCGTCGCCGCCGTAGCGGACTGCGTCTGGATGCCGCGCAACCGTCGTGCGGCCGCCCGCCAGCCGGCTGAACAACAACCCGTCCAGCGAGATCGTTGCCGTCGGCTCCTGGCCGCCGAAATCCTCGACCAGTCGGCCCCGGCCCGCCACATCGACGCAGATGCTCCGCTGCAGCGGCCCCATCAGTTCGATGGCCACTCGCGACCCGTCCGGTGCGCCGCCGAGCTTGCCGACGACGAACCCCATGCTGGCGGCCATCTCGTCGAGTGCCAGCCTGGAAGACGGGCCGCCGAGGTCGGCGTCGGCGGGCGGCTGGTCGAGCGCGTCACGAATGTCGTGAAGATGCATCCAGCAGTCGAAGTCCCGCACACGCATGAACCGTCCGTAGGTGTCCGGGCCCGCCGGTGTCGCAGTGATCTGATTCCAGTCGGCGTCGCCCATGCCTGTCAGCACCTCGCGCCGGTTGGCGGTCGTGGCGCGGAATTTCTCGAGCAGGTCCGTGACGCTGGTGCCGCGCAGCTTGCGCACCCACCGCTCGTTCATCACGCCGATGTCGTTGCGGACGTGCTTGAGCGTCGACACGTCGATGTCGGCCTCAGGAGTGGCGATGCCCTGCAGCATCGACTCGGTGCCGATCAGGTGGGCCGTGACGTCGTGGACCGTCCAGCCCGGCAGCGAGGTCTGCGCTTGCCATTTCTTGTCTGGAAGGCCGGCGAGCAACGTGTCGACTTCGTCCCACACGGCGAAAAGACCGTCGAGCACATCGGACTTATCCAGCTTGGTCACAGGACGCGAAGGGCGGCTCACCCGGCCGACCGTACAACTCGCCGGCCGCGGGCGACCACCAAATGCCGGGCAAAGACGGCGTGTCGACGCGCAGACGCACACACGACGCTAGCCGGCGACGATCATCGCAACGCCTGCGAGCGCCAGCACCATGCCCATGGCCTGCCAGCGCGTCACCCGTTCGCGCAGCACGACTATCGCCAGCAGCACCGTCGCCGCCGGGTACAGCGACATCAGCACGCCGGCCAACGACAGCAGCGACGCGTGCAACGCCAGCAGCATCGCGACGTTGGCTCCGGTGTCGAGCAGCGCGGCCAGTACCGCCAGCCGCAGCGGCAGGCCGGCGGGCGGGCGCAGGTTGGCGCTCATCGCGGCGATCACGACCACCAGCACGCTGGCCGAGATGCGGGCGAAGACCAGCGGCCACAGCTTGGCCTCCACCGGCGCCTGATGAATCAGCACGAAGTTCAGCCCGAACGCCACACCGGAACCGACCGTCAGCCACGCGACGGTCGCCGTGAACCTGTGCGGTGTGACGTCCTCATCAGTGGCTTCCCGCGAAACCAGCACCACCGCGACTAACGCCAGCACCACGCCGATCCCCGCGATGAAACCCGGCCGCTCCCCCATCACCAGGCCGACGCCGACGGGGATCGCGGCGACAAGGATTGCGGTCAGCGGCGACACCACCGAGATCGGGCCCGAGCCAAGCGCGGCATAGAACCACCAGACACCGAACGCCTGCGAGACACCGCACAGCGCGCCCCAGAAGGCGGCGGCTCCCGTGACGTGGCCCCCGACGATCGACGCGAGGATGGCAAGCAGCACCATCGCGATCGGATAGGACACCAGCACCACTCGCAGCGCCGCCACGCGCCGAGACGCCAGGCCGCCGACGAAGTCGCTGACGCCGTAGCCCAGCGCCGAGGCCAGCGCGAGCGCAGGCCCTTCGAGCAGGCCGGTCAGGTCATGCCCTTGATGCGGCGGCCCATCTCGCGGGTCACTTCCCGCTGCGCGTCGCGCTTGGCCATGTCCTGCCGTTTGTCGTGGGCCTGCTTGCCGCGCGCCAGCGCCAGTTCGACCTTGACCTTGCCGTCGGAGAAGTACAGCGACAGCGGCACCAGCGTCAGGTTGCCATCCCGGATCTTGCCGATCAGATTGTCAATCTGCTTGCGGTGCAACAACAGTTTGCGGTTGCGCCGCGGCGCGTGATTGGTCCAGCTGCCGTGGTGATACTCCGGGATGTGCAGGTTGCGCAGCCACACCTCTCCGTCGTCGACGGTCGCGAACGCATCGGCCAGCGACGCCTGGCCCTCTCGCAGGCTCTTCACCTCGGTGCCCACCAACGCGACCCCGGCCTCGAAGGTCTCGAGGATCGAATAATTGTGCCGCGCTTTGCGGTTCGTCGCCACCACCTGGTTGTTGCCGGACTTGGCCGGGCTCGCCTTCTTGGCCACAGCTAGCGCCGAACGTAGAGGCGCAGCGTCGCATAGGCCGTGACACCCGCCATCGCCACGCCTACGAACAACAGGATGGGAGCGATGTAGAGGATGTCGGCATAGTCGATCCTGGCAATCAGATTCGCTTGATAGAACTGGTTGAGCGCACTCTCCAAGAACAACGCTCGCACCAGGATCAGGCCGATGATCGAGATGACCACACCGATGAATGCGGCCAGCATCGCCTCCACCAAGAACGGCAACTGGGTATACCAGCGGCTGGCACCGACTAATCGCATGATGCCGATCTCGGTGCGACGGGTATAGGCCGCCACTTGAACCATGTTGGCTATCAACAGGACTGCGCCTATCGCCTGCACCAACGCGACCGCGAACGCGGCGTTGGACAGTCCATCAAGCACCGCGAACAGCCGGTCGATCAAGTCCTTCTGGTTCAGCACGTTGAGCACGCCGGGCTGACCGACGATCGCCGCGTCAAAATCCTTGTGCTGCTCGGGATTGTCGAGCTTGACGATGAACGACGCCGGGAACGCCTCCTTGCCTGCCACGTCCTTGTACTGGGGGAACTTCTTGATCGCGTCGTTGTAGGCGTCATCACGGTTCAAGAACCGCACCGACTTCACGTCGTCTCGGGCCTCGATCTGCGCGCGCAGCGCCTTACACGGATCGCCGTCGCACGTCGGGTCGTTGGCGGAGACGTCGTTGGTCAGGAAGACCTGGCTCTCCACGCGATCGAGATAGATCTTGCGGGAGTTGTCGGCGAGCCGCACCACCATCAACCCACCACCGAACAGCCCGATGGAGATCGCGGTGGTCAGGATCATCGCAATCGTCATGGTGACGTTGCGACGAAGCCCGGTCAGAACTTCATTGATGAGGAAGCCGAAGCGCACTTAGCGATCCATTCCGTAGACGCCGCGCTGCTCGTCGCGAATCAGCCTGCCCAGCTCCAGTTCGACGACGCGCTGGCGCATCGAGTCGACGATGTGATGGTCGTGGGTGGCCATCAGCACCGTGGTCCCGGTGCGGTTGATGCGTTCGAGCAGATCCATGATGTCCTTGCTGGTTTCGGGGTCGAGGTTGCCTGTCGGCTCGTCGGCAAGCAGCACCAGCGGCCGGTTGACGAACGCGCGGGCGATCGCCACGCGCTGTTGCTCACCGCCTGACAGCTCACCAGGCAACCGGTTGGCCTTTCCGGACAGCCCGACCATCTCCAACACGTCTGGCACCACCCGGTTGATCACGTCACCGCGCTTGCCGATGACCTCCAGCGCGAACGCGACGTTCTCGAACACCGTCTTCTGCTGCAGCAGCCGGAAATCCTGGAACACACATCCGATGACCTGGCGCAGGCCAGGGATGTGACGGCCAGCCAGCTTGTTGACGTGGAACTTCGACACCCTGATGTCGCCATGGGTCGGTATGTCCTCGGCGAGCAGGAGCCGCATGAACGTCGACTTGCCCGAACCCGACGGGCCGATCAGGAACACGAACTCACCCTTGTCGATCTTGACCGAGACGTTGTCGAGCGCGGGCCGCGCCGACGACTTGTACTGCTTGGAGACATGGTCGAGGGTGATCATCACGGCACGCCAGTGTAGCGGTGACGGAGGTGAAGGCCGCTCAGCGCTATGTTGGCGGAGCAGGCGTCGTCGGCGCCGGTCCCGACCCCGCTGCCGGTGGGATCGTCGGCGTGAGGGTCGGCGTGGGGCTGGTTGTCTCCCCTGGCGAGGTAGTCGTCGGCGTGGACTCCGTCGGCGACGTCGGGCTGGTGGTCTCCCCTGGCGACGTCGTCGTTGTCGTAACCTGCGGGCTGGTGGTGGTCGCCGTGGTGGTTAGCGTCTCCTTGGGCCGCCGCACATCGGTCCGAGGAACCCAGGTGTAGTTCGGGTCGGGCACGAAGCCGGGCGGGACGACCGCGGTCGGCGGCGCCTCCGGCGCGGCGGGCCGGGGTTCGAAGTTGTGGTACACCCAGAACAGAGCGAGGAACACGACGATCAGCACGACCGTCGAGACCCTCAGCCGGCCGAGCCTGGCCGTCAACCAGGACTTCACCTCTTCTGCTCCGTCGGGCCCTGCGTCTCTTCCTCGGCACCGCCGGCCGTCGCTGGGTGCACGATGGCCTCGACCATCGGTGTGCTGCCATCTGTGGGCGAAACCACACCTGCGCGGCGGAGAGCGCGGACGATAAGCACGCGTATCCGCCGCCCCACCTCGAACTGTTTGCCCGGCAGCGTGCGTGCCACCATCCGCAGGTTCACCGTGTCCAGCTCGATGCTCTCGACGCCCATCAGCTGGGGCGCGTCCAAGAGCAGCGCGCGAAGGCCCGCGTCCTCCATCGCCTTGTCGGCCACGTCGTGCAGCACGTCGTTGACCAAATTGAGGTCCGCCGACGTGGGGACCGGTATGTCGATGACCGCGCGCGCCCAGTCCTTAGACAGGTTCACCGTCTTGACGATCTGGCCGTTGGGAATGGTGAACATCTCGCCCTCGGTGGAACGCAGCCTGGTGACGCGAAGGGTGACGTCCTCCACGGTGCCATCGGCGGGGGCGTTGATGCCGGCGACCGTGAGGGATACCAGGTCACCGAAGCCGTATTGCTTCTCGGTGATGATGAAGAAGCCGGAGAGCAGGTCCTGCACCACGCGCTGCGCACCGAATCCGAGTGCGGCGCCCAGCACCGCCGCGGGCGCGACGAGGGATCCGATCGGGATGGCGAGGATCGTGGTGACCTGCACCATCACGATGACGAACAGCAGCGCTACCGTCACCCAGGAGATCACCGATGCGACGGCCTGGCGGTGCTTGGCACTCTCCGAGCGCACCAGCTGATCGCTTTCCTGGTATTCGGCGTCGATGCGCCGGACGATCCGCTGAGCGCCCCAGTTGATGAACCGGGCGGCGAGCAGGCCGCCAATCAGATACAGCGCAATCGGCACGCCTCTGACGAGGATCCAGTCGCCGATGCTGCCGAGCCAGAAGCTGTCCCAGCGTTCGGCAAGCGATGTTGCAAGCAGTGTGCTATTCGTCATCTCGTCTGTTGCGCCACCGGATTCCCGCTTCGAGGAACCCGTCGATGTCTCCGTCCAATACCGCAGCAGGATTACCGACCTCGAAGTCGGTGCGCAGGTCCTTCACCATCTGGTACGGCTGCAACACGTAGGAGCGCATCTGATTGCCCCACGAGCTGCCGCCGTCACCCTTCAGCGCGTCCAGCTCAGCACGTTCTTCTAAACGTTTGCGTTCCAACAACTTTGCCTGAAGCACTCGCATCGCTGACACTTTGTTCTGCAGCTGCGACTTCTCGTTCTGGCAAGTGACCACGATACCGGTCGGGATGTGGGTGAGTCGAACCGCCGAGTCGGTGGTGTTCACCGATTGGCCGCCAGGGCCGCTGGATCGGTAGACGTCGACGCGCACGTCGGCGTCGGGGATGTCGATGTGGTCGGTGGTCTCGGTGACCGGCAGCACCTCCACTTCGGCGAACGAGGTCTGGCGGCGGCCCTGGTTGTCGAACGGGCTGATCCGCACCAGCCGGTGCGTGCCCTGCTCCACCGACAACGTCCCGTACGCGAACGGTGCGTGCACCGCGAACGTCGCGCTCTTGATACCGGCCTCTTCTGCATAGGAGGTGTCGAACACCTCGACCGGATAGTTGTGCTTCTCCGCCCAGCGGATATACATCCGCATCAGCATCTCGGCCCAGTCCGCGGCGTCCACCCCGCCGGCGCCGGAGCGGATGTTGACCAGCGCCTCGCGTTCGTCGTACTCGCCAGAGAGCAGCGTGCGCACTTCCATCGCCTCGATGTCGTCGCGCAGCGACGTGTATTCGGCGTCGGCCTCTGCGAATGCGTCGGCGGCGGCCGCCCCGTCCTCTTCGGCGGCCATCTCGTAGAGCACCGGCAGGTCGTCCAGGCGCTGGCGGAGTTCCTCAACACGGCGCAGCTCGCCCTGCGTGTGCGACAGCTCGCTGGTGACCTTCTGGGCACGCGTTTGGTCATCCCACAGGTGCGGGTCGGACGCCTCATGCTCCAGCTTCTCGATGCGACCGCGAAGCCCTTCGATATCGAGCACTCGCTCCACCGTGGTCAGGGTGGAGTCGAGGGCGGCGATATCGGCTTGACGGTCGGGATCCACGGGAGTTCACGTTACCGGCGGCAGGGTGCCCGTTTAGCATCGGAGCGGTAACCAGCTCGGCTGACGACGCAACAGCCCTCTGCGCGTGGCCGGGCAGCGACAGAAAGCATGTGAATGCGCCCGTACCATGTGGCGATCGTCGGCTCAGGCCCCTCGGGTTACTTTGCCGCGGCCTCGCTGTTGAAGTTCGCCGACTCCGACGACGACGCCAGTCAGAAAAGAGACGTGCGCGTCGACATGCTGGAGATGCTTCCCACGCCGTGGGGGCTGGTGCGCTCCGGTGTGGCCCCGGATCATCCGAAGATCAAGTCGATCAGCGCCCAGTTCGAGAAGACCGCGCTGGATCCGCGATTCCGGTTCTTCGGCAACATCGTGGTCGGCGACCACGTTCAGGCCGCCGAGCTGGCCGAGCGCTACGACGCGGTGATCTATGCCGTCGGTGCGCAGTCCGACCGGTCGCTGGGGATTGCGGGCGAGGACCTGCCAGGCAGCGTCGCGGCCGTCGACTTCGTCGGCTGGTACAACGCGCACCCGCACTTCGAGGAGATGGCGCCCGATATTTCGAGCGGTCGCGCTGTTGTTGTGGGCAACGGCAACGTCGCGCTGGACGTGGCGCGCATCTTGGTATCCGATCCCGACGTGCTGGCCACGACCGACATCGCCGATCACGCGTTGAAGTCCCTGCATGACCGCGGCGTCGAAGAGGTGCTCATCATCGGCCGGCGGGGTCCGCTGCAGGCCACCTTCACCACGCTCGAGGTCCGCGAGCTCGGCGACCTCGAGGGCCTCGGGGACGTGGACGTGATCGTCGACCCTGCGGATTTCGCCGACATCTCCGATGAGGACCTCGAGGCCGCGGGCAAGACCGTAAAAAACAACGTCAAGGCGCTGCGCGGCTATGCCGAACGGGAGCCGCGGGGCGCCAAACGCCGGATTGTGTTCCGGTTTCGCACGTCGCCGATCGAGATCAGGGGCGACAGCAAGGTGGCGTCAATCGTGTTGGGCCACAACGAGCTGGTCGACGATAACGGCCGCATCGTCGCCAAGGACACCGGTGAGCGCGAGGAGGTGCCCGCCCAACTGGTGGTCCGCGCGGTCGGCTACCGCGGCGTGCCGACGCCGGGCCTGCCGTTCGACGAGAAATCGGGAACCATCCCGCACACCGCGGGCCGGATCGACGGCCGCCGCAACGAGTACGTAGTCGGCTGGATCAAGCGCGGCCCCACCGGGGTGATCGGCAGCAATAAGAAGGACTCGCAGGACACCGTCGACACACTGATCTCGGACCTTTCGGGGGCGGACCTTGCGGACGTCGACGCAGACTATGCCAAGAAGCTGGTCGAGTGGCTGCTGGAGCGACAGCCGAAGCTGATCACCGACGATCACTGGAAGCTGATCGATGAGCACGAACGGTCGGCCGGCCAACCTCACGGCCGTCCGCGGGTCAAAGTGACCAGCGTTGCCGAGCTGCTGCGCATCGGCCACGGCTGATCACCAGCGGGCAGGCGGCGTCACAGAGTCGGCGGCGTCACCTGCGGCGGGGCGAATCGCCAGTTGTCGGGGTTCCTCGGCGAGTAGACCACCGGAATCAACTCCCCCATCGACGGCCAATTGTCGACATCGACGATGATTCGTTGATAGACGACATGTTCATTGACCGTGGGCCCATTGATCACGCCGGTGATGGTGACGAACTGTTCACCGGTGGCGTCGGGCCGGGTGCTCACACCGGTCACAAGCAGCGTGCCCTGCATCCAGTCGCTGCCAACACCCCGGCGTCTCCTGATCCACGGCGCGGCCAGGATCGCCAGTGTCCCGAGCAACACCAGCACCATGGCGAATTCCCACACACCGTCATGGTAGGACTGCTGCCATGACGGCGGTCCGAGATGATGTGGCACTTGCCCTGCGAATGGCCGACAAGGCCGACGCATTGACGATGGACCGGTTCGGCGCCCTTGACCTCAGCGTCGACACCAAGCCGGACCTGACACCGGTAACCGACGCGGACCGCTCGGTGGAAACCGCGCTGCGCGAGACGCTGTCGCAGCAGCGGCCCGATGATCCTGTGCTCGGTGAAGAGTTTGGTGGCACAACGGCTTTCGCGGGCCGGCAATGGGTGATCGACCCGATCGACGGCACCAAGAACTTCGTCCGCGGCGTGCCGGTGTGGGCCACCCTGATCGCCCTGTTGCATGATGGGGTCCCGGTCGCCGGGGTGGTGAGTGCCCCTGCACTGCAACGTCGTTGGTGGGCCGGCGCGGGCCAGGGCACCTTCGTGTCGTTCGCAGGCGATTCACCACGTCGGGTCTCGGTGTCCTCGGTGGCCGGCCTCGAATCGGCGAGTCTGTCGTTCTCCAGTCTTTCGGGATGGGCCAAGCTGGGTAAGCGCGACCGCTTCATCGAACTCACCGACACCGTGTGGCGGGTACGCGCCTATGGCGACTTCCTGTCGTACTGCCTGCTCGCCGAAGGTGCCGTCGACATCGCCGCCGAACCCGAGGTGTCTGTGTGGGACCTTGGCGCACTCGACATCGTGGTGCGAGAGGCGGGCGGGGCGTTTACCAGTCTCGACGGCACCCCGGGGCCGCATGGCGGCAGCGCCGTGGCCACCAACGGGCTGCTGCACGAAGCCGTTCTCGACAGACTCAACGGCGCGTAGCCGGGCGGTCGGACGACGTCATGACCTTCGACCCGTTCACCGTCCCCTGCGAGCGTGCGGCTCGCAGCTGCCAGGCGTTTTCGATGGGCCCGTCGCGACATGGGGCGCGCGACAACCGCCCGTCGTGATCGGTTAACTAGGCTGTGAAATGCATAACAACTTACTCTGGAGTCAGTTCCGATACCTTACTCTGGAGTCAGTTAGGCGTGAGCGCACTTCCCACTGCAAGCGAGGCTGCTGACATGACCAACATCCTGCCGCCTGAGAGCGGCTCCAAACCACGACCAAGGCGCACCGGCAAGGACAGCGCCGTGGGAACGCAAAAGCACAAGCGGACAGCGACCGACATCGGGCTGGCGCTGATCACGCCGATCGTCGGGCAGGAATTCCTGGACCGCTACAACCTGCGCGACCCGCTCAACCGCAGCCTGAAATACGGCGTCAAACAAGCGTTTTCCGCGGCAGGCGCGTCGACCCGGCAGTTCAAACGCATCAAGGGCCTCGGAAAGGCGCCGACCCGGCTCAAGGCCAGCGGCGCAGACTATTTCGACCTCACCCCCGACGACGACCAGAAGATGATCCTGCAGACCGTCGAGGAATTCGCCGAAGAAATCCTACGACCCGCCGCCCGCGACGCCGATGACGCCGCGAGCTACCCGCCGGACCTGATCGCCAAGGCCGCCGAGTTGGGCATCACCGCCATCAGCATCCCCGAGGACTTCGACGGCATCGCCGCGCACCGCTCAACGGTCACCAACGCCCTCGTCGCCGAGTCGCTGGCATACGGCGACATGGGTCTTGCGCTGCCGATCCTGGCGCCCGGCGGCGTCGCGTCGGCGCTCACCCACTGGGGCAGCGCTGACCAGCAGGCCACCTATCTGAAGGACTTCGCAGGCGACAGCGTGCCCCAGTCGTGCGTGGCGATCGCCGAACCGCACGCGCTATTCGACCCAACCTCGCTGAAGACGACGGCGGTGCGCACCCCGAGCGGATACCGGCTGAACGGCGTGAAGTCGCTCGTGCCCGCCGCCGCAGACGCCGAACTGTTCATCGTCGGCGCCCAACTGTCCGGCAAACCTGCGCTGTTCATCGTCGAGTCGTCCACCAAGGGGGTGTCGGTCACCGCCGATCCCAGCATGGGGATTCGCGCCGCCGCGCTGGGCCGGGTCGAACTCGACAACGTGTCGGTGCCGCTGAGTGCCCGGCTCGGCGAGGACGATGTCCCTGCCGCCGATTCCGCCGAAAACTACCTGGAAGCGATCGCACTCGCGCGGCTGGGCTGGGCCGCGCTGGCGGTTGGTACAGCGCACGCGGTGCTCGATCATGTGGTGCCGTATATCAAGGAACGCCAGGCGTTCGGCGAGCCGGTCGCGCACCGTCAGGCCGTGGCGTTCATGACCGCCAACATCGCCATCGAGCTCGATGGCCTGCGATTGATCACCTGGCGCGGCGCGTCCCGCGCCGAGCAGGGTCTGCCGTTCGCCCGCGAGGCGGCGCTGGCCAAGCGGCTCGGCACGGACAAGGGCATGCAAATCGGCCTCGACGGCGTACAGCTGCTCGGCGGCCACGGCTACACCAAGGAACATCCCGTCGAACGCTGGTACCGCGACCTGCGGGCGATCGGCGTCGCCGAGGGCGTTGTCGTTATTTAGCGGAGTCGTTATTTAGCGGAGTCGTTATTTAGCGGAGTCAACTACCTTCGAGCGAAAGACCTTTCATGGCGATCAATCTGGAAATGCCCAAGAAGCTGCAGGCGGTCATCGATAAGGGCCATCAAGGCGCCGCGGAGATGATCCGGCCGATCTCACGCAAGTACGACCTGCGAGAGCACGACTACCCCGTCGAACTGGAGACGCTGGCCAGCCTGTTCGAGGGCATCTCGCAGGCCAACACCATCTCGTTCGCCGGCGCGGAGGCATTTCGCGACGCCGAGGCGCCGAACGAAAACCACAACGGCGGCAACATGTCCGCGGTGCTCAACGCGACGGAGATCAGCTGGGGCGACGTCGCGCTGCTGCTGTCGGTGCCCTACCAGGGGCTGGGCAACGCCGCGATCTCCGGTGTGGCCACCGACGAACAGCTGGCAAGGCTCGGAAAAGTGTGGGCCGCAATGGCGATCACCGAGCCGAGCTTCGGGTCCGACTCTGCCGCGGTCTCCACGACGGCCAAGCTGGACGGCGACGAGTACGTCATCAACGGCGAGAAGATCTTCGTCACCGCAGGCTCGCGCGCCAGCCACATCGTGGTGTGGGCGACGCTCGACAAGTCGGTGGGCCGCGCCGCGATCAAATCGTTCATCGTGCCGCGCGAGCACCCAGGGGTCACGGTTGAGCGGCTCGAAGACAAGCTCGGCATCAAGGCATCCGACACCGCCGTGATCCGCTTCGAGAACGCCCGCATTCCGAAGGAAAACCTGTTGGGCGAACCGGAAATCCACGCGGAGAAGGGTTTCGCAGGGGTCATGGAAACCTTCGACAACACCCGGCCGATCGTCGCGGCCATGGCTGTCGGTATCGCCCGCGCCGCGCTCGAGGAACTCCGCAAGATCCTCACCGACGCCGGCGTGCAGATCTCCTACGACAAACCCTCGCACGCCCAGAGCGCCGCGGCGGCGGAGTTCCTGCGGATGGAGGCCGACTGGGAGGCCGGATACCTGCTGAACGTGCGGGCGGCGTGGCAGGCCGACAACAACATCCCGAACTCCAAGGAAGCGTCGATGGCCAAGGCCAAGGCCGCACGGGTGGCCAGCGACATCACCCTCAAGGCCGTCGAAATGGCAGGCACCACAGGCTATTCCGAGGAAGCCCTGCTGGAGAAGTGGGCGCGCGACAGCAAGATCCTCGACATCTTCGAGGGGACTCAGCAGATTCAGCAGCTGGTGGTGGCCCGTCGCCTGCTTGGCCTGTCGTCGTCCGAGCTCAAGTAGTCCCCAGCTTGCGGATGGGCCCAGCTAGAAGCCGTCCTTCACCGCGACCCGGGTGCGCCCGGTGACGCCGCCGCCGACGATGGTGCGCAGCGTGTCGGGCACTTCGAGGATCGAGATGTCGTGCGTGATGTCGTCGAGGTGACGGGGCATCAGGTCGGTCGCGATCGACCGCCACAAGTCTCGGCGTTTGTCGATCCGCAACATCACCGAATCGATGCCGGCCAGGATGACACCGCGCAGGATGAACGGCATCACCGTTGTCGGCAGGTCCGCCGAGCGTGCCAGCCCTGAGATCGCCGCCACTCCACCGTAATTCAGCGTGCTCAAGGCGTACGCCAGGGTGTCGCCGCCGACGCTGTCGACGACCGCGGCCCAGGCGGATTTGCCCAGCGGGCGAATCTTCTCTCCCTCGGCGGGCAGCCGGCCGATCACCTGAGACGCGCCGAGTCGCATCAGGTAGTCGTGCACCTCGGCCTTTCCGGTGGACGCGATCACCTCGTATCCGAGACCGGCCAACAGGTCGACGCTGACACTGCCCACTCCCCCGGTCGCGCCAGTGACCAGCACCGGGCCGTCCTGAGGGCGGACGCCGTGCGCACGAATTGCGTTGACGCTCATGGCCGCGGTGAACCCGGCGGTGCCGATGGCGGCCGCCTGAGCGGTCGTCAGCGCGTCGAGCTTGACCAAGTAGTCGGCCGGATAGCGCGCGGTGTCGGCATATCCGCCGTGGCGACCGGTCCCGATGTCGTATCCGTGGGCAACGACCCGGTCCCCGACCGCGAAGTCGGCCGCCGCGCTGGCGGTCACCGTGCCTGCGACGTCGACACCGGGGATGAGCGGATAGGACCGCGCCACACCACCCTTGGGCGTGACGGCAAGGGCGTCCTTGTAGTTGACGCCGGAATACTCCACGGCGATGTGCACATCGCCGTCGGGCAGGAAGCTTTCGTCGACAACCTCGCGTGCGAGTGCTATCGACCCTTCCGCGTCCTGGTGTGCGACCAAAGCATTGACTGCGACCATGAACCTCATTGTTCACCACGCGCAAAAGGCCCCGACTGGCGTGTCGGGGACCTTTGCGACTTCTGTACGGGTTAGGCGATGTGTGAGATCAGGTCGGGCTTCATCTGCTGAAGCTGCGAACCCCAGTACTCCCAGCTGTGGGTGCCGGTGGGCGGGAAGTTGAACACCGCGTTGTGGCCGCCCGCGGCCAAGTAGTTGTCCTGGAAGGTTTGGTTGGTCCGGATCGTCAGGCCCTCGAGGAACTCGGCGGGGATGTTCGCCCCACCCAGGTCACCGGGCGTGCCGTTGCCGCAGTAGACCCACAGGCGCGTGTTGTTCGACACCAGCCGCGGAATCTGGACCATCGGATCGTTGCGCTGCCACGCCGGATCCGTTTCTGCGGGGCCCCACATCGGGTCGGTCTTGTAGCCACCAGCGTCGCCCATCGACATGTTGATCAACCCCGGCCATTGGCCCTCGGACGGATTGGGGAATCCGGAAAGGGAACCGGCGTAGGGGAACTCGCCGGGATGGTAGGCCGCCAGGATCATCGCGGCGTTACCCGACATCGAGATGCCGACCGCGGCATCGCCGGTGGCCGACACGCCCTTGTTGGAGGCCAGCCACTCGGGCAGCTCGCCGGTCAGGAACGTCTCCCACTTGTAGGTCTGGCAGCCGTTCTTGCCGCACGCCGGCTGATACCAGTCGGTGTAGAAGCTGGACTGACCACCCACCGGCATGACGACCGCCAGCGGTGACTGGTAGAACCACTCGAACGCCTGGGTATTGATGTCCCAGCCGTTGTAGTCGTCCTGGGCGCGCAGGCCGTCGAGCAGGTACACCGCATGCGATCCGGTGCCCTTCTGGAACTGAATCTTGATGTCTCGGCCCATCGACGGCGATGGCACCATCAGGTACTCGACGGGTAGTCCTGGCCGGGAGAACGCACCAGCACTGGCGGACCCTCCGGCTAGACCGACCACGCCAGGTAGCACGGCCGCCGCAATGGCTGCCACCGCGAACCGGCGGGCCCAATGGCCACGAATCATGTCAACGAACCTCATAGAGCAATTCCATCCATCTTCCGGTTATCGCGTAACACGCCTTCCCCCGCGATCACAGATCGCCTTACGGCACCGCAGCGGTTTTCTTCACTGCGTTGTCGCGCCCACTCTACTGAGCCCGGTACGGCGGAAGAGCAGACCGAGAAAATTTCAGTTGTGCGTGTGCAGTAAAACATGTGACCAGCACGCGAGGAACCCCGACTGGCGCTGACTGGCATATTCCTGTGACAAATCAGATCGTATTCCGTGACAAATCAGAGGTGACGTCGGCGTTAGTTTTCGGCGGTGTCGCGGGCCGTAGGCTGCCGCTCATGGCGAGGGCCCGGGCCACGACGACCAGCCGGTTGTCGGTCGACGACTGGATCCAGGCCGGCTTCGCGATCCTGGCCGAAGAGGGCATCAAGGCGCTGAAAATCGACCGGCTGTGCCGTCGCCTCGGAGTCACCAAAGGCAGCTTTTACTGGCACTTCACCGACATCGCGGGGTACCGCGCAGCGCTGGTGCAGGCGTGGGGCGAGTTGCGCGATGACGACCGCCGCCATTTCGGCGACCTGGCCGGGCTTCCACCGCGTGAACGCCTCTCGGAAATGATGTCGGCGCTGGTGAGCACGCGACACTGGACGCTGGAACGGGCGATGCGCGAGTGGGCCCGCACCGACGACGACGCCGCGGCCAGCGTGCGCGCCGCCGACCAGCGCGTTCTCGCGGCGGTGCGCCAGGCATTTCTGGACCACGGGTTCGACGATCAGGACGCCGACCTGCGGGCCGACGCCACCTTCGCCGCCGGAATCGGCTTCCTACACCTCGCGGGCCCGCAGCCCAGCGTCCGCGCGGCCGCCGGCCGAGAAGGCTTCCTCGAAATCATGCTCAAGCCCTGACGGCGCGCTCGAGACTGCTGGCAGAGGGCAAAAACGGTCCAGATCGCGATCTGTGCGCAGTTTTGGCGTCTCATTTCCATACCTAAAAGTATGGTAGCGTCCACGGCTATGCCCGCGGCATCGGCCACCACACCGACCATCAGCCCGGAGTTCGTGGCCCGACTGGCAGAGCGCGCACAGGACGCCGAGCGGCTGCGCCGGCTTCCGGCCGCCACAATCGACGATCTCAATGTGTCGGGATTCACCGAACTGCTGGTGCCCGCACGCTACGGCGGCCGGCAAGCCGACTTCCCTGCCATCCTCGATCCGGTCCGCCGGATGGCGCACGGATGCGCGTCCAGCGCCTGGACGATCGGGTTCTACGCACTGCACAACTGGATGCTGGCCCTGTTCGACGAGCAGGCCCAAGCCGAAGCGTTCGCGACGCGGCCGTTCCTGGCGCCCGCTCCCCTGGCGCCGTCGGGCCGCGGCGTTCAGGACCGTGACGGCATCCGGCTGACCGGCCGGTGGTCGTGGGCCACCGGCGTGATGGACGGCAACTGGATCATCGTCGGCGCGCTGTGTGGCCCCCAGGACGATCCGGCGGCCATCTACCCCGCCCTTGCGCTGTTGCCCATCAGCGACGTCACCATCAAGGACGTATGGCATACCGATGGCATGCGGGCCACGGGCTCCAACGACGTCGTCATCACCGACGTGTTCGTCCCCGCGCACCGGCTGGTCCCGGTGTCCAACGTCTATAAGGGCACCGCTCCCGGCGCGGCGGTGCACGACGCCGATACGTACCGGTGGCCGATGGTGCCCGCGCTGGCGTTGTTGGCGGCCATGCCCGCACTCGGCAGCGCCGAACGCGTCGCCGAGGTCTATACCGAGCGCCTCGGCAAGCGCGTCCTGGCCTACGAAGGCGTCATGCAGAAGGACAAACCGATCGCGCAGGCCCACCTCGCCGAGGCCCGAGTTCGGCTACGCGCGCTGCGCGGGCTGCTCGCTGACACCGTCGGTGAGATCGAAACCATCGTTGCCGCGGGTGATCCCGTTCCACGGCCGGTGCGCGGCGAGGCCCGGCTCGCGGCGGCGCACGTCGTGCACGAGTCGCAGTCGGTGATCGCCAATCTGCTGGCGGCCTCGGGGGCCAGCGCCCATTTCGGCGACAACCCGCTGCAGCGGATCAAGCGGGACGTCGACGTCCTGGCCGGTCATGTCGTGTTCGACTATGACACCAGCCGTGAACTCGCCGGTGCGCTGATACTGGGAATGAAGGTCGCGCGCACCGCCATGGTGTGATCGGCGCCAACGAGAGGAGCATCATGGCCAACGACATCCGTGACCGCATTACGAACACCATTCAGCGACACGTCGCGAACCCGCTGATGCGACGGCTGCCCATCCAAACCCTGCTCGAGACGAAGGGAAGGAAGTCGGGCGAGCCGCGACGCACGCCGCTGGGGGGCAGCCGCGTCGGTGACCAGTTCTGGTTCGTCTCGGAGTTCGGCGAGAAGTCGCAGTACGTCAAGAACATTCAGGCGAATCCAAATGTCCGCGTCAGGCTGCACGGGCGCTGGCACAACGGCACGGCCCACCTGGTGCCCGACGACGACCCGCACGAACGGCTGCGTTCGCTGCCGCAGCTCAACAGCTTCGGTGTCCGCACGTTCGGCACGAACCTTCTGTCGATTCGCGTCGACCTGACCGATTGAGGCGTTGACGCGACACCGAAGTAAAACTAATGTCAGTTTTAGTTTTGGGATTGTCTCCCGCCGTTGCCGTCGATGGAGCGAACCATGGAATCCTTTGTTCACCTGCGAAAAGGCCGGACCCCACGGCGCCTGCACGCCGATCTGGACGGCCTGAAGGACGACGAACTCGGGCGCGGCGGGTTCACCGGCCGGACCGCCAACATGTACCGGCGCAACGACCCGACCGCATTCCGGTCGGTGGGACCGCTGCGCCCGATCGATGTGCTGTCCAGTGAGCTGAAGCCAAGCGACGCCACCGACGCCAACGGCGGCCCGATGCTGATGTTCTCCAACGCCGACTGCCAGGTGCTGCTGTCGCGGCGAACCGAGCCGATGCCGTTCTTCGTCCGCTACGTCGACGGTGACCTGCTGTCCTTCGTGCACAAAGGTTGCGGACTACTGGAGACGGAGTTCGGCCCGCTGCGCTACCGCGAGGGCGATTGGGTCTACGTCCCCAAGGCGTGCACGTTCCGCCAGGTGCCCGACAGCGGCGAGGACGGCGCATCGACCCTGCTGATGATCCAGGCCACCGACGAGTTCCGGGTGCCACCTCCTGGTCAGCTGGGCCGGCATTTCCCGTTCGACCCGTCGCAGGCCGTGATCCCGGACCCGGGGCCGATCGCCGAGGACGGCCGCGACGAGTACGAGGTCCGGCTCATCCACAGCCCAATCGGGGGAGCGGGAACGACGACTCTCTTCTACCACCACCATCCGCTCGACGTGGAGGGGTGGCGCGGCGACAACTTCGCGTTCACCTTCAACATCGACGACTACAACGTGGTGACCTCCGACAGCGTGCACCTGCCGCCGACCGTGCACTTGTTCATGCAGGCCACCGGTGTGTACGTGATGAACTACCTGCCCAAGCCCGCCGAATGCGTACCGGGCACCGAACGCACCCCCTGGTATCACCGCAACGTCGACTACGACGAGATCGCTTTCTTCCACGGCGGTTCGCTCTACGGCATCAACATGCCGCCAGGCCTGATATCCCATGCGCCCCAAGGTGTGCACCACGGCGCGCCGGAGAAGGCGCGCGAACGGGTCCGGCGGAAGTTCGATGACTATTCCCGCGTCGACTGGTCGGTGATCGCCATCGACACCCGACGCCGGCTCGCGCCGTCCGCCGAAGTGTTGGCGAACGATCTCGGAGCGGCAGCGGCCGCGACATCGAGCAGGAGCCAGCACTGATGACCGTCATTACCGAAGCGCCGGTCAAGTACGAGTACGACCGTATCCCGTATCTCGTTGCCTACCAGAACACCTCGGGCGTCCGCGACGTGTATGGCGGAGTGGCGGAGCTGGTGGTGCTGGAGAGCTACCTGCTCAAGCCGAAGACCAAGCCATCGGACACCGTGCTGGTGTTCATGCACCCGATCGGCGGCGGTGCCTACCTGCCGATGATCAATGGGCTGGCCCGCGCGGGCCATCACGTCATCTACTGCAACAGCCGGTTCCGCGGCACCGACTCCGCGTTGCTGATGGAGAAGGTCGTCGAAGACCTCGGCGAGTGCATCAAGGACGCCAAGAACCGGTTGGGCTATGAAAAGGTGGTGCTCGCAGGCTGGAGCGGCGGCGGCTCGCTGTCGGTGTTCTACCAGCAGCAGGCCCAGCACCCGACGGTCACCGCGAGCCCGTCCGGGGACGGACCCGATTTGACGAAGCTCGGCCTGATCCCGGCCGACGGCATCATGCTGCTGGCCGCTCACATCAGCCGCCACGGCACGATGACCGAGTGGCTGGATGCGTCGATCCTCGACGAGTCCGACCCGTCCAAGCGCGATCCCGAGTTGGACCTCTACAACCCGGACAACCCGAACCAGCCGCCATACACGGCCGAGTTCTTGGACCGTTACCGGGAGGCACAGATCGCGCGCAACCGGCGAATCACCAAGTGGGTCAAAGAAAAACTGGCGAAGCTCTCCGAAGCAGGCAGGCCCGACGATGAGTTCGGATTCGTCGTGCACGGCACCATGGCCGACCCCCGCTGGCTGGACCCGACGGTCGATCCGAACGATCGCGCCCCAGGCACCTGCTATCTGGGTGATCCTCAGGTGGTGAACAACAGCCCGGTCGGGCTCGCCCGGTTCTGCACCCTGCGCAGCTGGCTGTCCCAGTGGAGCTACGACGACGCCAACGGTGACGCCGTGCGGTGTGGGCCCGATATCGCGGTGCCCGCCCTGGTGATCGGTAACCTTGCCGACGACGCCTGCACGCCCAGCCATACCCGCCGGCTGTTCGAGGCGATCGGGCACCCCGATAAGGAGATGCACGAAATCCCTGGCGCCAACCACTACTACTCCGGACCGACCCAACGCGGCACGCTGCGCCAAGCGGTCGGGGTAGTCACGGACTGGCTGCATCGGCACGGGTTCTCTTCGGAGGGCAGGAGCGCTGCTACCGGGGAATCGACACCGTGAGTGTGACCGGCCCGCTGGACGGCATCCGCGTGATCGAGATCGGCACGCTGATCTCGGGTCCGTTTGCGGGACGGCTGCTCGGCGACATGGGCGCCGAGGTGATCAAGATCGAGCCGCCGGGCGCGCCCGACCCGTTGCGCACCTGGGGGCAGGCCGAACTGGACGGCCATCACTTCTTCTGGACCGTGCACGCACGCAACAAGAAAGCCGTCACGCTGAACCTGCGGGAAGAGGCCGGCCGGGAACTGTTCCTCGACCTCGTCGAGCGCTCGGACATCATCGTCGAGAACTTCCGGCCCGGCACGTTGGAGAAGTGGAATCTGGGCTACGACGTTCTGCGTGAACGTAACCGGGGCATCATCCTGGTGCGGGTGTCCGGCTACGGGCAGACTGGCCCAGAGGCTCACAAGGCCGGCTACGCCTCCGTCGCCGAGGCGGCCAGCGGCCTGCGGCACCTGAACGGCTTCCCAGGTGGACCCCCGCCCCGTCTCGCGCTGTCACTCGGCGACAGCCTGGCGGGGATGTTCGCTGCACAGGGTGCAATGGCCGCGCTGTACCGGCGCACGGTCACCGGCGAGGGCCAGGTGGTCGATGCCGCGCTCACCGAATCCTGTTTGGCCGTCCAGGAATCCACCATCCCGGACTACGACGTCGGCGGCGTGGTACGCGGCCCGTCTGGCACCCGCCTAGAGGGCATTGCCCCGTCGAACATCTATCCGACGGCCGACGGCAGCTGGGTGGTGATCGCCGCCAATCAGGACACGGTGTTCCGCAGGCTGTGCGAGGCGATGGGTCAACCGGAGCTGGCGACCGACGAGCGCTTCGTCAATCACGTTGCGCGCGGGCGTAACCAGGACGAACTCGACAAGATCATCGGCGAGTGGGCCGCCGTTCGCCAGCCCGCCAACATCATCTCCACCCTCGGCGCTGCCGGGGTGATCAGCGGTCCCATCAACACCGTCGCCGAAGTGGTCGAAGACCCGCAGCTGCGGGCCCGCGGCATGATCGCCGAACACTTCGATGAGAGAGTCGATCGGGTCGTGCTGGGACCCGGTGTGGTGCCGGTGCTCTCGCAGACACCGGGCACCATCCGCAATGCCGGTCCGGCCCGGCCGGGCCAGCACAACGACGAGGTCTACCACGGGCTGCTCGGCCGTAGCGACGCCGAGCTCGATGCCCTGCGGGCGGAGGGCGTGCTATGACACCGCGGACGCAAGGAGCGAGTCAGACCCAGTTACCCGCACATGTCGACATTCGCGACGTATCGCTGCGCGACGGGCTTCAGATCGAGGACCCAATTCCGTTGTCCGCCAAGCTCGAACTGCTCGCCGCGGTAGCCGCTACCGGTGTCCGGGAAATGGAGGCAACGGCCTTCGTCTCGCCGTCGAAGGTGCCCGCGCTGGCCGACGCGGCCGAACTGGCCGCCGAACTGCACCAATTTGACCACATCGAGTTCTCCGCGCTGGTCGCCAGCCCCAACGGCGCCAAGCGGGCGATCGCGGCGGGCCTGCACTCGATCGAGTACGTGGTGTCGGCGGCCGACGGGCACAGTCGCTCCAACGTGGGGCGCTCCACCGCGGAGGCGACCGCGCAGATTGCCGAGATCGTCGCGATCGCCCACGACAGCGGCGCCTCGCTCGAGGTCATCATCGCCACGGCGTGGGACTGCCCGTTCGACGGGCCAACGCCCCTCGAGCGCGTGGTCGTGGTGGTGAATGCGGCATGCGACGCCGGTGTCGACCGGCTCGCGATCGCCGACACAATCGGCACCACCACGCCGAGGCGGGTCAGCGATCTCGTCACGCGCATCCGTCCGCTGATCGGCGGCATCCCGCTGGGCGCGCACTTCCATAACACCCGCGGGGCCGGGCTGGCCAGCGCCTACGCCGCGGTGACGGCCGGTGTCACCCGGCTGGACGCGTCGGCGGGCGGCCTGGGCGGCTGCCCATTCGCCCCAGGGGCCAGCGGCAACATCGCCACCGAAGACCTTGTCTACCTGTTGCGCGACAGCGGAATCCACGTTGATGTCGACCTGCAGGCCGCGATCGGCGCGGCCCGGTTAGCGCAGGACGTCGTCGGCCACGACCTCCCCAGCTCGTTGTTACGCGCCGGCGACCGCATTCTGGGCGAGTAGCCAATGCCGGTCGAGACACTCAGCGCCAAGGGTCGTCAGACCCGGGAGGCCATCGAGCAGGCGGCACGAAAGCTGTTTGCCGAACGAGGGTTTCACGGCACGACGCTTGCCGACATCACCTCGGCGGCGGGCAAGTCGCCCGCGGTGTTCTACCGCTACTTCGTCGACAAGGAGGACCTGCTCGCCGTGCTGGCCGAGTCATTTCTGCACCAAGTGGTGACCCCGCCGGGGTTGAGCCTTCACCTGCCGGACTCTCCCGATGACGACGCGTTCTTCACATCGGTGGTCACCGGCTACTGGAACATGTTCAAACAGAACATCGGCATCATGATCGCCGTCGCCCAACTGGCCGCCACCCAGCCACGATTCGCCGTGGTGCAGAACGAGTTTCGGCGGTTCGGCATCGACATCGTCGCCGCGTCGGTGCGGCGCGCCCAGGAGCAGGGCTACGGCGGCGAGCTCAATCCCGAGCACACCGCTGCGGCCATCGCGTTGCTGTTCGAGAACTTCACCACCGTCTTCGTCGGCACGTCCGGCCTGGGGTTTGCGATCAGCGACGCGGACGCCATCAACACCCTGTCACGGATTTGGAAGAAGACGCTGTACGGGTTCTGATCAAAGGAGATCACGTGGATTTCACCCTCCCCGACCATCTTCCGGGAGTGCTCGCCGAGATGGATGCCTTCATCGAGGCCGAGATCAAACCGCTGGAACGCGAAAACATGCAGTATTTCGACCACCGTCGCGAGTACGCCCGCACCGACTGGGACAACGGCGGCATCCCGGCGCGGGCGTGGGAGGACCTGCTTGGTGAGATGCGCAAGCGCGCCGACAAGGCTGGCTGGCTGCGCTACGGCCTGCCGGCGCAGTTCGGTGGCCGCGACGGCACCAACCTGGACATGGCCGTTATCCGGGAACACCTGGCACACAAAGGACTCGGGCTGCACAACGATCTGCAGGACGAGTCGTCGATCGTCGGCAATTTCCCGCAGGTCATCATGATGGACCGGTTCGGCACCGATGAGCAGAAGGCCCAGTGGACCGAGGCGCTGATTACCGGCGAACGGTCGATGGCGTTCGGGCTGACCGAACCGAACCACGGCTCGGACGCGACGTGGCTGGAGACGCGGGCCGAGCAGCACGGCGACGGCTGGGTCATCAACGGCGCCAAGCGGTTCAACACCGGAGTGCACCGGGCGACCCACGACCTGGTCTTCGCCCGCACCTCCGGAGAGCCCGGGCAGGCCCGCGGCATCACCGCGTTCCTGGTGCCGACCGACGCCCCCGGCTTCACCGTGCCGTACTACTGGTGGACGTTCAACATGCCCACCGACCACGGCGAGGTCGAGCTTCGCGACGTCCGAGTGCCCGGCCAGGCGGTGCTCGGCGAGGTGGACCGTGGCCTGGAAGTCGGCCAGACCTTCCTGCACGAGAACCGGATTCGCCAAGCCGCAAGCAGCCTCGGCGCCGCCCAGTACTGCATCGACCGAGCCGTCGCCTACGCCAACGAGCGCAGCGTGTTCGGCAAGCCGCTGGCGGTGAACCAGGCCGTGCAGTGGCCGCTCGTCGAACTGCAGACCGAGGCGCAGATGGTCCGGCTGCTGGTCCGCTACGCGGCCTCGCACCTCGACCGCAACCACCACATGGAGGTGTCCGACAAGGTCTCGATGGCCAACTACCGCGCCAACAGGCTGGTGTGCGATGCGGCGGACCGCGCGATGCAGGTGTTCGGCGGTGTCGGCTACAGCCGCCACCAACCCTTCGAGCACATCTACCGTCATCACCGCCGGTACCGGATCACCGAGGGTGCCGAGGAGATCCAGATCCGGCGAGTCGCCCAGCGGCTCTTCGGATTCGGGCGCAAGTGACAGAGCAGCTTCCCATCGAACTGGGGAAGGTGCTGCAGCCGGTCCTCGGCGATACCAGCATCGAGAACCTGCACGCCTTGACCGGAGGGGCGAGCCGGACCACGTGGGCATTCGACGCCGTTGGCGACGGCGATCGGCGGGCGCTGATCCTGCGCACCGGTCCGCCCGACGACGTCCACGCAGGCATGGAGCTGGAGGCACGTGTGCAGCAGCGGGCGGCAGCGGCAGGCGCGCCGGTCCCCCACATCCTCGCGGCCGACAATTCCCCCGCGGCACTGGGTAATCCGTATCTGATCTGCGACGCGATCGACGGCGAGACGATCGTCAGGAAGATTCACCGCGGTCTTGACGAGGACGGCAGGCTGCGGCTTCTGCAGCAGTGCGCCCATGCGCTGGCCGCGATCCATCACGCCGATCCGAATGGCATCGGCCTGACGCAGAGCGAACAGCTCACCGAGTGGCGCGACCGGCTCGATGCGATGGGCGACACGACCGCGACATTCGAGTGGGCGTTTCGCTGGCTGGACGCGAACCGACCGCCGCCGTCACCGCCGACACTGGTGCACGGCGACTTCCGGATGGGCAACCTGATCGTCGACCAAGCCGGCCTGGCGGCCGTGCTGGACTGGGAGCTGGTCCACATCGGCGAGCGCTACGAGGACCTGGCCTGGTTCTGCATCCGGGCCTGGCGATTCGGCGCGCCCGACCAGCTCGGCGCCGGCGGCCTTGGCAGCATCGAAACCTTCCTTTCGGCGTATGAGGCGGCCGCAGGGACGACCGTTGATCGCCAGGCGTTTCGGTGGTGGCTGACCGTGGCCACGCTGCGCTGGGGCGTCATCTGCCGGTTTCAGGCCGAACGGCACCTGTCCGGGCAGACGCCTTCGGTGGAACTCGCCGCGATCGGGCGCCGTGTCAGCGAAACCGAGTGGGACGTACTGGATCTGCTGGAAGGAGGCGGTCCGAAGTGAATTGGGTGTACGGACGGCCCACGGCGGCCGAACTCGTCGCTGCCGTGGCGGACTTTCTTGACAACGACGTACGGACGGCCACCGAAGGCCAGGTCAACTTCCACGCCCGCGTCGCCGCCAACGTGCTGCGCATCGTCGAGCGAGAGCTGGGCGACGACGCGGCCGAGGAGGTTACCGGCCCGCTGACCGCACTCGGGTTCACCGACGAAGCGCAGCTGGCCGCGGCCATTCGCGCTGGGACACTGGACGACCGCGCGGGCGACGTGCTGGCGACCCTGCGCGCACTGGTCCGCCATCGGCTGGCCGTCGCTCACCCCGGGTACGACCAATCGTCCTCAGGGTTGGTTTGACAACTGCTGCAGCACCCGCAGGAACACGGCGCGATCGGTGGCCGAAAGTGTTCCGAGCCAGCGCTCCTCGCCGCGCTGAATCGCCGCCTCGGTGTCCTCTTTCACCCTGCGCCCCTCTTCGGTGATCGCCAGTAGCCGTGCCCGCCGGTCCTCGGGGTCTGCCACCCGTTCGATCAAACCGCCCTGCTGAAGCTCGTCGAGGATCGCGATGATGCGTGTCTTGTCCGCGCCGATCGCCTCGGCGAGCGCCGCCTGTGTGCGTATCGCCGACCGATCGAGGGCGACCAGCACGCTGTAGCCCCACATCGACAGCCCATGCGCTTCCAGCACCGGAAGTTCGGCGGCGATCATGTCGCGAACCAACGGCGCGAGCATGGCGGCGAGGTCGGGTCGTCTGCGCCGTGCGGTCACACCGGGATACTAAACATTGACCGATAGTACGCATGTACATATGATCTACCTATGCTTACTACTAACGACATCCGCTCCTTCCACCGCGCCGCAGTGTTGGCATCCGTCGACATAGTCAACAACGTCACCCCGAAAGACCTGCACCGCGCGACGCCTTGCGATGGCTGGGACCTGGCCCACCTGCTGGCGCACATGACCGTGCAGCACCATGGATTCGCGGCGGCGGCCCGCGGTGGTGGCGCCGACCCCGCGCGCTGGGACACCGCCACCGTGGCCGACGCCGTGGCGATCGATCCCGCGGGCACCTACGCTGCGGCCGCGGCCGACGTCCTCGACGCCTTCGCCGATGATGACGTGCTTGCCGCGTCCTTCGCACTGCCTGAATTCGGCCAAGGAGCCGCGTTCCCTGGCCCGCAGGCCATCGGCTTTCACTTCGTGGACTACGTCGTCCACGGCTGGGACGTGGCGCGGGCCATCAACGCACCGTTCATGCTGCCGGCCGATGTGATCGCCGCGGCTCTGCCGCTGGCCTTCGCCGTTCCCGACGGCGACTTCCGCGCCGCACCGGCCTCGGTGTTTGCACCGGCCATTGCCGCGGGCGAACCGATCAGCGACCTCGACCGCGCGCTGCTCCACCTCGGCCGTTCGCCCGCCTGGACTCCCTAGACCCGCCGGGCGCGCGCCAGCCACGCGGGCTCATCGACGCGGGTGCCGATCGGCAGGCCAACCGCCTCCGAGTGCACCTTCTGCACGACACCGCGATAGGTGGTGATGCCCAACGCCTCCAGCACCCAGCCGTCGCCGAAGGCCTCCCGGATGTCGGGTTCGCTGACCTGTGGACCGAACCCGCGGCCGGCGTCGGAAAGGGCGAGCACGTGCACCAAGCCGCCCGGCCGGACCGCGGCATGCAGGCCGCTCACATACCGCGCACGGTCAGCGTCGTCGAAGACGTGGAACAGCGCGCTATCGACGATCGTCTGGTAGGCGTGCTCTTCCGGGGAATCAGAGCCCAGTTTCATCGCGTCGGCCACCTCGAAGCGCGCGTCGACGCCCTCGTCTGCCGCGTTGGCACGGGCCTGTTTGACCGCGTGCGGTGCGAAGTCGATGCCGAGCACGTCGTATCCCAACCGGGTGAGCAGGATCGTGTGTTCGCCGGTCCCGCAACCGACGTCGAGCACCTTGCTACGGATCAAGCCGGCCCGTTGCAGCTCGACGATCGCGGGTTGCGGCTCGCCGATCACCCACGGCGCAGACCGGGACCGGTAGGCCTGGTCGAAATGGTCGAGGGACGGTGTTGTCTGCATGCAATCCAGTGTTCTACCTCAAGCCAACTTGAGGTCAACAGCATCGTCGAAACTGTGGGCAGATCGCGAAATTCGTCGAAACTTCGTCGAAACGGGGACCTGCCCGCAGGCTCGATGTTGGGCTGGTACACGATCGGTAGCGAGGAGGCGCTGATGTCTGTGACCGACGCCGAGGCCATCGCCGACGTGGCCGACCCCCTCTTTGAGGCGATCGAGCAGAGCGATATCGCGATGGTGCAGCAGTTATGGAACTCCGACGTCATCGTCTGGAACACCGGTGAACCCTGCGGCGCGGCAAGGAACGCGCGATGCGGGTCATCGCATGGTTCGTCAACACGACCACCGATCGCCGTTACGAGATCCTGGACCGCCAACTGTTCGACGGCGGCTTCGTGCAGCAGCACATCCTGCACGCCAACGGCCGCAACGGCGGATCGATCGCGATGCGGGTCTGCATCGTGATCAAGTTGGGTGCCAACGGTCTGATCAATCGCATCGACGAGTACTTCGACCCGGCAGAGACGGCCCCGCTGCTGGAGTCGGCCGATTCACAGCGGAGGTAACATGGCAGGCACACAAGAGCTTCTGAGCAATCCCGCATCCGTCGGCGTCTGGAACGTCGATCCCCAACGGTCGACGATCGGGTTCAAGGCCAAGTCGATGTGGGGACTCGCGCCCGTCAAGGGCCACTTCGCGGAGTTCAGCGGCGACGGCCAAATCACGGACACGAAAACGGCTTTCGGCCGCATCGACATCAAGGTCGCCTCGGTGGACACCAAGATACGCAAGCGCGACGAGCACCTGCGCTCCGCAGACTTCTTCGAAGTAGCGAAGTTTCCCGACATCAGCGTGGTGGTCACCAGCGCCGAGGCGATCGACGGCGACACAGTAGATCTGCGAGCGCAACTGACCGTCAAAGGCACGACGGCGCCCGTGGCCCTGCATGCCAAGGTCGCGGTCCTTGACGACGGCGCGGTGCGGCTGAGCACGCAGGCCACCATCAACCGCACCGACTTCGGCGTCGACGGCAACATGATGGGGATGATCCCCGACAAGGCGGCGATTTCCGCCGACGTCGTGTTCCGGCGCGGATAGCATCCGACGCATGACCCAGCCGTCGCAGCCGTCCGGTCAATTGCGCATCCTCGTCTACAGCGACAACCCGAGGACCCGCGAGCAGGTGAAGTTGGCTCTGGGCAAGCGGGTACACCCCGACCTTCCCGAACTGACCTACCTGGAGGTGGCCACGCCGCCGATGGTGATCAGGCAGATGGATGAAGGCGGGTTCGATCTGGTCATCCTGGACGGCGAGGCCACCCCGGCGGGCGGCATGGGGATCGCCAAACAGCTCAAGGACGAGATTGCCGACTGCCCACCCATCCTGGTGCTGACCGGACGCGCCGATGACAAATGGCTGGCCAGCTGGTCGCGCGCCGACGCCGCGGTTCCCCACCCGATCGACCCGATCCGTTTGGGCGACGCGGTGGTGTCACTTCTGCGCGCCCCCGTGCAGTAGCCGACGCACGAAATATCCTGTCGCACTTGCCGATTCGAGGCATGACGACATAGCCATTCGCTGCTACTAGCGATACTAACCAAAATGCGTGGCACCCATCAAAAACCTCGCTAGGGTGTGGGTAAGCTCACATCGACAGCCCACGAGGGAGCGCTAGCTCGGCATGAACTTGTACACACCAATTCTGGTACTTGGCGCGATCGCGGCCGCGTTTGCCGTGGGATCGGTCGGCATTGCGGTGCTGATCGGGCCGCGCCGCTACAACCACTCGAAAATGGAAGCCTACGAATGCGGCATTGAACCGGTGCCGGAGATGGCCACCGCCCACGCGGCGGGCCAGCGGTTTCCGATCAAGTACTACCTGACCGCGATGTTGTTCATCGTGTTCGACATCGAGATCGTCTTTCTCTACCCATGGGCGGTGGCGTTCGACAGCCTGGGAGTGTTCGCGCTGGTAGAGATGCTTCTTTTCATGGTCGTGGTGTTCGTGGCCTACGCCTACGTGTGGCGCCGAGGGGGCCTGAATTGGGACTAGAAGAACGGCTGCCCGGCGGAATCCTGCTGTCCACCGTCGAGAAGGTGGCCGGCTACGTCCGCAAGGGCTCACTCTGGCCTGCGACGTTCGGCCTGGCCTGCTGCGCCATCGAGATGATGGCCACGGCGGGCCCGCGCTTCGACATTGCCCGGTTCGGGATGGAGCGGTTCTCTGCGACTCCCCGCCAGGCCGACCTGATGATCGTCGCCGGACGCGTCAGCCAGAAGATGGCGCCGGTGCTGCGGCAGGTCTACGACCAGATGGCCGAGCCCAAATGGGTGCTGGCGATGGGTGTGTGCGCGTCTTCTGGCGGCATGTTCAATAACTACGCCGTCGTGCAAGGCGTCGATCACGTGGTGCCGGTCGACATCTACCTGCCCGGCTGCCCGCCCCGGCCGGAGATGCTGCTGCACGCGATCCTGAAGCTGCACGCCAAGATTCAGGAGATGCCGCTTGGCGTCAACCGCGAGGAAGCGGTCCGCGCGGCCGAACAGGCGGCGTTGTCGATCACGCCGACGATCGAGCTCAAAGGATTGCTGCGGTGACGAGCCGCTCGGGCGAAGGACAGACAGCCGGGAGCGAAAGCAGCAACGGCAGCGATGCCCCAGAGATGATCGGCGTGCGCCGCGGCATGTTCGGGGCAACGGGCAGCGGCGATACGTCGGGCTACGGCCGTCTCGTGCGGCCGGTCTCGATGCCGGGCAGTTCACCGCGGCCGTACGGCGGCTACTTTGACGAGGTCGTAGATACCCTCGCCGGTGCGCTCGGCGACGACGGTCCCAGCTCGTTTGCCGCCGCGCTCGAACGCGTGGTGGTCTATCGCGACGAACTGACACTCGAGGTGCGGCGCGAGCAGCTGCCCGCGGTAGCGCAGACGCTTCGCGACCATCCGGGGCTGCGGTTCGAGCTGTGCCTTGGCGTGTCCGGGGTGCACTATCCCGACGACACCGACCGCGAGTTGCACGCCGTGTACCCGCTGATGTCTATCACCCACAACCGCCGCATTCAAGTGGAGGTCGCGGCGCCCGACGCCGATCCACACATCCCGTCGCTGTTCGCCGTCTACCCCACGACCGACTGGCACGAACGCGAGACCTACGACTTCTTCGGCATCGTCTTCGATGGCCATCCCGCGCTGACCCGCATCGAAATGCCCGATGACTGGGAGGGGCATCCGCAACGCAAGGACTACCCGTTGGGCGGCATACCCGTGGAGTACCACGGCGCGCAGATTCCGCCGCCCGATGAGCGGAGGGACTACAACTGATGAGTACCCCAACGTCGCCGCTCGAGGGGGGCGGTACCGAAACAGTGGTCGTGGTCGGCGGTGAGGACTGGGATCAAGTGGTGGCGGCCGCCCAAGAGCACGTGGGCGAACGAATCGTCGTCAACATGGGGCCGCAGCATCCCTCCACGCACGGAGTGCTGCGGCTCATCCTTGAGATCGAGGGCGAGACCATCATCTCGGCCCGCTGCGGGATCGGCTACCTGCACACCGGCATCGAGAAGAACCTCGAATACCGCAACTGGACCCAGGGCGTCACGTTCGTGACCCGAATGGATTACCTGTCACCGTTTTTCAACGAAACCGCATACTGCCTCGGTGTAGAAAAGTTGCTCGGTGTCACCGACGACATCCCCGAGCGCGCCAGCGTCATCCGCGTGATGATGATGGAACTCAACCGGATCTCGTCGCATTTGGTGGCACTGGCGACCGGCGGGATGGAACTGGGCGCGATGTCGGCCATGTTCTACGGGTTCCGCGAACGCGAACTGATCCTGTCCGTGTTCGAGACGATCACCGGGCTGCGGATGAACAACTCCTACATCCGCCCCGGCGGGCTGGCCGCCGACCTGCCAGACGAGGCGATCCCCCAGATCCGCGACCTACTCGTGTTGCTGCCCAAGCGGTTACACGACCTCGAGGACCTGCTCAACGAGAACTACATCTGGAAGGCCCGCACGGTGGGCGTCGGCTATCTCGATCTGGCCGGCTGCATGGCGCTTGGCATCACCGGACCGGTGCTGCGCGCCACCGGGCTGCCGCACGACCTGCGCAGGGCGCAACCCTACTGCGGGTACGAGACATACGACTTCGACGTCATCACCGACGACGCCTGCGATTCTTACGGCCGCTACATCATTCGGGTCAAGGAGATGCGCGAGTCGATCAAGATCGTCGAACAATGCGTGCAGCGATTGAAGCCGGGACCGGTGATGATCGAGGACAAGAAACTTGCCTGGCCCGCCGATCTGAAAATCGGCCCCGACGGCCTTGGGAACTCACCAGAACACATCGCCAAGATCATGGGCCACTCGATGGAGGGACTGATTCACCACTTCAAGCTCGTCACCGAGGGCATTCGGGTGCCCGCCGGTCAGGTGTACGTCGCGGTCGAGTCGCCGCGCGGCGAACTCGGCGTGCACATGGTGTCTGACGGCGGCACAAGGCCCTATCGCGTGCACTACCGCGACCCGTCGTTCACCAACCTGCAGGCCGTGGCCGCAATGTGCGAGGGCGGCATGGTCGCCGACGCGATCGCCGCGGTGGCGTCGATCGACCCGGTGATGGGCGGGGTGGACCGCTAGTGAGTAGCGCTTGCGCGAAGAAGAGACGGTCCCGATGAGCGTATTCCTCGAGTTGGGCCAACGCCCCGACGAGCCGGGCCCGCCGATCAACGGGCCCGGCGCCTACCCGCCAGAAGTTCTCGCACGGCTGGACGCGGACGCCAAGGAGATCGTCGCCCGCTACCCAAGCGCGCGCTCGGCGCTGTTGCCGCTTCTGCATCTGGTCCAGTCCGAGGACGGCTACCTCACCCCGGCGGGAATCTCGTTCTGCGCGGCCCAACTCGGCCTGACCGACGCGGAAGTCACCGCGGTGGCCACGTTCTACTCGATGTACCGGCGCACACCGACCGGCGAATATCTGGTCGGCGTGTGCACGAACACGCTGTGCGCGATCATGGGCGGTGACGCGATTCTCGAAGCGCTGCAAGACCATTTGGGCATCCACGCGGGGCAGACCACCGACGACGGCCGGGTTACCCTGGACCACGTCGAGTGCAACGCCGCGTGCGACTACGCGCCAGTGATGATGGTCAACTGGGAGTTTTTCGACAACCAGACACCGTCGTCGGCCCGCGACCTCGTCGACGGCCTGCGCGCAGGCGAACCCCCGGTGCCGACCCGCGGCGCCCCGCTGTGCTCGTTCAGGGAGACCGCAAGAACCCTTGCGGGACTGCCGGACTCACGAGGGTCCGGTACTCAGGTCGGGGATGCAACCCTGGCCGGGCTTCGGATAGCACACGAGCGCGGCATGGAGGCGCCGGACGCATGATCCCGTTGACGCCCGTGTTGAGCCGGTTCTGGGACGAACCGGAGCCGTGGTCACTTGCCACCTACCGCCGCCACGACGGCTACCACGCGCTGGAGCGCGCGTTGGGCATGGCTCCGGATGATGTCATTGCCCTGGTCAAGGATTCGGGCCTGCGCGGCCGCGGCGGAGCCGGGTTCCCGACCGGGACGAAATGGTCGTTCATCCCGCAGGACGACACCGGGGCAGGCGCGAAGCCGCATTACCTCGTCATCAACGCCGACGAATCCGAACCCGGCACCTGCAAAGACATTCCGCTGATGCTGACCACGCCGCACTTCCTCGTCGAAGGCGCGATCATCGCGGCCTACGCGATCCGGGCGCACCACGCCTTCATCTACGTCCGGGGCGAGGTCCTCCCGGTGCTGCGCCGACTGCAGACCGCGGTCGCCGAAGCCTACGACGCCGGATATCTGGGCAAGGACATTCGCGGCACCGGGTTCGATCTGGAGTTGATCGTGCACGCCGGCGCGGGTGCCTACATCTGCGGCGAGGAAACCGCGCTGCTGGACTCGCTGGAGGGCCGCCGCGGTCAGCCAAGGCTGAGGCCACCGTTTCCCGCGGTGGCCGGTCTGTACGCCTGCCCCACCGTGGTCAACAACGTGGAATCGATTGCCAGCGTGCCGCCGATCCTGCTCAACGGCGTGGACTGGTTCCGGTCGATGGGTTCGGAGAAATCGCCCGGCTTCACACTGTATTCGTTGTCCGGACACGTCACCACGCCCGGGCAGTACGAAGCACCGCTCGGGATTACGCTTCGCGAACTGTTGGAGTACGCGGGCGGGGTGCGGGCCGGACACTCGCTGAAGTTCTGGACGCCCGGCGGCTCCTCGACCCCACTGCTGACCGACGAACACCTCGACGTGCCACTGGATTACGAGGGCGTGGCGGGCGTGGGGTCGATGCTGGGCACCAAGGCACTGCAGATCTTCGACGAGACCACTTGCGTGGTTCGCGCGGTGCGTCGCTGGACTGAGTTCTACGCGCATGAGTCGTGCGGGAAGTGCACCCCGTGTCGCGAGGGCACGTACTGGCTGGCGCAGATCTACGATCGCCTGGAGACCGGCGCGGGCACGGAGGAAGACATCGGCAAGCTGCTGGACATCTCCGACACCATTTTCGGAAAGTCGTTCTGCGCGTTGGGCGACGGCGCGGCCAGCCCGATTCTGTCGTCGATCAAGTTCTTCCGAGACGAGTACGTCGCGCACCTCGACGGCGGCTGTCCGTTCGATCCGCATGCCTCGACGCTGATGGCCACAGAAGGAGTGGGCGCATAGATGACGCAGACCGCTGACACCGGCACGGCCGCCGCACCCGTCGCGATGGTCAACCTGACCATCGACGACGTGGAAGTCCGTGTGCCCAAGGGCACCTTGGTGATTCGGGCCGCCGAGCTGATCGGCGTCGAGATTCCGCGGTTCTGCGATCACCCGCTGCTGGATCCCGTTGGCGCCTGCCGGCAGTGCCTCGTCGAGGTGGAGGGTCAGCGCAAGCCGATGGCGTCATGCACCACGACGGTCACGCCTGACATGGTGGTGCGCACGCAATACACCTCGGAGGCGGCGGACAAGGCGCAGCACGGGGTGATGGAACTCCTGCTGATCAACCATCCGCTGGACTGCCCGGTGTGCGACAAAGGCGGAGAGTGCCCGCTGCAGAACCAGGCGATGTCCAACGGCCGCGTCGAAACGCGCTTCGAGGACGTCAAACGGACATTCCCGAAGCCGATCAACATCTCGTCGGAGGTGCTGCTCGACCGGGAACGCTGTGTGCTGTGCGCGCGCTGCACCCGGTTCGCCGATCAGATCGCCGGCGACCCGTTCATCGAGCTGCTGGAACGCGGCGCCATGCAGCAGGTTGGCATCGCTCCGGGCGAGCCGTTCCAGTCGTACTTCTCCGGCAACACCGTGCAGATATGCCCGGTCGGCGCGCTCACCGGCGCCGCATACCGGTTCCGCGCCCGGCCGTTCGACCTGGTGTCCAGCCCCAGCGCGTGCGAGCACTGCGCGTCGGGATGCGCCCAGCGCACCGACCACCGGCGCGGAAAAGTGCTGCGCCGCTTGGCCGGTGACGATCCGCAGGTGAACGAGGAGTGGAACTGCGACAAGGGCCGCTGGGCCTTTACTTACGCGACGGTCGGTGACCGCATCACCACCCCGCTCGTTCGCGACGACGACGGCAAGCTCCGGCCCGCGTCCTGGTCGGAAGCCCTCGGTGTCGCGGGGGCCGGGCTGGCGGCCGCGAACGGCAGCGCCGGGGTCCTGGTCGGTGGGCGGGCCACCGTTGAGGACGCCTACGCCTACTCGAAGTTCGCGCGGATAGTGCTGGGCACCAACGACATCGACCTCCGCGCGCGGCCGCACAGCGACGAGGAGGCCGCCTTCCTCGCCGCGCACATCGCGGGCCAGCCGATGGCGGTCACCTACGCGGACCTGGACAGCGCCCCGGCGGTGCTGCTGGTGGGCTTCGAGCCCGAAGAGGAATCGCCGATCGTGTACCTGCGGCTGCGCAAGGCGGCCCGCAAGAACGCGCTGTCGGTGATGTCGATCGCGCCGTTCGCGACGCGCGGGCTGACGAAGATGGCGGGCAGGCTCATCGAGTGCGCGCCAGGCACCGAGGCCACCGCACTGGACAACCTCGCCGACGATGCACAGCTGAAACTCCCCGGCGCGGTCATCCTGCTCGGCGAGCGGCTCGCCGGCTCCCCAGGGGCCTTCTCAGCGGCAAGCAGATTGGCGGCCGCCACGGGTGCCCGGTCGGCCTGGGTGCCGCGGCGTGCCGGCGAACGGGGTGCCCTGGAGGCCGGTGCACTTCCCGGCCTGTTGCCCGGCGGCCGCCCCGTTGGCGATGCGTCGGCCCGCGAGCAGACCGCCGCGGCCTGGAACGTGAACGAGCTGCCGACCGCGGATGGCCGCGACACCACCGCGATTGTGGCCGCGGCGCGCGACGGCGAACTCGGGGCGCTGCTGATCGGCGGCGTCGAGCTTGCCGACCTCCCCGACCCCGACGCCGCCCTTGCGGCCGTCGATGCCGCGCGATTCGTGGTCAGCCTGGAATTGCGCGAGAGCGCGGTGACTGCACTCGCCGACGTGGTGTTCCCGGTTGCGCCAGTGGTGGAGAAGGCCGGTTCATTCGTCAACTGGGAAGGGCGGATTCGGCCGTTCGAGCCGTCCCTGCAGACCAACGCCACGCCCGACCTGCGGGTGCTTCACTTCCTGGCCGACGAGATCGGCGTCGACCTCGCTCTGCCGAATGCGTCGGCCGCCGCTGACGAATTGGCCCGCCTGGGTCAGTGGGCCGGTACCCGGCCCGACGCGCCGCAGGTGTCGGCCAAGCGGCCGTCACCGCCCAGCGCGGGTCAGGCGGTACTGGCGAGCTGGCGGATGCTGCTCGACGCGGGGCGGCTTCAGGATGGCGAACCCTACCTCGCAGGAACGGCTCACCCAGCCGTCGCGCGGCTGTCGGCGACCACCGCAGGCGAGATCGGTGCTGCCGAAGGGGATTTGGTCACCGTCAGCACCGATCGGGGCGAGATCACGCTGCCGCTGGCGGTCACCGAAATGGCAGACCGCGTCGTCTGGCTGCCGCTGAACTCCGCCGGCTCCGCCGTGAATCAACGCCTCGCGGTTACAGCCGGTGCCGTGGTGTCGATCGGGAGGGCAGAGCAGTGACATACCCCGATCCGACGCTGTTCGGCCACGACCCGTGGTGGCTGATCCTCGCCAAGGCGCTCGGGATCTTCGTCTTCCTGCTTTTGACGGTGCTCGTGGCGATCCTGCTCGAGCGCAAGATCCTCGGGCGGATGCAGATGCGCCCCGGCCCCAACCGGGTCGGACCGTGGGGCCTGCTGCAGTCGCTGGCCGACGGCATCAAGCTGGCCCTCAAAGAAGCCATCATCCCCAGCGGGGTCGACAAGTTCGTCTACCTTGTGGCTCCGGTCATTTCGGTCATTCCCGCGTTCCTCGCGTTCGCCGTCATCCCGATGGGCGGTGAGGTGTCGGTGTTCGGACACCGCACCGCATTGCAGTTGACCGACATGCCCGTCGCGGTGCTCTACATCCTCGCGGTCACGTCGATCGGCGTCTACGGCATCGTGCTTGCCGGCTGGGCGTCCGGGTCCACCTATCCGCTGCTCGGCGGGCTGCGCTCGAGCGCACAGGTGATCTCCTACGAGATCGCGATGGCACTGTCGTTCGCCGCGGTCTTCATCTACGCAGGCACCATGTCGACCTCCGGCATCGTCGCGGCCCAGCAGGGCAGGTGGTACGTCTTCCTGCTGCTGCCGTCCTTCCTGGTGTACGTGACGGCGATGGTCGGCGAAACCAACCGGGCGCCTTTCGATCTGCCCGAGGCCGAGGGAGAACTCGTCGGCGGATTCCATACCGAGTACTCGTCGCTGAAGTTCGCGATGTTCATGCTCGCCGAGTACATCAACATGACCACGGTGTCGGCGCTGGCCTCCACTCTGTTCCTCGGCGGCTGGCACGCCCCATGGCCGATCAACATGTGGGACGGCGCCAACTCAGGCTGGTGGCCGCTGGTGTGGTTCATCGCCAAGGTGTGGGCGTTCCTGTTCTTCTTCATGTGGCTGCGCGCGACATTGCCCCGGCTGCGCTACGACCAGTTCATGGCACTGGGCTGGAAGGTCCTCATCCCGGTGTCGCTGGTCTGGATCATGATCGTCGCGGTCACACACAGCCTGCGCACGCACGGTTACGACGCGGCCGCCACCGGATTGATCACCATAGGCATCGTGGTGGCCCTGATCCTGCTGTTCGCGCTATGGCGGGCAATGCGGGCCAGGAACATTCGCAAGCACCCGCAACCAGCCGGCGGCGAGGGCGGCTTCCCGGTGCCGCCGCTGCCCGGCAAGAGCACAGCAGCCACAAAGGAGCGAGCCGATGCCTAAGTTCCTCGACGCGATCAAGGGATTCGCGGTCACGTTCGGCACCATGTTCAAAAAGACGATCACCGAACAGTATCCGGAGAAGCCGGGCCCGGTCGCACTGCGCTACCACGGCCGCCACCAGCTCAACCGCTATCCCGACGGGCTGGAGAAGTGCATCGGCTGCGAGTTGTGCGCCTGGGCCTGCCCGGCCGACGCCATCTACGTCGAGGGCGCGGACAACGACGCAGAGGGGCGGTACTCGCCCGGCGAACGCTACGGGCGGGTCTATCAGATCAACTATCTGCGCTGCATCGGCTGCGGGTTGTGCATCGAAGCCTGCCCCACCCGCGCACTGACGATGACAAACGAGTACGAGATGGCCGGCGACAACCGCGCCGACCTGATCTGGGGCAAGGACAAACTTCTCGCGCCCATGCAGCCCGGCATGCAGCCGCCGCCACATGCGATGGAGCCGGGCAGCACCGATGAGGACTACTACCTCGGGAAGATCAAGCCGATTTCGCGCGGGCGAGGAGCACAAGAAATTACCGAGGATGTGCCGTGACGATCCACTACCTCGCGGCGCTCACCGCCGACACCGCCGGGCACACCTCGACATCCGAGGCGGTGCTGTTCTGGATCCTCGCAGTCGTGGCGGTGGTCGGGGCGATCGGTGTGGTGGCCGCGCCGAAGGCGGTCTACTCGGCGATGTTCTTGGCCAGCACGATGATCGCGCTGGCGGTGCTCTACATCGCGCAGGACGCACTGTTCCTCGGCATCGTGCAGGTCGTCGTGTACACCGGCGCGGTGATGATGCTGTTCCTGTTCGTGGTGATGCTGATCGGCGTCGACCTGTCCGAGTCGCTGGTGGAAACCATTCGCGGGCAACGCATCGCAGCGATCGTCACCGGTTTTGGATTCGGGATCCTGCTCATCGCCGGGATCGGGAACGTGTCGGTGGCCGGGTTCACCGGCCTCGCGCAGGCCAACGCAGGCGGCAACGTCCAGGGACTGGCGGCGCTGATCTTCACCAAGTACCTGTGGGCATTCGAGCTCACCGGAGCGCTGCTGATAACGGCCGCCCTCGGCGCCATGGTGCTGGCGCACCGCGAACGCTTCGAACGGCGCAAGACCCAACGTGAGCTCGCCTCCGAGCGACTCCAGCCCGGCGGGCATCCAGGGACACTGCCCAACCCCGGTGTGTACGCCCGGCACAACGCCGTCGACGTGCCTGCCCGACTGCCAGACGGAAGGGGATCGGAACTGTCGGTCAGCGCGATCCTGCAGAAACGGCCGGTCCCGCAGACCAACGGCAGGAACGGTGACGAATGAATCCTGACAACTACCTCTACCTGTCGGCGTTGTTGTTCACGATCGGCGCGGCCGGAGTGCTGCTGCGCCGCAACGCCATTGTCATGTTCATGTGCGTCGAGTTGATGCTCAACGCGGCGAACCTCGCGTTCGTCGCGTTCTCCCGCATGCACGGCCATCTGGACGGCCAGGTGGTCGCGTTCTTCACCATGGTCGTCGCCGCCTGTGAGGTGGTGATCGGCCTCGCGATCATCATGACCGTCTTCCGCACCCGCCACTCGGCCTCGGTCGACGAAGCCAGCCTGCTGAAACACTAAGGCCGACATGACGACTCTGGTGTGGCTGGTGATCGCCCTTCCGCTGGCGGGCGGGGCGATCCTGCTGCTCGCGGGCAGACGATCCGACAGTTGGGGACACCTACTGGGCTGCCTGGCGGCGCTCGCGTCGTTCACCGCAGGCGCCGTGCTGTTCGTCGACATGCTCGGCCGCGACGCAGAACACCGGGTCGTCCACGAGACGCTGTTCTCGTGGGTGCCGGTCGCCGGCCTCCATGTGGACTTCGGTCTGCAGCTGGATGCGCTGTCGATGTGCTTCGTGCTGCTGATCACCGGCGTCGGATCCCTGATCCACATCTATTCGATCGGCTACATGGCCGAAGATCCCGAGCGCAGGCGGTTTTTCGCGTACCTCAACCTGTTTCTCGCGGCGATGCTTCTGTTGGTGCTCGCCGACAACTACCTGGGCCTGTACGTCGGGTGGGAAGGCGTGGGCCTGGCGTCCTACCTGTTGATCGGGTTCTGGTCGCACAAGCCGTCGGCAGCCACCGCGGCCAAGAAGGCGTTCGTGGTGAACCGCGTCGGCGACATGGGCCTTGCCATCGCGCTGATGGTGATGTTCGCCTACATCGGCTCGATCTCCTTCGCGGGAGTGTTCTCGGCGGCCCCCCGCCTCGGTGAGGGCACACTCACCGCAATCGGGCTGCTGCTGTTGCTGGCCGCGTGCGGCAAATCGGCGCAGGTGCCGCTGCAGTCCTGGCTCGGGGACGCGATGGAGGGCCCGACACCGGTGTCGGCGCTCATCCACGCCGCCACCATGGTCACCGCGGGCGTGTACCTGATCGTGCGGTCCGGTCCCATCTTCAATCTCGCGCCGAACGCGCAGTTGGGTGTGGTCATCGTCGGCGCGGTGACCCTGCTGTTCGGGGCGATCGTCGGCTGCGCCAAAGACGACATCAAGAAAGCGCTTGCCGCGTCGACGATGTCGCAAATCGGCTACATGGTGCTGGCGGCCGGGCTGGGCCCGGCCGGATACGCGTTCGCGATCATGCACCTGCTCACCCACGGCTTCTTCAAGGCCGGCCTGTTCCTCGGCGCCGGGTCGGTGATGCACGCCATGAACGACGAGGTGAACATGCGCCGCTACGGCGGGCTGCGCACGGTAATGCCGATCACCTTCGCGACGTTCGGACTCGGCTATCTGGCGATCATCGGCGTGCCGCCGCTGGCCGGGTTCTTCTCCAAGGACGGCATCATCGAAGCCGCGCTCGGCGCAGGGGGCGGCAAGGGAATCATCCTCGGCGGCGCGGCGATCCTCGGCGCAGGCATCACCGCGTTCTACATGACCCGCGTGATGCTGATGACGTTCTTCGGTGAACGGCGCTGGGGCGCCTCGGCGAGCGTAGCGACGGGACAAACCGCCTCGGCGAGCGCAGCGACGGGACAAACCGCCTCGGCGAGCGTAGCGACGGGACAAACCGAAGTCGCTCATCCCCACGAGTCACCCGCGGTCATGACCTGGCCGATGATCCTGCTGGCCATCGGCTCGGTCGCATCGGGCGGGTTCCTCGCGATCGGCGGCACTCTGGCGCACTGGCTCGAACCCGTCGTCGGTGCCCGAGAGGCCGCGAGCGGTACGCCCGCATGGGTCGTCACCATCGTCGTCCTGACCGTCGTCGCCGCGGGGATCGCGATCGCGTACCGCATGTACGGCACGCGCCCCGTGCCGGCAGAGGCGCCCGCCGGGTCTGCACTGACCGTGGCGGCGCGCCAGGATCTCTACGGCGACGTATTCAACGAGCGGGTGTTCATGCAGCCAGGGCAGCTCCTCACCAAGGGCCTCGTCGAGATCGACGACGACGCGGTGGACGGGGCCGCGAACGGGCTGGCCGCGCTCGTCGGCCGAGTCTCGGACGGCTTCCGGCAACTGCAAACCGGTTTCGCCCGCTCGTATGCCCTATCGATGTTGGCAGGCGCGGCCCTCGTGGTCGCCGCGATCCTGGCGGTGCGGCTGTGGTGACTTCCTTCCCGTGGCTCACCGTCCTATGGGCGATCCCGATGGTCGGCGCGGCACTCGTAATGCTGCTGCCCGCCTCGCAACGCACCGTGGCCAAATGGCTCGCGCTGCTGATCTCGATCGCCGTCCTCGGGGTGACATTGGTGGTCGCGGTCGGATTCAAGCCGGGAGGCAACCAGTACCAGTTCGTCGAATCCCACACGTGGATCCCGTCATTCGGCACCGGGTACATCCTCGGCGTCGACGGCATCGCACTCGCCCTGGTCGTACTGACGGCCGTGCTGGTGCCGCTGCTGATCATCGCGGGCTGGAACGACGCCAGCGACCAGATCGGCTGGGCGGGACGCTCGGTGCACACGTACTTCGCGCTGACCCTGGCGGTCGAGGGCATGGTGCTGATATCGCTCATCTCGCTGGACGTGCTGCTGTTCTACGTGTTCTTCGAGGCCATGCTCATCCCGATGTACTTCCTGATCGGGGGATTCGGCGGCGAGAACCGCTCGAAGGCGGCGGTGAAGTTCCTGCTGTACAACCTGTTTGGCGGCCTGATCATGCTCGCCGCAGTGATCGGCCTGTATGTGGTGACCGCGCAGAGCCACACGTTCGCGGCGGGCACGTTCGACTTCCGCGCGATCGTCGCCGCGGTGTCGAGTGGTCAGTTCGTCATGAGTCCGGCGGTGATGAACCTGTTGTTCGGCGGGTTCATGTTCGCCTTCGCGGTCAAGGCGCCGCTGTGGCCGTTCCACCGGTGGTTGCCCGACGCCGCCGTGGAGGCCACCCCGGCCAGCGCGGTGCTGATGATGGCCGTCATGGACAAGGTTGGCACGTTCGGCATGCTGCGCTACTGCCTGCAGCTGTTCCCCGACGCCTCAATGTATTTCCGGCCGCTGATCATCACGCTGGCCGTGATCGGCATCGTCTACGGCGCGGTCCTCGCGATCGGCCAGGTCGATGTGATGCGACTGATCGCCTACACGTCGATATCTCACTTCGGGTTCATCATCCTTGGCATCTTCGTGATGACCAGCCAGGGCCAGTCCGGGTCGACGCTCTACATGGTCAACCACGGCATCTCGACCGCGGCGCTGTTCCTGATCGCCGGATTCCTGGTGTCGCGCAGGGGCACTCGCCTGATCAACGCCTATGGCGGCGTGCAAAAGGTTGCGCCGGTGCTGGCCGGCACCTTCCTGGCGTCCGGCCTTGCGACGTTGTCGCTACCCGGCCTGGCTCCGTTCATCAGCGAATTCCTGGTCCTGATTGGAACATTCACGCGCTACCCCGCATTCGCGGTCTTCGCGGCCACCGCACTGGTGCTGTCCGCGATCTACATCCTGTGGATGTACCAGCGGATGATGACCGGCCCGGTCAAGGACGGCAACGATCGCCTGCGTGACCTTTTGCCGCGCGAGATCGTCGTCGTCGCACCTCTTATCGTGCTGCTGCTGGTACTCGGGGTGTATCCCAAACCGGCTCTCGATGTGATCAACCCCGCGGTCAGCCACACACTGACCACAATCAACCAGCCTGACCCGGCACCGAAGATCGCGGAAGGGCCGTCACGATGACTCAAGCCCTTGGGCTGCCTACCCCCAACGTCGAGTATGGCCTGCTCTCCCCCATACTGATCGTCCTCGGTGTGGCCGTCGTCGGTGTCCTCGTCGAAGCGTTCCTTCCCCGTCAGCAGCGTTACGCCGCCCAACTGGTGCTCAGCCTCGGCGGGCTGGTCGCCGCCTTCGTTGCGGTCGTCGCGCTTGCTCGGGATCTGCACGGCGGCACCGGGCGCACCGCCGTGATGGGCGCCGTCGCCGTCGACGCGCCGGCCCTGTTTCTGCAGGGCACCATCCTGCTGGTCGGCGTGCTCGGCATCATGCTCATCGCCGAACGGCGCATCCACGCGCCGGCGGAGAGCGAGCCCGGCCCCGGCCTGGATGCGTTCACCCCGCAGGCGTCGGCGGTCGCGGGCAGTGTCGTCGAGAAGCTGGCCACCAAGGCCGGGATCATGCAGACCGAGGTGTTCCCGCTGACGCTGTTCGCCATCGGCGGCATGCTGTTGTTCCCGGCCGCAGATGATCTGCTGACCATGTTCATCGGGCTCGAGGTGCTGTCACTGCCGCTGTATCTGCTGTGCGGGCTGGCCCGCCGGCGTCGCCTGCTGTCGCAGGAAGCCTCGGTGAAATACTTTCTGCTTGGCGCGTTTTCCTCGGCCTTCTTCCTCTACGGCGTGGCCATGCTCTACGGGTACGCGGGCACATTGGATCTCGGCGGCATCGCCCACGCGGTGGCGGCTGGATCGGGCAAGACGTCGCTGGCGCTGATCGGCACCGCGCTGTTGCTTGTCGGCGTGCTGTTCAAGGTCGGGGCGGTGCCGTTCCACTCGTGGATTCCGGACGTGTACCAGGGGGCGCCGACGCCGATCACCGCGTTCATGGCCGCCGCCACCAAGATCGCCGCGTTCGGCGCGATGCTGCGCCTGTTCTATATCGCGCTGCCCGGTCTTCATGACGACTGGCGCCCAGTGCTGTGGGGGATCGCGATCCTGACGATGGTGGTCGGCACCGTGACCGCGGTGACCCAGACCGACGTCAAGCGGATGCTGGCGTACTCGGCGGTGGCGCACACCGGGTTCATTCTCACCGGCGTGATCGCCCAGAACGAGGCAGGCCTTTCCTCGACGCTGTTCTATCTGTTCGCCTACGGGTTCAGCACCGTCGGCGCATTCGCGGTGGTGGGTCTGGTGCGCAACACGGCAGGCGAGGAGGACACCGCACTCGCCCGGTGGGCCGGCCTGGGTCGGCGTTATCCCGTTGTCGGCGTTGTGTTTTCGCTGTTCCTGCTGGCCTTCGCCGGTATCCCGCTGACGAGTGGGTTCGTCAGCAAGTTCGCGGTGTTCAAGGCCGCGGGCGAGGGCGGCGCGATTCCGCTTGTTGTTATGGGCGTCATCGCCAGCGCCATCGCCGCATACTTCTACGTGCGTGTGATCGTGTTGATGTTCTTCACCGAACCGCCCGACGATGCACCGGCGGTCGTGGTGCCCAGCGTGCTGACCACGGCCGTCGTCACGATCACCGCAGCCGTCACATTCGCCCTCGGCGCGCTGCCGCAGCCGCTGCTGGACCTGGCGAATACCGCCAACCATTTCCTGTCCTAGTTTTCCATGATGACCGAACCGCTTGTCCTGTCCGCCGACCACGGCGCGGTCAGGCTGCTGACGCTGAACCGACCCAAGGCAAGGAACGCGTTGAGCCGCGACCTGATCAGGGCGGCGTACACCGCACTGACCGAGGCCGACGCCGACGACTCGGTGCGGGCGGTGGTGCTGACCGGGGCCGATCCGGCGTTCTGCGCCGGGGTGGACCTCAAGGAGGCGCAGCGCGACGGCCTGAAGTACTTCGAGGATTTCCGGTCGCAGAGCTGCATCGCCGCGGTCGCCAACATGCGCACGCCGATCGTCGGCGCGATCAACGGCGCGACGTTCACCGGCGGGCTGGAGATGGCGCTGGGCTGCGACTTCCTCGTGGCGTCGGAGCGGGCGGTGTTCGCCGACACGCACGCCCGCGTCGGCATCCTGCCGGGCGGTGGCATGACCGCACGACTCCCCCAGGTTGTCGGCGCGGCGATGGCGCGGCGGCTGTCGATGACCGGCGAGGTGGTCGACGCAGCCCGTGCCGAGCGAATCGGTCTGGTCACCGAGGTGGTGCCCCACGAACGGCTGCTCGACAGGGTGCTCGAGCTGGCAGGCCAGGTCGCTGAGGTTCCTGGCCCGGTCATGTTGGGGCTCAAGGAGATCTATACGACGGGCGCCGCCGCGGTCGTGGACCCGGCACTGGCCGCAGAGGCGAAGATCGCGTTCGCGCAACACCGGGATTTCGACGGTCTCGGAGACCAGTTCCGCGCGGTGTCCGAGCGCAACAAACGACAGATCGAGCCCTAGCGCTGCAGAGTGAACGGGTCGAACGGGCAGCTTGCCCAGATCTGCTGCGACGCCTGCTCGGGATAGGGCGTCGTGCGGGATTCGGTGTCGAAGACGCGGGTGAGCTGGTCGACAAAATCGTAGGCGGGCCAGCCGGGATCGCCATCGGTGGCGAAGGCCCGCCAGGCTGCGCTCATCTCGCGCGACACCACCTCGGCCGCAGGCGCCGAGCCGTAGAACGCGGATCCAATGGGCGAATCCAGGGTGCCGAACACCAGCGGTATCTCGGTGGTGTGCGCAGCCCCGATCGGCGAGGCGTCGAAACAGAATTCGTACAGATGGGTGGTTCCGCCGCCGGCGGCGTGCGCCTGCGCGATGTGTAGGGTGGGCATCCGGTAGACGAAGTCCGAGCACACCAGTTCGTATAGCTCGGCGTGATCGGCCCGCGGGTGCGCCGCCCGATAGGCCTGCGCGCCATCGGGCGTCGGCGGCAACGAGTTCAGCGCTGTCTCGGCGTGTTCGGCGGTGACGGCGTCGGGTCCACCATTCTCGTAGACGACGAAGCGATACTCGTCGCGGTTGTGCCCGATCAGAAATTCAACGCCCCGGCCAACGCCCGCCGCGAGGGCACGAAAAGGGCTGTCCGGCAGTATCTCTCCGTCGATCACTGGGCCGAACTGCGACCGCCGGACACCGAGGGCGTAACCCCAGCGGTCCTGGTACTCGATGCCGGCCAGGGCATCGGCCAGGACCTGGGGCGCCACCGCGGCGAGGTCACTGGCCGTGGCCCGCAGGCCCAACTTTGCGGCGACGACGGTGGCGACGTCCGCGGCAAGATCGGAACCGAAAAGGAACGCGGGCACGCTTTCGGCGATGCCGCGGCGGAACAGACCGGCGGCCGCGGGCATCACCATCAGCATCGCGACCGATGCGGCGCCGGCGGACTCGCCGAATACGGTGACGTTGCCGGGGTTCCCGCCGAAGCCCGCGATGTTGTCCTGCACCCACCGCAGCGCCGCGACCTGGTCGAGCAGTCCCCGGTTGGGTACCACGCCGTCAATGAGCATGAACCCTTCACCGCCGACACGGTAGTTGAGGCTGTGCACCACACCGCCGGCCGCCAAACGGCTTCCATCGCAGTCGGATTCATCGGAAGCTCCGGTGGTGAACCGGCCACCGTAGAGCCACACCATGACCGGCAGACCCGATGCGCCCGCATCGGGGGTCCACACGTTCACGGTCAACCACTCGTCGGAGGATGTGAGGCGCATCGGCTGCGGTGGCGCAGGGCCGAACTCCGTCGCGTCACGCACACCGTCCCAGGCCTCGGGTGGCACCGGCGCGGCAAAGCGCAGGCGGCCGACCGGTGGTTGGGCATAGGGAATTCCGCGGAAGGCGTGCACCCCGTCCGCGTATGTGCCGCGCACGTGTCCGGCGCGCGTCGCGACGATCCTCACCCTGCGATGGTCGCAGGCGTCAGGATTTCTTGCTCGGAATAACGATGATGACGATCAGCGTGATGATGCTGAAGAACAGTCCGAGGATTCCCCAGCCGAGCGGATTGCGTCCCTTCATCGCAGCCACGACGCCACAGATGATGGCGGCGATGATGCTGCCGATCGCGACGAAGATGCCCTTAATGCCGCGCAGGATGAGGCCGGCCGCCTCGACGTTGTCCTGGGCCGCAAGCACCATGGTGTGCAACATCGCGACCTCCCACTCCTTGAACCGCCAGGTTAAGACGACATACCCCGTGCGATGGGACTGAAACGGAACAGGGCCGAATCCACAGTCACTTCGCAGGTGGTCGCAGAATGAATCCCACCGTGCGCCGACCACCGAAGTCGGGTCGCGGCGGCGTCGCCATGTCCACCTGTTTGCGCGCCTGTTGCAGAACCGGCGTCTCGGGATCCAGCACCGACAGGTATGCATCGTGGGCGGCCAGCGACGCGACGGCGATGTCGATGTAGTCGTCAACCACCTCGCAGTGTGTTGGCTCCGGTCCGTTCTCGAAAAGCCACAGGGGCGGAACGGCGAGCGAATCGCACGCGGCGGCAACGGCTTCGGAAAACTCGATGTGGTCGCGCTGGTTCGGCGCACCCGGCGCCCATTCCGCTCCGCTGTAAACGGTGGCCACCAAGTCGGGCGCCAGCTCGGTGATCGTCTCGGCGATCATGGCGCGCAGCTCGGGGGTGTTGCGGATCTGGCTGTCCGGGAAGTCCCAGAACTGCACGTCGTCCACGCCGACGATGGCCGCCGATCGACGCTGTTCTTGCTCACGAAGAGGGCCCGCCAGCTCCGGTGGCATCCCCGCGATGCCGACCTCGCCCCGGCACGCGAGCGCGTAGCGCACGGTCTTGCCGCCAGCGGTCCACTTGGCGACCGCCGCCGCACAGCCGTATTCGGGATCGTCAGGATGCGGCACGAGCACCAGCGCGGTGCGCCAGCCGGATGGGAACGGCTCTACGTCAGGCATCGTGTCTATGCCACCACACCGTGGACCACGATGGCGGCCGTCTGGGCAACCCAGTCGTCGCCGAGCGGCTCGTCGGGCCGGAGCAACACCCGCAGCAGCGTGGCACCGCCGATCACCTCGACCAGCCGGTCTGGATCGACGTCGGCGTGCACCTCGCCCCGGCTGACCGCGTCGGCCAGCCGACTGCGCACCGCGACGAACACGTCGGTGAAGCGGTTCATGACACGAGCATTGAGTTCGGCGTCGACTGCCATGTCCGCGATCAGTCCCGGCAGCGCCGCACGCACCAGCGGGCTGGTGAACACGTCGCGGGCAGCGGCGAGCATCGCCAGGACGTCGGCGGCGATATCGCCCGGCGGCGTCTCGATCGCCGTCGGCGCCGCGGGGAACGCGGCCTCGTGCACCAGCTCGGCCTTGCTCGACCACCGCCGGTACAGCGCGGTCTTGGTCGTTCCGGCGCGTTCGGCGACCGCGGCCATCGTCAGGTTCGAATAGCCGATTTCCACAAGCAGATCCGCGGTGGCGCGCAGTATGGCAGCGTCGATACGCGGATCCCGGGGCCGCCCGGCGCCAGGGGTCTTGTCAACCGATGACACGTCTGCTTTCATAACGCTACCCACCGTATCGTAATTATCGGCCTACGGAAGAGTCCTCATGCCAACTGAACCGGCTGTCGAAGATGTCAGCCGACTCCAGCATTCGAGTCGAGACGTCAGCACGCTGCCCGATGTGATGTCGGGCTGGCTATCCACCGTGATGCCCGCCGGTGTCGCACCCCGGGTCACCGTGGAAAGCGGCGTCGACGCCAACGGCATGTCCTCCGAGACGATCATCCTGACCGGCCGCTGGGAGGAAGACGGACAACAACGAGAAGAGAAGTGGGTGGCGCGCGTGGCACCCAGCGCTGCGGACGTGCCGGTGTTCTCGTCGTATCGGATGGACCACCAGTTCGATGTCATTCGACTGGTCGGCGAGAAGACCGACGTCCCCGTTCCACGGGTGCGGTGGCTCGAATCGACCGGCTCGGTGCTCGGCACTCCGTTCTTCCTGATGGATTACGTCGAGGGCCAGGTGCCACCCGACGTGATGCCGTACACGTTCGGCAACAACTGGTTCGCCGATTCCCCCGCCGAGCGTCAGCGCGAACTGCAGGACAGCACCGTCGAGGTGATCGCCAAACTGCACTCGATCCCCGATCCCGAGACGACGTTCGGGTTCCTCGCCGACGGCGCTGGGACTGATGTCGCCGGGCGGGCGGCTCCGGAGCCGAACGCGCTACGGCGAAACCTCAATTGGCTGCAGTCCTGGTACCAGTTCGCCGTCCCCGACATCGGCCGATCAGAGCTGCTCGAGCGTGCACTGGACTGGCTCGAGACGAACTGGCCCGCCGACGTCGCGGCCAGCGACCCGGTCGTGGTGTGGGGCGACTCCCGCGTCGGCAATGTGCTGTACTCCGACTTCCGGCCGGTCGCCGTGCTGGACTGGGAGATGGCGACGCTTGGCCCACGCGAATTGGACGTGGCATGGGTCATCTTCGCGCACATGGTCTTTCAGGAACTCGCCGGCCTGGCCGGATTACCGGGACTGCCCGATTTCATGCGTGAGTCGGACGTGCGCGCGACGTACGCCGAGTTGACCGGTGTCGAATTGGGCGACCTGCATTGGTTTTACGTGTACTCAGGCGTGATCTGGGCGTGCGTGTTCATGCGGACCAGCGCGCGGCGAGTGCGGTTCGGCGAGATCGAAAAACCCGACGACGTGGAATCGCTGTTCTACCACGGCGCAGTGCTGCGGCGGCTGATCGGCGATGAGCGCTCGCGCGAAGAGCAGAAAGATGAGGCGTGATGCTCGGGCCCCTCGACGAATACCCGGTGCACCAGGTCCCGCACCCGATCGCGTGGCCAGGGTCGAGCGACCGCAACTTCTACGACCGCTCTTACTTCAACGCGCACGACCGCACCGGCGACATCTTCGTGATCTCGGGCATCGGTTACTACCCGAATCTCGGCGTGAAGGACGCGTTCCTGCTCGTGCGGCGGGCAGACGTGCAGACAGCCGTGCACTTGAGCGGCGCCATCGATCAGGACCGGCTCAACCAGCATGTGGGCAATTACCGCCTCGAGGTGATCGAGCCACTGCACAAACTGCGCATCGTGCTCGACGAAACCGAAGGCATCGCTGCGGATCTGACCTGGGAAGGGCTGTTCGACGTCGTCCAGGAACAGCCACACATCATGCGGCGGGGCAACCGAATCACGCTCGACGCGCAGCGTTTCGCCCAGGTGGGCGCCTGGAGCGGCCAGCTGCTGATCGACGGCAAGGAGATCACCGTCGACCCGTCGGTGTGGATCGGCACCCGCGACCGCTCGTGGGGCATCCGGCCGATCGGCGAACCCGAGCCTGCCGGGCGCCCCGACGATCCGCCGTTCGAGGGGATGTGGTGGCTCTACGTGCCGATGGCGTTCGACGACTTCGGCATCGTCGTCATCATCCAGGAGGACCCCGAGGGCTTCCGGTCTCTCAACGACTGCACCCGCATCTGGAAGGACGGTCGCGTCGAGCAACTCGGCTGGCCTCGGGTGAAGATCCACTATCGCTCCGGCACTCGGATCCCTACCGGTGCGACCATCGACGCGACCGCATTCGACGGCGCCCCCGTGCGTTTCGACGTCGAATCCAAACTTGCAGTGCCGATTCACGTCGGCGGCGGATACGGCGGCGACTCGGACTGGCTGCACGGAGTGTGGAAGGGCGACAACTTCACCGAACGCCTGACCTACGACATGGCCGATCCCGCGATCGTCGGGCGCGCCGGCTTCGGCGTCATCGACCATGTCGGCCGCGCCGTCTGCCGGGACGCTGACGGCAGAGCGGTCGAGGGGTGGGGCCTATTCGAACACGGGGCGCTCGGCCGTCACGACCCGTCCGGCTTCGCCGACTGGCTCACCGTCGCGCCCTAGTGATTTGGGCGTGATTACCCGCGCTGAGCGCGCCGGCTATCACGCCGAAACCGCAAATAAGGCGCCCGCTGCAGCCGCCTCGACCAGCAGGTAGAACCAGTTGGGATAGAACGCGGTCCGATCGTCGACAACCGCCGACACCAGGCGGCCGAACGCCATGCCGGCCAACGCGGCGCCGACAGCGATCACGCCGATGACCGCGACGGCCACGGTGGCCTCCTGTCGAGTTGAGGTAGGAGGCCAGCCCGTCTCACCTCGCCGACCGGTTCAAGACGACATTCGGGTTGTCGGTGTCGCAGTTGCTCGGGACTGGGCTGACCCTGCGGACACCGTAGCCGCGCGGCCGAACACCATCGACTCCTCGATGGACTCGAAGGGCCTGCCGGCCACGTCACGCACGAAGTTGTGCGTAAGCGCCCACGGCCTGCTGGTTCCCGACTTGGGTAGCGCGTCCAGCGAGCGCAGCACGTAACCCGACTGCAGGTTGAACGCGGGCTGTTCGGGCATGTCGACACCGCCCAGATGCGGATACGCATGCGTGTAGCCATGAGAGTGCATGTACGCCAACAGCTTCGCGACGGCCTGTGCGGTCAGGTCCGCCCCGAGCGTCCACGAGGCGTTCGTATAGCCCATGCACCAGGCCGCATTCGGGACGTCGTCGAGCAGGTGGCGGCGGTAGATGAACCTGTCGTGCGGAGTTATCGACTCCCCGTCGATGTTGACCGTGATGCCACCCAGCCCCTGCAGCTGTATGCCGGTGGCGGTAATGATCACGTCGGCGTCGAGATGGCGCCCCGATCTGACCACGATGCCGGTGGCGTCCACGTGGTCGACGTGGTCGGTGACCATCTCCACTTCACCGTCGCTGATGGCCTTATAGAGGTCGGCCCCGACGATGAAGCACATCCGCTGATCCCACGGGTTGTAGGGCGGCTTGAAGTGAGTGTCGATGTCGTAGCCCGGCGGCAGGTTACGCTCCGCGATCCGTCGGATCATGCGCTTACTGAAGCCAGGCGCTCTACGTGCCACCACCCACAACAGCGCGGCCACGAGGGCATTTCGCCAGCGAACGATCCAATGGGCCATCGGCAGCGGCAACCATCGCCGGATCGCGTTGGCCGTCGGTTCCACCTTCACCGCGGAGAGCATGTACGACGGCGTGCGCTGCAGCATCGTCACGTGACTGGCATGCTCCGTCAGCGACGGGATCATGCTGACCGCGGTCGCGCCGCTGCCGATGACCACCAGCCTCTTGCCGGTGTAGTCGAAGCCGTCGGGCCAGTGCTGCGGGTGCACGACCGCACCGGTGAAGGTCTCGATGCCGGGAAACGTTGGCGCGTAAGGCTCGTCGTAGTTGTAGTAGCCGGTGCCGAAGAACAGGAACCGGGTCTCATAGGTCTTGGACAGGCCGTCCTGCTCGGTCTGCACGGTCCACGTGTCGGCGACCGAGTCCCAGTCGGCCGAAACGACCTTGGTGTTGAACCGGATGTGCTCGTCGATGCCGTGCTTGCGGGCCGTGTCGGCGATGTACTGCCAGATGTGGTCGCCATCGGCGATCATCTCGGGCCGCGTCCACGGCTCCCACGGAAAGCACAGAGTGAAGATGTCGCTGTCGGAGCGGATGCCTGGATAGCGGAACAGGTCCCACGTTCCGCCGAGCCGGGCGCGTCGTTCCAGGACGGTGTAGGACAGCCCCGGGTTCTTCTCGTGGATGCGGTACGCGGCGCCGATGCCGGAAAACCCGGCGCCGATGATCAGCACATCGCTGTACTCGGGTTCGTTCGAACTCACTGGGTCACCCTCCTTGGGCCGACTACGCCGACCTGGCCTCCTTGGCCTCCGCGCGCCCGAACACCATCGACTCCTCGATGCGGTCGAAGCGATGGTCGATGGCGTCGAGCACGTAGTTGTGCCGCACGTTCCATGGCCGGTGCGTGCCCGACTTCGGCAGCACATGCGCGGCGCGTTGCACGTAGCCGGCGTTGATGTTCCACGCAGGCTTCTCCGGCATCGGCTTGTCGCCGAGGTGCGGGTATGCGTGCGTGTAGCCATGGGAGTCCATGTACGCCAATAGTTTTGCCACCGCGCGTGCGGTCAGGTCGGCCCGTAGCGTCCAGGATGCGTTGATGTAGCCGACGCACCACGCCATGTTCGGGATGTCCTCGAGCATGTGCTCCTTGTAGACGAACCGGTCCTGCGGCTTGACCTCGGCGCCGTCGATGCTCACTTCAACCCCGCCCAGTGCCTGCAACTGCAGGCCGGTGGCGGTGACGATCACGTCGGCGTCCACGTGCTGACCGGAGCGCAGCACGATGCCGCCGGCGTCGAAGTGGTCGATGTGGTCGGTGACGACGTCGGCGCGGCCGTCGCCGACGGCGGCGTACAGGTCGTTGTCGAGGATCAGGCACAGCCGCTGATCCCACGGGTCGTATTTGGGCTTGAAATGCAGGTCGACGGGATAGTCCCGCGGCAGAGCCTGTTTCGCCCTGCTGCGGATCAGCCACCGACTGAAGCGCGGCGCCTTACGCGCCACCACGTACGTCAAAACCGTGAAGGTGGTGTTGTACCACCGGACGACGCGGTTGCCAGCCTTGAGCGGCAAGGCTTTTCGGATCGCCTGCACGACCGGGTGGATACGGGGCATCGACAACATGTAGGTGGGCGAGCGCTGCAGCATGGTCACGTGCCCGGCTGTCTCGGTCAGCGACGGGATCATGCTGACTGCGGTTGCCCCGCTACCGATCACCGCAACACGTTTGCCGGAACAGTCCAGCGACTCGGGCCAGAACTGCGGGTGCACCACCTCGCCGGTGAACTGCTCGATGCCAGGGAACTCGGGAAGGTAGGGCTCGTCGTAGTTGTAGTAGCCGGTGCCGAAGAACAGGAACCGGGTCTCATAGGTCTTGGGCAGGCCGTCCTGCTCGGTCTGCACGGTCCACGTGTCGGTGGCCGAGTCCCAGTCGGCCGAAACGACCTTGGTGTTGAACCTGATGTGCTCGTCGATGCCGTGCTTGCGGGCGGTCTCGGTCAGATATACCCGGATGTCGTGGCCGTCCGCGACGTTCTCGGGCCTGGTCCACGGCTCGTAGGGAAAGCTGAGGGTGAAGATGTCGCTGTCGGAGCGGATGCCGGGATAGCGGAACAAGTCCCAGGTGCCGCCGATCCGCTCACGGCGCTCCAGCACTGTGTAGGACAGCCCAGGATTCTTGTCGTGGATGCGGTACGCGGCGCCGATCCCTGAGATTCCTGCGCCGACGATCAGCACGTCGGAGTACTCGGCCTCTTGGGCGCCCACGAAGACCTCCTTTGGTCCGCCTGGGTACCACGATAGGGGCTCAGCCGTTGAGCGCGTCAACGATCGCCGCGAGTGACTCCACCGCGATCGGGCCCGGCTGGTAGACGCAGATCCGGTCGGAGACGCCGTGCACACGGTCGCGGATATGAGCGGCGATCTCGCCGGGGCTGCCGCAGGCCGCGATGGTGTGCAGGATGTCGTCGTCGATGAGTCGCCCCATGTCCTCCCAGTGGCCCTGCTTGGACAGCTTGTTGAGCTCGGGTTGCAGGTCACCCCAGCCGTGCACGTCCAGGACCGCGCGGTACGCAGGAGTTGACCCGTAAAACGCGAGCAGCCGACGGGTGGCGGCATGGTCTTGATCTCCTTGGCCACCCATGGACACGATGATTTCCGGGACGACGGCGAAGTCGCCAGCGTCGCGTCCAGCGGCGGCCAATCCCTGCCGAACCGCGGGCATCGTCGCCTCGTGCAGGAACCGCTTCGACCCGAACGGCATGACGAGCAGGCCGTCGGCGGCCTCGGCGGTGGCCCGGGTCAGCCGCGGCCCGAGCGCGCCGACGTAGATCGGTGGCGGGCCGTACGGGTTGGGGCCGGGGCTGAACGTCGGGGTCATCAGCGTGTGCCGGTAGTAATGCCCGCGGAAATCGAGTCGGTCACCGGAGTTCCAGGCCGCGAAGATGGCCCGCAGGGCACCCACCAGTTCCGTCATCCGGGCGACGGGCCGGTCGAATTCCGCCCCGAACCGCTTCTCGATCTGCGTGCGCACCTGCGTACCAAGGCCGAGTGTGAACCGCCCTTTCGTCAGCAACTGCAGGTCGTTGGCCTGGTGCGCGAGGTGAATCGGGTTGCGCGGAAACGCGATCGCGACGTTGGTCATCAGGTCAAGGCCTTCGACGGCGGCGGCCAAGGCCAGCGGGGTGAACACGTCGTGCGGCCCCTCGAAGGTGAAGACTCCGCTGGCGCCGGCCTCCCGCAGCACGTGCGCCCGCTCGATCGCGTCAGTCGGTCCGAACAGCGCCGTCATGACCTCCACGGCGTGAGAGCCTAGTCTCGTGACCATCCCAGCCAATGCTGACGTCGTCATCGTGGGTGCCGGGTTCGCGGGGCTGTCTGCGGCCCGTGATCTGGTGCGGCTCGGGCACGACGTCGTTGTTCTCGAAGGCCGTGATCGCGTCGGGGGACGCTCGGCGACGACGACTATCGCGGGCACCCCGGTCGATCTCGGCGGAACGTTCGTCGGGCCGACGCAGGACGCCGTCATCGCGCTGGCGCAAGAACTGGGCTGCGAGACGGTGCGGACCTATAGCCGCGGCAAGAACTTGATCCTGTGGCGCGGCAAGGTTCGGTCGTATGGCAGCACGATTCCGCGGCTGTCGATCATCGAGTTGCTCGACGTTTCCCGCATCCAGTGGCGGTTCGACCGCGTGAGCCGGCGGGTGCCGGTGGTCGAGCCGTGGACCTCGCCGATCGCCGAGATCCTCGACGGCAAGACCCTTGACGAGTGGTTGCGTTACGTGCACGCCAGCGCGTCGACTCGGGATCTGATGGCCATCATGGCGCGGGTGACGTGGGGTTGCGAGCCCGATGAGGTGTCGATGCTGCACGCGGTCCGCTACGTGAAGGCCGCGGGTGGGCTCGGCCGCATGCTTGATACCGAAGGCGGCGCTCAGCAAGACCGCTTTCCAGGCGGCACGCAGCAGATTGCGCTGCGGATGGCCGAAGAGCTGGGCCCGCGGGTCGTACTGAACGCGGTCGTGCGCAGCATCCAACGGCGCTCCGACGGCTCCCTTGCCGTCGGCTCCGATCGCGGTGACGTCACCGCCAAGGCCGTCATCGTGGCCGTCCCGCCGGCACACCGGGCAGGGATCGCGTTCGATCCGGCGCTGCCGCCCGAGTACGAAAAGCTGGCCCAGCACTGGCCGCAAGGCAATTTGAGCAAGGCGTATGTCGCCTACGAGACGCCGTTTTGGCGCGAGGACGGCCGCTCGGGTGAAGCGCTGTCCGACGAGGGACCGGTGTTCATCACGTTCGACGTCAGCCCGAGCGACGCGGGCCCGGGCATCCTGTTGGGCTTCACGGATGCACGCACGTTCGATGCGCTGCCGCCCGAGCAGCGCCGCGAGCAGGCGCTGGAAGGATTCGTGACGCTGTTCGGCGACGCCGCCTCTCGCCCGATCGACTATGTCGATCATTGCTGGGGCACAGAGGAATTCGCGCCTGGCGGACCGACGGCCGCGGTCCCGCCGGGCTCGTGGACGACGTATGGGCCGTGGTTGCGCAGGCCTGTCGACGGCATCTTCTGGGCGGGCACCGAAACCGCCGACGAGTGGACCGGTTTCCTCGACGGCGCGGTGCGGTCGGGCAAGCGTGCCGCCACGGAGGTGCACCGGACGCTTTGACATCCTCCCCCGCCTGAAGGCGTGGGATTCCCGCGTGCCGATGTCCGGCTGTCTCGGTGCTCATCGCAGCACCGCCGTAAGCCGGGGGCTTTTGCGTTTGCGCCGACCAACTCTGTCCCTTGCGGGCGCCACACCTGCGATGCCAGCGGCCTCGTTGGTTACTTTCCCCGACGCCGGTCGATGTCCTGACCTTGGGATCTCTCCGGGGGATTCAGTTGTAGCCGTGACGGTAGCAGGCGTCGCCGACAAGTCCAGACGCGCTTGTCCCCCAGCTGAAGCCAGGGGCTTGCGCGCAACGTTTCTCCCGGTCAGGAGCCGCAGGGCCGGCGACATCGGGTGGCGGCTACGAGCTGGCGCGTTGGTCCTCGGTTACCGACTCGATCAGCAGCCGCAGGTGTTTGTTGACCTCGTCGGGGCGCTCGACGATCGCGCAGTGTCCGCCGGACAGCTCAACGAACGACGCGAGGTTCGGCGCCATCCTGGCGATGTAGCGCGACGAAATCATCGGCAGCAGCCGGTCTTTCGCGCTGCCGATCACCAGCGTGGGCACCGTCAGGTTATTCAGTCCGATGTGCTCGGGACCGAGCGCGTCGACCAGCGTGCGGGCCCAGCCGCCGCGGCCCGCGGGCGGAGTCGAGGTGAACAGCTCGTAGATGAACTCGGCGATGGCCGGGTCGGCGTCGCGGCCCACCGCGATCGTTGAGACAAACCGCCGGCTCGGCCGGTCCACCGCGCGCAGCAGTGGCGCAGCACCAAACGTCTTGAGCAGGGTTCCCGCCGCTCGCACCCGCGCATCGACCAGCGGCGGAGGCACGGGAAAGAACTGCAGGTTGCGCAGCAGGTCGCCGGTGGTGGTGTTGATCAGCGCGACGGCGTCGGCGCACTGCCGCACCCGATCGGGATACCGCTCGGCCCATGACGTGATCGCGATGCCGCCCATCGAATGCCCGGCGATGACCGCACGTTCCCCGGGAGCAAGCGCGGCCTCGAGCACCGCATCGAGGTCGGCAGCCAAAATATCCAGGCTGTAGCCGCCGCGACGCGGCGGCACGGCGCTGCGGCCGTGGCCGCGGTGGTCGAACGCGATGACGCGGTAGTCGTTGGCCAGATCGGCGATCTGGTAGGCCCATACCCGCAGGGCGCAGGTGATGCCATGCGAGAGCACGATGGGATAGCCGTTTTCGGGCCCCCATACCTCGGCGTGCAGCCGGATGCCGTCCTTGGATCGGACGGGTAGGACGCGGCCCTTCGGCAATGCCTCAGCCGCGGCGAATTTTCTGGCCGGCGAGCCGGCCTCCTGGCCACGTCCCATGCGTGCTCCCATCGAGTTCGGCAACGCTGCCGTAAACGTAAATTATGAGTTTACCGTCCGGTAACCAGTACCGGTTTCACGACGTGCCCTGCCTTGGCCGCTGACCATGCGTGGCCGAAGTCATCGAATGGATAGGTCGTGATCAGTCTGTCGAGCGGCAGATCGCCCCGCGACCACAGGTCGACCAGCGCCGGGATGAACGTGTGCCGATCGCTTTCACCCTCCACGACACCGCGCACGGTCAGGCCTCTGCCCATGATGAGCCCGACGGGCAGCTCCGCCGTTGGGGCGCCGAGTCCGACCACGGCAAGCGTTCCGCGGGCCCGCAGCGTCGCGAGCGCGGTGCCGAGAACTTCCGGGATTGCGGTGGTGTCGACGGCCGCGGTGGCGCCTCCCTTTGTCAGGTCGAGAAGTGCCGCGGACGTGTCGGTGGCGGTTGGGTCGACCGTGGCGGTGGCGCCAAGTTCGATTGCCAGCGCGCGCCGCTGCGGGACCGGGTCGACCGCCACGATGTTCCGAACGCCCGCGAGCCGCGCGCCCATCACCGCGGAGAGCCCCACCGCACCGGCGCCGAAGATCGCGACGACATCGTCTCGTTGCGGCGCCAACGTGTTGAGCACGGTGCCGACACCAGTTTGCACGCTGCAGCCGAGCGGGGCAGCCATCGCCGGATCGATCGCTTGCGCGAGTGCAACCGTATTTTGTTGGCGGGCAATGGCATACGTCGCGAGGCTGGACTGCCCGAAGAAGCCGCCGGCGATCGGGCTGCCGTAACGGCTGAACGCGCTTGTCTCGTCACCGCCGTCGCCGCGCATGTTGAGATCTGTCGAGCGTTCGCAGTAGCCGGGTCTGCCGGATGCGCAGTCGCTGCAGTGACCGCAGCTCGCGAACGAGAGCACGACCGGTTGCCCAACCTTGATGTCGGCTCGCGACCCGACCGCCGCCACGGTGCCCGCACCCTCGTGGCCAAATACCATTGGAGTCCGCCGCGCAGGCCATCGCGCGGCCACGCTGATGTCGGTATGACAGATGCCGACCGCGTCGATGCGGACAAGCACCTCGTCGTCGACGGGATCGCGAACCTGTACGTCGATCAGCTGTGGGTCGGTGCCGGCGTCGAGCAAGACCGCGGCGCGGGCGTCGCGCATTGGGCGATGTTAAATGGTGCTGATTGACGACAGAGAGGCCGCCATGCGTGCGATACAGATAGCCCGGCTCGATGGCCCGCAGGCGGCGCAAGTCGTCGAGGTTGCGGAGCCAAGCGGTGACGGTGAGGTCCTCATCGACGTGCACGCCGCGGGTGTGGCGTTTCCCGATGCCCTGCAATCGCGGGGGCTCTACCAGTACAAGCCCGAGATGCCCTACACCCCGGGGGCCGAGGTCGCGGGCGTGGTGCGCAGCGCGCCCGACGGTGCGCACGTGACGGCCGGTGATCGCATTGCGGGGCTGACAATGCTGTCCGGGGCGATGGCCGAAGTCGTTGCGTTGCAACCCGATCGAGTGTTCAAGCTGCCGGACACGGTGTCCTTCGAGGCCGGTGCGGGTCTGCTGTTCAACGATCTGACGGTGCACCACGCGCTGCGCACCCGTGGCCGGCTGGCCGACGGTGAAACCGTCTTGGTGCACGGGGCGGCAGGCGGCGTCGGCACGTCCACACTGCGGTTGGCGCCCGCCTGGGGCGCGGCTCGCACCATCGCGGTGGTGAGCACAGAGGACAAGATCGCAGTCGCCAAGGCGGCAGGGGCGTCGGATGTGGTGCTGGCCGACGGATTCAAGGACGCCGTCAAGGCGCTCACCGGCGGGCGAGGCGTGGACATCGTGGTCGACCCGGTCGGAGGCGACCGGTTCACCGACTCGCTACGCTCCCTGGCCCAGGGCGGCCGGCTGCTGGTCATCGGCTTCACCGGTGGCGACATCCCGACCATCAAGGTCAACAGGCTGCTACTGAACAACGTCGATGCCGTCGGCGTCGGCTGGGGAGCCTGGTCACTGACTCACCCCGGATATCTGGGCGAGCAATGGGCGGAGCTGGAGCCGCTGCTGGCATCCGGCAAGGTGTCGGCGCCGGAGCCGATCGTCTATCCGCTCGAGCGCGCTGCCGACGCGATCGCCTCACTGGAGGACCGAACGGCCAAGGGCAAGGTCGTCGTCAAGCTGCGATGAGCGGATCGGCGCTGGTCAACGCACGACGGGTAGCACCAGCCCGGAAGTGCCGCCGCGGCCGTGGGCGACGGTGTGCGTCGAGCGCACGAGCCGACGTGCGGTCAGTGGCGGTTCGCCGGTACCGAGATTCCGTGCGAACCGTGGATGCGAGCCGCCAGCGACCATGAGCCGGATCCGGGGGCCTGCGCGGAAACGGTGCGCGACGGCGTCGAGGTCGACCCGCAGCGGCGACGACCGGGTTGGACCGAGCCGAATGAAGCCGTCGCTCACATTGTGGGACCGATCCTTGGCATCCACCTCGCTCAACCGCACGAACACGTCGGCATACGGTATGTCGGCTGCGTGGGCGAGTTCCACATACGGCATCCCAGCGACTTCGAGGTCCTCGCCAAGTGGTGGGCCGGTGAAGCTGAGGACGTCGTTGCGCAGGGCGAGTCGGCAGTCCCGGCGATAGCCCGCGGTGGACGACAGGATGCGCCCGCCGATGGTTGGCGTCGGATCTGCCGGATCGTAGACAAACCGCGAAGGGTCGGCGTCCGGCGGCGGAGGCTGGGCCGCGACGGTCAACCCGGGCTGCAGGTAGAGCGCCTCATCGTCGGTGGGTGGCGGAAGTCGGGCAGGTCGCGCCACTCCCCGCGCCCGGTGATGAAGATCCGCACGGGGCTCGACCGTCGGCGCACCTGCCCGCCGCCCAGATGCTCTGCCAGCCAGTCCAGCGATTCGCGGGTGGCTTCTCCCGCGCCGTTGACAGCGATCTGCCCGTGGGTCCACGGACCGACGGTGAGCGCCGGATCGACGCCGCGCGCGCGTAGGTGCCGGTATTGGTAGAGGGTCTGTTCCACAAAGATGTCCTGCCAGCCGGTCATCAGCAGCACCGGGATCTGAACCCGATCCAGCGCGGCGGTCTGTCGCACGGAACGCCAATACTCGTCCGTCGAATCCGGGTGTCCGACCCATCCTCGTACCCCGGCGCACCGTCTCGCAGCAGTCGACGGCCGGCCTCGCCAAGGGGCAAGGCCCGCATCGCTGGGTTCACCCGCCAATGACCCAAGAGGCCGACGACGAAGGGCTTCACTCGCCCGTCTTCCTGGCGGGCCACCAGATCGCTCCAGCCGAGAAAATCGTTCAACGCGAACGCGCCCGTGGCCCACGCCGCGGCGCTCATGTCGTGGGGCCCGACGCTGATGATGGCGGTGGCCAGTTCGGGCGGCGGGTCCGCCAGCAGCGCCCACTGCGTATAGCCGAGGTAGGAACTGCCCATGGTGGCGAATCGCCCGGTGAACCAGGGCTGCGTACGCAGCCAGGCGACCGTGTCGGCGCCGTCGTCCGCCTCGTGCCGACCCGGCGTGAACTCACCGCCGGAGCCGAAAGTGCCACGCACGCTTTGCAACACGACGTGATAGCCGCGTGCGGCGTACACCCGGGCCCCGGTGACGGAGGCCAGCCCCCTCGGCCGTAGAGCCCCCGCACCAGGATCGTCCCCGCCGGTGTCGATGTCGTCGGCGCGTAATGGTCGGCGAGCAGGTCGACACCGTCACGCATCGGCACCCGTATCCCACGGGTCACGGTGTACTCGGTGGTCGCCGTCGGTAGCCGCATCAGGCGGCCGCACGTTCTGTCGCTCAGCCGCATGAGTCGATCGCGTGGCGTTGCCCCCGCGACAGACCGCAAAGATGTGGCCGCCATCGCGTACACGATAGGACCCACCGGCGACGGCCGCGCGAAAATCCTGAATCTTGCCTGTGAGACAAGATGAAACGTGGCTGCCGAACGGTTCCTGTAGTTGAGCCCGAAACTGAATGCCGACGTCAATCCATGGTTCATGCGGCTAGCTGGATACCCGTTGCTACGCAGACCTCTTCCTCTGCGCTTCTTCCGTTGCTGCTTCGGCCCTTACAACTAAGACGATCGCCGGCACGCTCGGTACGACACCGGCGGCATCTCAACTGGACTTGATTCAAGCCAGTCGAGCAGCTTGCTCGCCGTTGCTACCGATCCGGACCAGAACAACAAACCGTCGGCTTGACCGGTTCTGGTATGACTGAGTCGAATACAACGCCGCAGGGAGGAGTCCCGCCGAGGTGCCCAACTCCCTCGTTCCGCAGATGACGACCTCGTGAGCGCCCCGACGATCGACCCGGTCATCCGCGCAGAGCAGCCGCGGAGAACCGGCGTGGCCAGGTGGATCCGCCGGTTGGCGGTCCCGATCATCGTCGGCTGGGTAGCGCTCATCGCGGTGCTGAACGTGACCGTGCCGCAGCTCGAAGTCGTTGGCCAGATGCGGGCGGTGTCGATGTCCCCCAAAGAGGCACCGTCGGTGATTGCGACGATGCGCGTCGGCAAGGTCTTCAAGGAGTTCGATTCCGACAGCTCGGCCATGATCGTCCTGGAGGGCGACCATCCCCTCGGCGAGGACGCGCACCGGTTCTACGACGACATGGTCGTTAAGCTCAGGGCCGACACCACGCACGTCCAGCACATTCAGGACTTCTGGGGCGACCCACTGACAAGAGTCGGAGCGCAGAGCGAGGACGGCAAAGCCGCATACGTGCAGGTGTATCTCGCGGGGAATATGGGTGAAGCACTCGGCAACGAGTCAGTCGCCGCGGTTAAGAACCTCGTAGCGGGATTGTCTCCGCCGCCGGGGGTCAAGGTCTTCGTGACCGGAGGGCCGGCACTACAGGCTGACCAACAGATCGCCGGCAACCGCAGCGTGAAAGTAATCGAAATCGTGACGGTCGCCGTCATCATCCTGATGCTGCTGTTCTTCTATCGGTCGGTCGTCACTGTCCTGCTCGTGTTGGCAATGGTGGTGTTGGGGCTGTCGGTGACCCGCGGTGTGGTGGCCTTCCTTGGCTACCACGACCTGATCGGGTTGTCGACCTTCGCGACTCAGCTCTTAGTAACCCTCGCGATCGCCGCAACGACCGACTATGCGATCTTCCTGATCGGGCGCTACCAAGAGGCCCGCACGATCGGGCAAGACCGAGAGTCGGCCTTCTACACGATGTTCCGCGGCACCGCCCACGTAGTGCTGGGCTCGGGCATGACGATCGCCGGCGCGACATTCTGCCTTTCGTTCACGCGATTGCCCTACTTCCAGACGCTGGGTATCCCGCTCGCGGTCGGAATGGTTGTCGCAGTGCTTGTGGCGCTGACTCTGGGCCCCGCGGTAATCACGGTCGCGAGCCGGTTCGGACTATTAGAACCCAAGCGCGCCATGCGGATTCGTTTTTGGCGACGCCTCGGCGCCGCCGTCGTCCGATGGCCGGGCTGGATCCTGGTCATGACGATCATTCTCGCCTTGGTTGGCCTACTTACCCTTCCGGGCTACCAGCCCAGCTACAACGACCGCAAGTACCTACCCACCGACCTGCCGGCAAACGAGGGATACGCGGCGGCCGAACGACATTTCCCCGTCGCCCGGATGAACCCCGAACTGCTGCTCATCGAAACAGATCAAGACCTTCGCAATTCGGCGGACTTCCTTGTGATCGATCGGATCACCAAAGCCGTGACTGAGGTGCCGGGCATCGGAAGGGTGCAGTCGATCACGCGTCCTGAGGGTAAGCCCCTGAAGTTCAGCACGATTCCGGCTCAGCTCAGCATGAGCGGCACCTTTCAGAAGATGAACCGGTCGTACATGCAGAGGAACATGAACGACATGCTGACCCAGGCCAACGACATGCAGACGACCATCGACACGATGACGAAGATGAGCTCGTTGATGGGACAAATGAGCGCCGTCACGCATTCCTTGGTGGCCAGGACGCGAGGCATAACCATCGACATCGCCGAATTACGCGATCACATCGCCGATTTCGACGACTTCTTCCGCCCGATGCGCAACTACCTGTACTGGGAACCGCATTGCTACGACATCCCGCTCTGTCAGTCATTGCGGTCAGTCTTCGACACGCTTGACGGCGTCGACACCACGACCGATGACGTCCAGGCTCTGCTTCCGGACTTGGAACGACTCGACTCCCTGATGCCGCAGCTGCTGGCGCTGATGCCGCCGCAGATCGAGACGATGAAGTCGATGCGGACGATGATGCTGACCATGCACTCCAGTCAGGCGAGCCAGCTGAATCAGACGGCCGCGATAGACGAGAACCAGAGCGCCATGGGCGATGCGTTCAACAACTCCCACAATGACGACACCTTCTACCTGCCACCGGAGATCTTCGACAACAAAGACTTCAAGCGTGGCATGGACAACTTCATTTCACCGGACGGCCACGCAGTGCGGTTCATCATCTCCCACGAAAATGATCCGCTAAGCGCCGATGGCATTCAGCGCATCGACGCCATCAAGGGCGCTGCCTTCGAAGCCGTCAAAGGCACGCCGTTGGAGGGATCCAGGGTTTACCTCGGCGGAACCGCATCGACCTTCAAGGACATGCAGGACGGCAACAAATACGACCTCCTGACCGCCGGCGTCGCCGCGCTGACGCTGATCTTCATCATCATGCTGCTCATCACGCGCAGTCTCGTCGCAGCAGGCGTCATCGTCGGCACCGTGGTGCTATCGCTCGGCGCATCCTTCGGATTGTCGGTTCTGTTTTGGCAGCACCTGCTCGGCATGGAACTGCAATTCATGGTGATGGCGATGGCGGTCATCATCCTGTTGGCAGTCGGTGCAGACTACAACCTGCTGTTGGTGGCGCGGATGAAGGAGGAAATACCGGCCGGGATCAACACCGGAATCATCCGTGCCATGGGCGGCAGCGGATCCGTCGTGACCGCGGCCGGCTTAGTGTTCGCGTTCACCATGATGTCGATGGCCGTCAGCGCCATGGTCGTGGTCGCCCAAATCGGCACAACGATCGGGTTGGGCCTGTTGTTCGACACCTTGGTAATTCGGGCATTCATGACGCCGTCGATCGCGGCGCTGCTTGGTCGCTGGTTCTGGTGGCCGCAGGTCGTGCGGGCTCGGCCTGTGGCGACAAGGCGATAGAACGGCTGACAAGCGTCCGAGGGCCGCTTGCTTTTGTAGCGCGGACAGGATTCGAACCTGTGATGTCTGGGTTATGAGCTGACCGGTCCCCGTTCCGCATGACCAGACGGGTCTCAAGCGTGCAGTTCATGGTCACCCTCCGTCTACGCCATCACGCCGCGTTCCACGGCATCTCGGTAGTTGCGCCGCGTTTCGTTCACAAATCCGTTCACGACCTCGCGGTATTGGCCTCTCGTGCTCCGAGTTCGTAATTCGGCGAGCCGTTCACCAATCGACAGCTCGGATCACCCAGGCTAATCCCGACGCCGTATCGCTCGCCGTTGCGGCGTCGCTCCGGCACGTCGACACCGACTACGACGAGCTGCTGATGTCGGGCGCCGTCCGGGAAACCGGTCGACGGCAGGTGCGCGAGCGCGTCGAGGACGTGCTCAGCGGCTGGCGCGCGACCACTCGATAGCCTTTGCGAAGACGTGGCCCCCGGGGATGGAAAGCTGACCGGATGAGTCGATCGAGTTTCGCGACACTGGATGCCTTGATCGCGAAGGCGACCCTCGACTGCTACAACGACAGCGAGTGTGTGACCGGCTTCTACACCATGCTCGACGATAGTCTCGTCGTGCCGTTTCACACCGTGGTCCTGGGCGTGGACGTGACCGTGGCGGGCATTGACCTGACCGACGACGAACAGATCATGGCCGTCTGCACGCGCAGCCGATCGACACAGCGCATCCCAATCTTGGACCTTCCGTTGCCTATACCGCAGCCCGACGGCGCGGAGTGGATCGCGGCGTACCGCCGCTGGGTGAAGGGAGCATGAACGTTCTGTTTGGTTCCGATTTGGCACATCGTGACGCGCGGACCGACACCACCATTGCCTGGTCGGGCCAGAAGGGGGTCGTCATCACCTCCTTCTCCGAGGAGGGGCGCCAGGGCCGCTGTCGAAGTCGTCAAGGAGCTGTCGGGGCACAATTGCTTTGGATGCGACCAGTACCGGGGTTTGGTGTTGCCTACCGACCAGGAGCCGCCGCCGAAAGTCACCGACACCCTGCTACTCGTCGAGCCATCCAGAACTAAGGCGCAGCGTCAGCGCGAGATCGATAACCTCGGTGACGTCGAGACGCCAGACGGCCATGAGCAAGAGGGAGGGCCTTCGCCGGAACCCGATGTGCGGCCTCGGCCGGGACCGGCCGAAGACCCGCTATTTCGGAGCGCGGACACTCGATGCTCAGCGCTGCGCCCCGGACTTCAGCAAGGTCGACACAGAGGTGCTACAACACCCTCGCCGCGAAGGCCGGGGTGGAACTCCATATCCGGATCGAGATCGGAGCACACGCGCGAGAAGGGTTCGACGACAGCAGGATTCGGACAGTGCCCGAGAATGCGACGACGCCGAAGTTCAACCAGAGCAGCTTCGAGACAGACTGATCCAGCGGCGTCGTACGGCAGATGGAGGCGTTCGCTGAGGAGTGAGCGCCCAGTGACAGCGTTTTGACGGCGCAGCCACCACCTCTATCGGAGACAATCGCCCTCGTGACGGCGAAGCGAATGAACCGCGAGCAGTTCTTCCGGGTGGTGTCCGGGCTCGACGAGGATCGCCTGCGAAAGGCACTCTGGAACCTCTACTGGCGCGGCACGGCGAACGTGCGAGAGCGTATCGAGGTCGAGTTCGCGAGCGACGGGCGCAGTCGCCCGCCGCGTCCCGCGAAGACGCCGGTCGATCCAGAGACGGTGCGGTACGAGGTCGACGAGTTCGTGTCGCTGGCCCGATCGGGCGCGTATCTGGGCGGGGACCGGCGGGTGTCGCCGCGCGAGCGATCGCGCTGGCGGTTCACCTTCAAGCGGCTTGCGGCGGAAGCTCAGGACGCGCTGCGAGCCGAGGATGGCGACCCCGCAGCGTCCGCGCTGGAGCAACTGGTCGACCTCGCGTGCGAAGCCCGCGATCGCGAGTACTTCCGCTCCGGCGACCCGGCGGCGGCGGCGGACTTCGTCGTGTCCGACGCGGCGGCGGTGTTGTGGGCGTCGACGTGGGAACTCTACGGGTTCCAGATGTTCGCCGAAACGGCTGCGCCGCAGTTGATCCGGTGGGAGTCGCGCTACGGCTGGACTCGTTACGGCGAGGGCTCGGTCGCGGCGAAGGAGACCTCGCTGGCCGTCGTGCTCGCGCGCATGCTGCGCGTTGCGGACACGTGGGAAGGCTTCGCCGAGCAGTACGTGCGGGCGCTGGACAAGCTGTCCCAGCGGGACGCGTCGGCGCGACGAATACCGCGTTCCGCCCAGACCGCGGAAGAACGGTCGCGTGCGCTGGCGGAATGGCATGGCCTCCTGCTGGAAAACCTGGTGGACGCCGACGGCGGTCTGCTCGGCAGGATCGCCGGGCACGCCGCGTTGGGTGGTCCGGAGCAGACGCTCCTGTCCGCGCGGCTCTCGCACCGGCGCGGCAACACCGACGTCGCTCGCGACCTGGTGACGTCAAGTCTGCGAAAGCTGCCCGGCCACAAAGACTTCCGCGAGTTTGCTGCCGAGATCGGCGCGACGGCCCCGGCGTGAGCACGGCCTGCTCGGCTACCGCAGGCCGAGCGCGGCGCGCAGCCAGTCGGCGTCCATGCCGACGCTGCCGGCTTCACCGGCTGGGAACGTGTCGAGGAGCTTGATCAGGTCGGCGCGTCGGGTGGGGTCGTCGGCAGCCTGCCGCGGCGTGTGGCCCTCGAGCGCGGGGATGGGCTCATCGAGCCATTTGGTCTCGTAGTCGCGGACGAACTGCTCAAGGAACGCGGCCAGCTCGGGGTCGTCGGGGTCGAGCGCGTCCTCGCCGGTGATTGGCATCTGCTTGGCCAGCTCGGCAGCCTCGCGGGCGTCGCGCAGCGGGCGGCGGGAGTCGTCGAGCACGTTCATCGCGGGGTCGAGGCGTGCCAGCATGGCCAGCACGCGGTCCATCCGTTTCTCGCTGTTGGTCTCCACCCGCAGCGTGTCGCCCTCGAGGACGAGCGTGGCGCGGATCCGCGGCATGCCGTGGGTGGTGACGTGCTCGAACCACCGCGGCGGCTCGTCGCCGTCGACCCGGTCGTAGGCGTCGTCGAGCGCCGCCTCGATCCCGGCCGGGTCGCCGACATGCACGGTGGCCTCGCAGATCGCGAGCGGATCGCCCTCGGTGTTGGCCAGCGCCGGCGGCGCGAACCGGCGGCTCAGCTGCGCCACCAGCGTCACCGCGTCAGGTCCCGTGTCGAGCAGGTCGATCAGCGGGTCGCGCTCGTGCAGCGCGACCGGTTCCAGCCCGCCGAAGAACTGCATGGTGTCCCCGGCGGGCACCACGCGTGCGCAGATCAGCTGCCCGGGCTTCAGCTGGCGGCTGGCCGCCCGCTCACGCACCTCGTGTGTGTCGCCGGTGCGCACGTCGCGCACGGTGACGCCCTGGCCGCGGTGCACCTGCTCGACCTCGAACACCGACCGGTCCACCAGCAGCCATTGCTGCGCCAGCAGCCGCTCGTCGTCGGGCAGCAGCGAACCGCGCATCTGGAGAAACTCCGCGAACGCGCCGCCCTCGAACAGCACCGCGTCCAGCACCAGCGGATCGGCCAGCGCCGCGGCCAGCGTGCCGGGATCATCGTCGGCGTAGCGGCAGCGTTCGTAGCCCGCCTCTGCCAGCAGGTCGTTCCAGCCGCTCAGCACCGCATGCTGGCCGGCCTTCATGTACAACCAGCCCACCCGCTCGGCCAGCGGCCGCTCCTCGCGCCCGAGATGGCATTTCTTGTACTTACGGCCGGATCCGCACCAGCACGGCTCGTTGCGGCCGAGGTCGCGGCGCGGCTCGGCCCGGTACTGCTCCAGCAGCTCCAACAGCGGGTGGTCCGGCTCGGCGCCGGCGCGGCGCAGCAACGCCAACCCGCGCTCGACGTCGCCGCGATCGGAGGCGATACGGGCCAGATCGAACAACGGTAGCGGCCACTCCGTATCCATCGACTCGGCCGCCAGCAGCTCGCGTTCGGCCGCGTCGATGTCGCCGATCCGCTCCAGCGCCACCGCGCGCAGCCAGCGAAACGCCACCCGCGCCGCGCGCGGCACCTTCGGCTCCAGCACCTCGGCGAACATGCCCAGCGCGCCCGCCCCGGCGCGGCCGGTGCCGACCGTCTCGGCCAACAGCAGCTCAGCCAGCAACGGGTCGACAAGCTCGGCCCCGAGCTCACCCACCAGATCGACGAACCGGTCGACCTCGGGCCCCGCTCCGTCGGGACCCGTCGCCTCGCCAGCTGGGGCCAACGCATCCTCCAGCGGCTCGTCCGCTTCGGCGGCGTCGATCAGCAGCAGCGACATCTGGTCGTACAGTTTGACTAGCGTGTACAACGCGAACGCGTCGTCGGGGTCGAGGTCATATCGGTCGGCCAGCGCTGCGCACCCGCGCTCGAAACGCCAACTGTCGAAATCGAACCCGTTGGGTGCGAGCCACTCGCCGCGATGTGCCAGACCGTAGTCGTCGACGATCTCGCACAGGGGCGGCAGCGGCTCGGTGAACACCGCCGGGTCCTCGACGCACGCCGTCCATACCGCCGCGTCGAAGTACACCGGCTCGTCGGCGTCGAGCATCGCCGCCAGCCGGGCGCCCACCGCGGCGCCCACACCGGGCGAACGCGGGGGCCCGGTGACATGCTCGACCACGAGTCCCTGCGCGGTCAGCCGTACCCCGACCAGGTCCCCCTTGTCCACGCCCAACGCCACCAGCGTGCGCGGCGCCAGGAGCAGCGCCCCGAGCGGGTCGACCACCTCGGGTGGGATGCCCCGCTGCTCGAGCAGCTCGTCGTCGAACCCGGCCAGCACGATCCGCGCCGGCGACCCGTCGGCGAGCCGCCCGTACTGCTCGTGCTCGCAGAGCGCGGTGATCGGGTCCAGGTTCGGGGTCACGGTGAGCACGTCGTGGGCGGCCTCGTCTGCGCCGAGCCGGTGCGTGAACACCCGCCCGGCTAGCACCGTCGGCAGCCACACCCACCGGTGGTCGACCAACTGCCTTACCGGACACTCGGTTTCGTCGAGAACCTCGTCCAGCACGGTGTCCGGATCGGCCACGCCGCCGTCCCGCAGTCGTCGCGCGATGTCGTCCTCGTGCAGGGGGCCGTGTTCGGCCAGAATTCTCGGAAGGGTCCGGGTCGCCTTGAACGCTTCAGCCACGGCGACCACCCTATGCCAAGTTCGGGTCTGCCACGGGAGCGACTGTGAACCTCCGCGGACATGCGGAATTCGTTGAACCGACCAGGCATTGGCTGAACTGGACGCCCATGACCAGGCAACCTGGTGGCGATGATTGGGCACTACATCGCTTACGGCATCTTGATCGTGCTGCGGCACTCCGGCGTAGCGGCCAGGCGCGAGCAGGCCGCCGTCGGCGAGCGGGCAGAACTCCTGCGGTTCGGGGCGGGCGCCGCGGAAGTGCGTACCGATGCGCCACCATCCCGTCGCGCATGGCGTCAGGACCGACTTGCGCGCCGCGTGGCGCGCTGAACCCGCTCCGATGTGCAGGCACGCAGTTGCGAACTCGCGACTGCCCAAGATCCGAGGTACTGGCCAGGGCGCAAACCGGTGTACTTGACGAACGTCGTACAGTGCGGCTGTCGATGGACCAGCCGCCGAGCGCTGAGGCTGGCGCCAGCGGCCTCAACGCACCCGTCGGTGAACGCGGCGCCAACATCGGCACATGCCGCTTTAGCCTGGCATTGTCGGGCGAAGGCGCGCGCAGGTTCGGTGGCCGATGGAATCCACCGCTGTTGTTCCCGGCTATCTATCTGGCTGATTCGGCCCGGGCCCCGACGCCGACCGCCGCTCGTTCACAACGTTCACAACGTTCACAAAAGCAGACGGCCGCCAGCTCATGCTGGCGGCCGTTTGGCCTGGTCAGGGCCACTTCCTGTAGTAGCGGGGACAGGATTCGAACCTGCGACCTCTGGGTTATGAGCCAGTGGACCGGTGTTGCACTGGGACCTGCGCGTCTCAAATGTGCAGGTCAGGAGTGGTGTGCGATCTCAGCAATTACACAGCATTCGGCTCGATCTCAATGGTTTCGCAGAGTTTCGTTCACAAATCCGTTCACAAATCGGCGCCGCCGGTCGCGTGCGGTGCGGCGTTATTTGGCGGGGTTGGAGATCTGGCGTCGTATAGAAACGATTGAGAACTTTCGGGAATCAGTTAACGCGCCGTGGCCGGCTTGGGGGCGGTAGCGGCGGGAGTCGCTGCATGGCGGTCCCGCGATTGAGCGCTTGACGCGCACTCCCTCGCCAATACGCCGTGGTGGCCCCGGCCGCTAGTCCGAGCCGTACTCCAGCGCTGGTTCTGCTGAATCCACATGGCCGTTGCTGATGATGGTCAGCATGCTAGGCCGCACCTGATACTTGGTGCCGTCGGCCGGGTTGGTGACGTCGAACCCTCCGCCAGAGGGATACGCATTGGCCAGCTGCAGGTCGGCGCCATCACTCAACCGTTCGCCGCGGTAGTAGTAACTCCCCGGCGAAGTCTGGCACACGATCGCCAGCGAATTCGCGGTCCTGATTGCCGCCGCCGGTGCGCTTCCCGCGTCGCATCGCGCCGAATGGCCGACGAAGCCCTGCCCGTCTGTTCCGGACATCCCCGAAAGGGCCACCCCGCTTGGTGACGGCGCCGTCGTCGTCACAGTGGTCGTCGACGTTGTGGCAGACGGTATGGACGTTGACTGTGCCGACATCGACGGCGTCGGTGCCTCCGTCGACGACGGCGCCGCAAGCGCCGTCTGCGGTTGCGACGCGCCCGTATGGTCACCGCTGAAGACCACTACCACGGCCAGGGCCGCAGCCATTGCGAAGAATACGATCGTCCCGACCGCCAGCCCCACCTGGGCCCTGCCGAACCGCGACTTCCCCGGGGGCGCCGCCGGCACTGGGAACGGCGCGTAGGCCACATAGCCCGACGCGGCCGGATTCGGGTCGACCGCCGAGAACTCCCGCGTGCCCGGGCGAACCGGCGACGCCACCGGCGCAGGACCAACGGACGCGGCAGCGCTGGCCGCCCTCGCCAGTTCGCCGGCGGACAGATACCTGTCGGCGGGTTTCTTGGCCATGCCCCGGGCGATGACCTCGTCGAGCGCAGGGCTGATCGCTGGGCGTATGAGGCTCGGCCGCGGCGGCGGGGCGAAGAGGTGCGCGCTCATGACCTGCCGCACATCACCCGCCTCGAACGGCGGCCGACCAGTCAGGCACTCATAGAGCAGGCACGTCAACGAGTACACATCCGATGCCGGCCCACCCGACCCGCCGGTCAACCGTTCCGTGGCCATATAGGCCGCCGACCCAATGACCAGCCCAGTGCTCGTCACGCTCGCCTCACCACCGCCATGCGCTATGCCGAAGTCGACCAGGTAAGTGAAGTCGTCCGGCGTGAGGAGCACGTTCTCGGGCTTGATGTCGCGGTGGACGAGACCACTGGCGTGCGCAGCGTCCAGCGCAGCAGCGACCTGACAGATGATCGACACCGTTCGTGCCGGTGGCAGTGCTCCATTGACCCGCAACTCGTCCTTCAAGCTGGCGCCCTCGACCAGTCGCATGTCGATGTAGAGCACGCCGTCGATGTCACCGAAGTCGTGCACGGGGATGACGTGCGGTTCCTGCAACCGCGCGGCCACGCGCGACTCACGCCGAAAACGCTGCTGGAAGCTCGGATCCGCTGCGAGGTCGGTGCGCAACACCTTGATCGCCACCATCCGCTCTCGCACGGTGTCGTACGCGCGATAGACCTCGCCCATGCCACCGACGCCGATCAGGGATTGCAGCTCATAGGGTCCGAATTGCGTGCCCAATCGAGAGCCGACCTTCGGGGAGCCCATTTGCGAACCTTCCATCCTTTCGGGGCATTGCATCGCGACTGTGCAGGTCACCAATCGCGTCGATGGTATTCCTGAGTCGCGTCTTTGATTAGCCTGCTCCCCGCAGCAGGCTACGCATGCGACGACACCGAAGTCGAAGCAGCACATGCCAATTACTCAGTGGCCAAGGCTACACGCGATGACGCGCCGTGTCTGGCTACCGATCCGTGCCTGTTAGGTGGTGTGGACGTGCCTGACCGATCTTCGGTAGCCATGGAAACGGTGACCTGTGCCGCCTGTCGCCCAAGTATTGGCTCCAATGAGATGGCTTCTGCTGAGCGAGAACGCATCCTCGCTGCACAATGGCCAAGTGGGTATGCCCATTGACGAAGATGTGGTTCGCGCCGCCGCTATCGAAGGGGTTCGCCAGCGAACGCTCGATGGGAGGGTGCCGATAACCCGCACCGCACTTGCAAATGACTTCTGCGTCGGAGGCAGCCGGTTTCCCTTGATCGACCGCGGGCGTGGGATTCGCAAGTCGCGCAACTCGTTGTCAGGTGGTGGGCACCGTTCGGGGATGTCGGCCTGTGGTTTATGAGCCTGTGGATCTGCGTTGCATCGCGGTCCGTACGTCTCGAATGTCCAGGTCAGCGCCCGCCAGTGGACCAAAGCTTCATACCTGATTCGACTCCATCTCGGTGGTCTCACCGCGCGGTCGAGTTGGCCGCCCCTCCATCCCACTGAGAATCTCCAGGTCCCAGGTTCGAGCCCTGGTGGGGGCACCTCTCGCTGAGAACCACACCTCCGGCACCTAACAAATTCAGGAGGCTCCGAGCACCGCGATACCGGCGGCTTCGGTCAGGCCATGGGCCATTTCGAGCACGCGAGCGGCTTCCTCCGCTGACGTACCTTCCTGCGAAGCTCCGCGCGCGTGCTGGGCGAATGCCTCCGCCTGTAGTTTCAGGGCGTGCAGCTGCGGTCCTTCCCCGGTTTCCGGCGAGACCACGTCGAAACGGGTGTGCCCCCTGGATCCGTAAAGCTCCACGGAGACGATGTCACCGCCTTCGTAGAAACGGCCGAGGGATATCACCGTCGATGTGCCGCCCGAGAGCATCACCAACGCTTGGGCGCTGTCCACGTCGTTCTGGGCCTCCGCGTCTTCGGTGGTCGGGAACACCTGTGTTTTGATCTCGGTGAAATCCTGGCCGAGCAGCCAGAGTGTTTGGTCGATTTCGTGGACACCCATGTCGATATAGATGCCACCGCTGTCGTGGCGGAAGCTCAGGGGTGGCGGAGCCTCGTCCCACTGTGAGCACACCAGGAAGTGCACAGCGCCGTACTTGCCGTCGGCGAGGTCGCTGCGAAGGGTCGTCAGCTGCGGCACAAATCGCCGCCAGTAGGCGATTTGCAGGGCCAGTCCCTGTTCGCTCGCGAGTTCGCCTACCGCCCTGGCCTCGTCCGACACCAGGCCGAACGGCTTCTCGCACAGCACCGGAAGACCGGCTTCGAGCGCCCTGCGGGTGGTGTCGATGTGTTGGGGTGTCGGCACGGCGATCAGAACGCCGTCAAGCTCCGAATCGGCGAACATCTCCTCGGCCGTCGGATACATTGCCAGACCCTGCTCGCGAAGCGGCGCCGCAGCGGCCTCAACCGGCTCGGTGACCGCAACGACGGTCACTTCTGTCGAACCTTCCAGGCCCCGCAAGTGGGTACGGCCCATCCGACCGCCACCGATCAGACCGAACCGGAAAGGTGCGCTCACAGGCCACGCGCCTTCAGGAATTCACGGTTCGCCCGTTGGTCGGCGGCTGCGCGCGCGAAACGCTCCGCTGTGGTCGGGAAAATATCCTGCTCGACGACGAGCCAACCGGCGTAATCGATCTCACGCAACGCAGCCAAGAAGGCATCGACATCGAGCGCGCCTTCGCCCAGTTTCGGGAAGACCTCACGCTCCCAGATCGCGTTGGTCGGCAAGCCCTCGTCGACAACCTGCTGGAACTTCGGCAGGTCCGCGGTCTTGATATGCACATGGTCGATCCGGTCACCCCACTTCTTCACGTACTCAACGGGATCGCCGCCACCGACCAGGAAATGGCCCGCGTCCATGCACAGGCCGATTTCAGAGACTTCCAGCATCCTGCCGACCTCCGCGGGCGCCTCGACAAAGGTGCCGGTCTCGTTGTGGAACACCGGCTGGTAGCCACGCGAGCGGCACCGATCAACCACAACGACCATGCCCTTCGCGAACATCGCCCACTGCTCATCGGTGTATCCGCTTGCCGGGTTTCGGGCTCCGGAACCCGGGTTGTTGCGACGGAAATCGGCGCCGTCACCGACACCCAGATCCGCCAGCGTCGGACGTGGGTCGGGCCCGAGCCCGAGCGACTTGATCGAATCGAAGATGTCCAGCATCGAGTCGAGTTCGGGAAGCGTCTTCTCCAACAATTCCGGGTCTGCATACGGCAGCTCCAGATAAGCACCCGCCAGGCCCAGCCCACGCTTGGCAAGCTTGCCGCCGAGATCATCGGTGGTGCCCAGGTAGCCGACCGGGCCGAGGTCGATGCCCGCGTAACCGGCAGCGCTGACCTGGTCCAGGATGTCGTCGCCGTCCGGAACATTCGGGTCGATTCCGATCGTCACTTCGAAGGCGCCGTAGCTGACGGGCGCGTTCGCGACGATGATTCCGCTGTTGTTGCTCATGTTTCGTGTTCTTTCTAGTTGGCAGACGCCAGCGCGGAGATCGCGCTCGGGTCTGTGATCGGCCGCGGGTCTTGGACGAAACGGATGATGGCCTCGCACAGCGCGAGGTCGTGAATTGCGTCCTCGGCGCTCGTGGCGGGCGCCTCCCCGGTTACTACGCAGTGGTGGAAGGCTTCCAGCTCGAGCTTGAAAGCGCTGGCATACGAGGTGATTTCACTGGTGCTGCGCGACTTGGCTGTACCTGATTCACCCTCGATGATCTCGACGGTCGCCGGTGCGCTGCGAAGGAACGGCGAAGGAAAGCTCAAGGTCACGCGCTGCTGCGAGCCGTAGAGTGCGAATTCCATTTCGTAGCGGGTGATGCCGGGCAAGTCCATCCAATGGATCGCTACCGACAGTTCGCCGAACTTGAGGACGACGGTCAATTGACCGCTCTGCATGTCGACATACTCCAGGCTCGTCGGTTCACCGAGAACGCCGCGGACGGTATTGAGCTCGTGGACCAGCGTGTCGAGCAGAACCAGGTGATATTCCTCGCGCAGGAACGGGTTCGCCTCGCCGATTGCCCGGGTGATGCTGGCCTGGGTCTCCGCGGTGAAGTTCGCGATCGCATCCTTCGGGATCGGCGCGACCGGCGCCAGTGCGTAGTGGCCGATGTAGGGCAGGAAAGGCGACTCGAACGTGGTGACCCGCATGAGCCGTGGTTCCGCGATATTCACCGCAACCTCGCGGAAGCGCTCATATGCCGGGTCGTAACGCTTGGGGTACGCGACCATCAGCGTCACCCCTGCCGCATCGGCGGCGGCCTTCATCTCCAGACCTTCGGCGACGGAGAAGCACATCGGCTTCTCGACCAATACATGCTTGCCCGCATTGGCCGCCGCGATGGCGATCGGCGCATGACTGCCCGAGGTCAGAATGAAGACGGCGTCGATGTCGGCGTCGTCAAGCATTTCCCGCCAGTCAGTGAACGTCGTCCCGATGTTGTATCGCTCTGCGTTGTTGGCGGCGTTCTCGGCCGAAATATCGCACAGTGCAACGATTTCGAAACGATCGGACAATTCACGCAGATAATTCAGATGCATGACTTGCGCGATTACTCCGGCACCGACCACACCTACCTTGAGTCGGTCTGTCATTGGGTCTTCCTCCTGTATTCGGTTGCGCCGCTTAGTGGGAGTCGGCCAGCGCGGACTTGATCAGAACTGCGCTCTCCTTGATCCCCGTCTTCGAGTCGACGAACGGGTCCTCGTGTTCGATGGAGAACGCCTGGACCGCGGAGCCATCGAAGCGGGCGATGAACTGGCGCCACCACGCAGCGTCCTTGCCGTGGCCGGGAACCGAGAAGTTCCACGGCATCTTCTCCGGACTTGCGGGCCACCGGTGGTCGAGCAGGCCGTTGAGACCGAGGGCATCCGCGTTGAAGGTCACGTCCTTGGCGTGTACGTGGCCGATGCGCGGCATGATCCGCTCGACAACCCGGTCGGCATCCATCTGCATCCAGAAGAAGTGGCTGGGATCGAGGTTGGCGTAAAGGTTCTCACCAAGCGTGATGAACTTCTCGAAGGTTTCCACGTTGTAGACGGTCGTACCTGGGTGCAGCTCGATGCAGATCTTGACGTCGGGGTTCTCCTTGGCTGCGAACTCCGAGAGCTGGGACCAGTACGGAACCACGGACTCCTCCCACTGCCGGTCGTGCACGCCCTCCAGATACGGGAGCCAGCCGCCGGCACCGAACACCGCGGCACGGTCGCCTGCGGCACCAGAGGCCGCACCCGACATCGCCACGATCGTGTCGGTACCGAGCTCACCCGCCAACCGCACCGCCCGGCGCAGCGCCGCGTCGTGATCGTCGGCGATAGCCTTGTGGGGATGCAGCGGGTTGCCCCACACGTTCAAAGCGTCCAGCTTGATGCCATGGCCTTCGAGTGTGCCCAGCCATGCCCGTCGAGCCGACGCATCGGCGAGCAGCTCGTCAGGATCCAGATGGGGGTGCGGGGCATAGCCACCGCCACCGACCTCGATTGCAGTGACCTCTGGCACTTCGGTACTCAACCAGGTCAGCGTCTCCTCGAGGGACTGGTCGAGGAAGGCCTCGAGCACTACCGAAACGTCACACTTCTGCACTAGCGGGTTCTTCCAATCGTTTGGTTTTCTTGGTGACCGACGCCAGCACCTTGACCAGGCGCAGCGCCCCGAATGTTCCGCCGGCCACGGCCAGCGTGCCGAGCAGCATCAACGTCGCCAGGGCGTTCACCTCCGGCGTGATGCCGAATTTGAGCTGGTTGTAGATGAAGATCGGCAGCGTCTGATCCGCGCCGATGATGAAGTTGGTGACGATGAACTCATCCAACGAGATCGTGAGTGCTATCAGCGCCCCGGCGATGATGCCGGGATATATCAGTGGGAGCACCACGAATAGGAGTCGCTGCAGCGGGCCTGCACCCAGGTCGGCAGCGGCGCGCTCGAGATTGCGGTCCAACGCCTCCAGCCGCGATGACACCACCAGGATGACGAACGGTGTCGCGAGCACGGTCTGCCCGATGATCGCTACCCGCAACGAGGGCTGAATGTGCAGCACATTCGTCGCCAGCACCAAGATGGCCACGCCGATGAGCAGACCCGGCATCATGATCGGCAGTGTGATGAAAACCCGCACCCCGCCACGATTTTTGATGTTGGCGCGAACCAGCGGAAAGGCCGCCGCGGTACCGATGAGCGTCGCGAGCACCGTCACCCAGAAGGCGACAAACAATGATTTTTCCAGCGCATCCAGAATGACGTTGTCGTGCGACAGCCGGGCATACCAGTCCGTCGTGAAACCCGCCATCGGGAAACCGACCACCGTAGATGAGTTGAACGACAACAGGATCAACACGGCTATCGGGGCGAAGAGGAAGATGTAGATCCCGATGCCGTAGACCGACAGAATGATTCGGAACAGCCGGGCCCGCGGATTCACCGCCTGCAGATCGTCAGACATAGATGTCCTTCGTATCGAGGCTGCGCCGGAAGATGATCAGCACGATGAGGATCACCAGCGCGATCAGCACGCTGGCCGCCGATCCGAGCGGAAGCAGGAAGCCGGAGAAGAAGTTGGCGATCAGGTTTCCCATCATCACGCCATTGGTACCGCCGATCGCCGCAGGCGCAAGGTACTCACCCAGAATGGGTATGAACACAAAGATTCCGGCCGTCACCATCGCCAGGCGCATCTGCGGTAGAAGGGTGTTGGCGATGGCCCGCATCGGCGTTGCGCCAAGGTCCACGGCGGCGTGCAGAAGCCGCCAATCGAACCGCTCCAGCGATGCGTACAGCGTGAGCGCCGCGAACGGAAAGTAGAGGTAGACCAGGACGATGAATACGCCAGGATTGTCGTACAGGAACAGCCGAATCGGTTGGTGGGTCAGGCCAAGCGCCTTGAGCAACGAGTTGATCGCACCGTGGTCACCCAAGATCGCCACCCATGCGTAGACCCGCAGCAGATAGCTGGTCCAGAACGGCAGGACCACAAGAAGAAGGCCCACCCGCTGCAGTCTCTTGGGCACGTAGCGCACCAGCCAGTAGCAAAACGGGAACGCCAATGCCAGCGCGGCGATCGTGGCCAGAAAGGCCATCAGCACCGTCTTACCGAACGTCTTCACGTAGGTGCTCGTCGTGATGATCGTGGCGTAGTTGTTCTTGGTGAACGTCGGGACCAACTCGTAGTTCTTGGTGATCCAAAACGAATAGACGACGATCAGGCACAACGGAGCGATGAAGAACACTCCGAAAAGGACTGCGGCCGGTGCGAACCCAACGTACTGACGCCAGTCTCGGCGCTCCTTCTTGACGTCAGTACGTTGACGTTCTGCCTCACCCGGCCCCCCGCCCGGCTCGCGGGCAGTGGAGGCAACGGTCATGTCACGCCCCGAAGACCTTGTTGAACGCCTCGGTGTAGGCCTGCTGGTCCTGGGCCGGCCCCTTGAGGGTCATTGCCAACGCCTTCTCCGGGTTGTCCATGAAGAGCCTCTTGGCGTTGTCGGCTGTCTTCGGATCGTTCGTCAGAGCCTTGGCCGCCGTCTCGTTGAACAACGGGCGCCAGTTCGTGGTGAAGTTCGCCACGATCCACTCGGATTTCTGCATCGCATCCAGGAACGGCTTGACCAGCGGCTTATTCGCGCCCTTGGCGGTGATCATCTCCGAGTCGATGAAGCCGATCGTGCCTTCCGGCGGGTAGGCCGACTTGAGCTCGGGGCCACCAGCGTCCTTGACGCGCACGTCGGTGCCAAGATTCGAGATACCGATAGCGGCTTCTCCACTGGCCATCATCGTCACGATCTCGTTGTTTTGCGAAGCGAGCTTGACCATGCTGGGTTTGAGAGCTCCCAGGAAATTGGACGCGGCCGAGATCTGCTCGGGCGTCTGCGCGTAAGGAGACTTGGATCCGGTGGCGATCCCTGCGATCGCCATCAGGTCGGTTGGGATGTTCTCGGCGACGATCAGGCCCTTGTACATCGGATCGGTCAGTGACTCCCAGGATGTCGGCGGGGTCTTGACCTTGTCCGGGTTGTAGTAGATCTGCACTGTCGACCACGAGAACGGGTATCCGAGCGCACCCTTCGGATCGTTGAGGAAGTCGAACTTCTTGGCCATCGAGTACAGCTCGGAGCTGGACGAGATCGAAGCCAGGTCGAACGGTTCGATCAGGCCGCCCTCCATGTACTTCTTGACCCAAAGCGCGTCGGCCGAGACCGCATCGAACTGGGGTCCGGTCTGCTTGAGCTGCAAGAACGCATCGGCGTTGTCGGAGAACAGCTTCGGGCGGCCAGTGATCTTGGTATTCGAGGCTACCTTGGCGAGCTGGTCGTTGGAGTAGTGGTCCGACCAGGTCAGCCAGTTGACGTCCCCGCCGGCGCTCGACCCACCACCACTGGATGAATCACTCCCGGAAGAGCACGCGGACAACAGGAGCGGACTTGCCGCGCCCAACATCAGCGCACCCCGGACGAAGGAGCGGCGGTCTAGCTTGATATCAGCGATTCCGGACATTGCGACTTCCTGACTCTCAATGGACCTCTACAGAGGATGGGCTGCTTCCTTCGACCAGGACAACTTCACGACGTCGCCTGTTTCAAGGCCGATTTCGGCTAGATTCCGTATGTCGTCGTCGTTTACCGACGAGACCACTTGCATTTCCGAATTCTCCAGCTGAAGCACCATGCGCGTGATTGATCCGAGGTATCCACGCGAAAGTACTTGTGCGCCGATGAATCCGTCTTTGCCGATCCGCAGGGCCTCGGGCCGGATCACCAGCGAGGTGACGGCGTCGGGCGCCTGCGTTGAGATCGGTACCCTGGCACCGTTTTCCAGTACAAAGGTCTCGCCGTCCTTCTTGCCGTGCAAGATGTTCGATTCTCCGATGAAGTCGGCGGCGAACAGGCTGGCAGGCTTGCGGTAGATCTCCTCCGGAGTGCCGATCTGTTCGATACGGCCGTCGTTGAGTATCACGATGCGGTCCGCGAGCGCCATCGCCTCTTCCTGATCATGAGTGACGAACACGAACGTCGTGCCGACATGGCGCTGGATCAGTGACAGCTCGGTCTGCAGCCGCTTGCGCAGTTTGAGATCCAGGGCACCGAGCGGTTCATCGAGCAGCAAAACGCTGGGCTTATTAACCAATGCACGAGCGATCGCGACGCGTTGAGCCTGACCGCCCGAAAGCTGGCTGACCGGCCGCTCGGCGAATGTTCCGAGGCCAACCAGGTCCAGGGCTTCCCGTGCCCGGTCGCGCTGTTCGTTCTTGGGCACTCGGGCCATCCTCAGCCCGAAGGACACATTCTCAACGACATTCAGATGCGGGAACAACGCGTAGGACTGGAAGACCGTGTTGACCGGGCGCCGGTTGGGCGGACGTTTCGTCATGTCCTCTCCGCCGATCCGGACCACACCGGACGACGGCTGGACAAAGCCACCGATGATGTTCAGCGATGTCGTCTTCCCGCAACCCGACGGCCCCAGCAGGCAGAAGAACTCCCCATCCAGGATATCCAGGTCGACAGGGTGTAACGCCACCTCGTCGCCGTAAGTCTTTCCCACGCCCCGCAATTCGATCGCGTTCGCGCGCTCGGTCGTACGGCGCGCGGGCTTCGTCAGGAGTTCGTCTACCGGGAAACTAGTCAACGCTGACCGCCCTTCGGGTGCGTGCACTCGTTTGGATTGCCTCGACGATGGCAACCATGCGATACCCGTCGGCAAGTGTCGGGTAGCAGACGTCGGCCCCACCGATCGCCGAATAAACGTCGCGAAACAGATTTCGGAAGGCGTCGCCGAAGCCCTCGGCGTGACCTGCCGGCGAGAACGACAGGCGCGCGGCAGCAGGAGCCAAGGCGTCTGGGTTCCGGATGACGGTTCCCACCGATCCGTCAGCCCGGCGATGGATGATCTCGTTCGGGCGATCGACCTTCCAGTGGAAGCCACCGTCGGTGCCGTCGACGTCGATCGAGCAGCCATTCGGCTCACCGGCCGTGACCCCGGAGAACGTCGCGGACCCGACCACACCACCGCTGAATTCCAGGAAGAGCCGCACATAATCCTCGGCCTGGACCTTGATCGGCTGATCGTTGCTGTATCGAATGGGCCGCAATGTGGAGAACCGGGCATCAACCTCGATGATCCGGCGGTCGGTGACGTATTCGGCTAAGTCGAGCCAGTGCACTCCGAGATCAGCTGTGGCGTAAGAGGTTCCGGCAATCTCGGGATCGAATCCCCAACCCCAGTTGTCGTGATTGGAATCCCATGACATGAATCCGCCGCGAAGTGCATCGACCTGGCCGAGTTCGCCGGCCAAGATACGTGCGCGCAACTCGGCAACCATCGGATACGACCGCTTGGTCAGACAGACGGCCGCGTGGACGCCGGTTTCCATCGCGGCGGCGATCAGGGCCTCCGCGTCGGCCTCCTCAGTCGCCATGGGTTTTTCGATGATTACGTTGATTCCGCGCTTGACCGCTTCGACGGCGTGTGCGACGTGGAGTCCGTGCGGGCTGCAGACGTGCAACACGTCGGGCTTGGTCTCGTCGAGCATGGCGCCGAGATCATCGAAAGCACCCGCCGGCGAGCTGGTCGAAATGAGACGGGCCTGCTCGTCTGGCTGGCTGGCAGGACGGAACTCCTTTGCCAACGAACGGGCCTTTGTGACATCGCGTCCGCAGACGCCGACGACGGTCGAGCCGAGGTCCTGCAAACGCCAGCCGTGGATGCGGGAAATCCCGCCGGTGCCCACAATCGCCGCCCGCAGCGGAGGGGCGTAATAGCTGCTCGCCGCAGCTACAGCCACGCCTGAATCGGCGGAGGGATTGATCGCTGCTGGGACTGCCATGTGCCTTCTCCGTTAGTGCAACCACACCCGTTCCGGGCGCGGGACGGAAGCGTCCGCCCGCGCCGGCTTACCGAGTGAGTGAAGTCTGGACATGCCTTGACAGATTGTCAATACATCGGTACATGAGCTCATTAGATGACCCGGCCTCACGGCTCGAAGTGCGTCCATGAGAGTGGTGTACTCACGTGGCTTGATCGCAGTGCCGGTGTGTCAGCCCCACGCCGAGCCGGCAGCGCAGCCACGGAGCGCCCTTCGAGCGCCCGCATCAGCGCCGCGACCACCTCGAGCCGGGTCGCGCGCACGTTGCGGTAGAACCCGGCATGGACCGCATACAGGTCGGTGGCGTCCGCAAACCGGATTCAACCTGCGCTTGATGTCCGCGGATATGTGGCCCGGGCGGGAATTCAGTCACGCCGAGAAGGACGGCCTTCACATTCCGCTTCGCGTCCGTCGACGGGGCGATAACGCGAAGGACATCACTCTCGTGGTGCCACCTGGTATGGCGGCCGTCCTCCGCAATCTCCTGGACGGGGGGATTAGCGACCCGCCATCGACATCCGACACCGTGTCCGTGAGTCAGACGGTCGCGTGGCGGCAATTGACCGTTCCGGCGACGCCATCGGCTGAATGCTCGCGGTGACCACACGACCAACCACGCGGCGGTGAAAATGAAGCCCAGATTCAAGGTCTTACAGCACAATCGCGCGGTGTACTGCTAGGGATTTCCGATCCCGACGCTGAGCTGCCCAAGATCGATCCGGATGCGCGGCGGCGGGGCTGACCGCGCTGATCAACGCCGCATCGCTGCCGCACCGAACCGGTGCTCTACGTCATCGAGGACGCGCACTGGATCGACGAGGCGAGCGAATCGATGCTGGCCGACGGGGGTCATGGCTTATTGTCCTTCGCCCGCTGCCCCCACCGCCGCTTCAGGCCAGGGCCGTGAGCATCAGGTGCCAATAGAAGAGGGGAGTCCGTGCATCTGGTGTCCGGTTGCAATACCGGGGAAGTGGCCGATAGTAAGACGGGTGAACCCTTCGTTCAGTAATTCGCCGGATGCACCGACGCGGATCCGGCAAGGCCGGCCGCGCAGCGAGCAATCCCGCGCGGCAGTGTTGCGGGCGACATCGGAATTGCTGCACGAGGTCGGCGCGCAAGCAATGACGACTGAGGAGATCGCCGGCCGCAGCGGAGTGAGCAAGGCCACGATCTACAAGTGGTGGCCCAACAAACACGCGGTCGCGGTCGAGGCGTTCCTGTCGGAGATAATGGCCGAATCTTTTGACCCCGACACCGGCTCGGCACGCGAGGATTTCCGCAGCGTGCTCCGCGGCTTGGTCCACTTCTACTGCGGGCCGACAGGCCGGGTCTACGCGCAGCTTATCGGCGAGGGCCAATCTAATCCGCTTGTGCAGAAGGAGCTGCGGGACAATCTGGTGGCACGTCGGCGCGAATTGATACGAGCGATCTGGGACCGCGGCGTTGCGCGCGGTGAGTTGCGCGCCGACGTCGACCCGGATGCCGCGATTGACCTGGTGTTCGGGCCACCGCTGTACCGACTCCTCATTGGGCACGCGCCGCTCAACGAAGCCGCGGCCGACGCGATCGTCGACGCCGCGATGCGCGGACTCGCCATCGGTGACTGAGATCACCGACATCTTCGGGACGTAATGCGCCTGGCTTAGCTGTTGCTCCATACAGAAACCGAACGTTCAGTTTCACGGGCGGGGATCGTCGATCGGACGCTCACCGCTTGATCAAGGAGGAAATGAATATGAAGATGCGGATCATTGCACCGATTGCCCTGGCCGCCATGGCGGCAGCGATTGGGTTCGCCCCCATTGCCTCGGCTGATTCGTCCGTGGTTGAGACACCTGGCAACGCACAGGTCACCGCTACGCCGGGTGCGGCGGCGCTGCAGGCGGGCCAGCTGCAATACCCGTGGTATGGGTATGGGTATGGGGGCGGCCTGCTGTTCCATCACGGAGGGGGTCGCTAACCATCGACCGGTCAGCGCGCATCCAGGGCGGAAGCTATGTCTTCCGCCCTGGATGCGTTCTGTCGCCACCTATTGCGACTGCATGCCGGCGACGTCGGTTGCAGCTGGCAGGCGGGCATAGATGACCGCTGGCGACGGTGGTGAATGGGCGTCAGTGGTGCGGACTTTCGCGGCTCTCGGCGCAATGCTGGCAGCCATGGATATCGGCAGAACACGATGACCGCCACCGTTGCGCCGACACGCATACGGTTCAGCGACGGGCGCCGTACTGTGCTCCACGAGAACGAGCGGCTGCTCAATTTCTGATGACGAGAAAGTAAGGGAGACAATGTCAAACGTTCTGCTAGCGCGTTGCCGAGATGGAGCGCGAGTGCAGCTATCACCGCACGCGTCAGAATCGGCCTCGACACCAGCCACTCGTCCACACCTTCACTGAGTAGCTGGCCGTCCTTGCAGGCGACTTCGTAGCCCACCACGCCGGCGGCCAGTACGGCCCATGCCTGTCTGGCATTCAATTCAACAACCCCACAATGCCGAGGACTGAACGTGGCCAGACTCCCGCTGTTACATATCGCTTGGGAACCTGGCATGAACTTCAGCCCGGTAGTCAGAGCAGCGCGTGTAAGCGCGATCGTTGATGTCATCGTGTATGACCCACTTCACATGGCGCTGCAGCCGCGGCCCTTAAGGGGTAAAAGCTCTCGGGTGAAGACCACGCGTAGGGGCGGGTTCGGGGGCCGTGCCCGCCGACTGCGAATTATTGTTTTTGAATTATCGGTTGCGAGGGCAACACTGGAAGGCGTTGCGGGACAAAGCGAGAGAACAGGGCCAACATTAATAGTACGGGCCTGCAGCATATGGCCAGTACACGGGAACCCGACGAGTACGCGGAGCGTGCACACAGTTCGCCGGTATCCCACTACAGCTCGGAGCTCTCCCGCCATAGGTCGATGCCGGAATCTGAAGCGTAACGGTCGATCTCTCTCAGCTGCTCAGCTGTGAATTCCAGGTTGTCGAGGGCGCCGAGGTTTTCCTCCAGCTGCGCGACGCTGGATGCGCCGACCAGAGTGGACGCGACGGTCGGGTCGCGGAGCACCCAGGCGAGTGCGAGTTGCGCCAGCGACTGGCCGCGCTGCTCAGCGATTCCGGCGAGTCCCTGCAGCCGCTCGTGCACCTTGTCGGTCACCAGCTCGTCGTCGAAGGTCGGGCGCTCGGTCGCGCGGGCGATGTCGGCAGCGGGCTTGTCCAAATAGCGGTTCGTGAGCAGACCCTGGGCGAGCGCGGTAAAGGCGATTGCACCCATGCCGGCGTTGTTGAGCACGGTAATGAGATCGCCCTCGATCCAACGGTTCAGCATCGAGTATGACGGCTGGTGGATCACCAGCGGGGTGCCCAGCCGCTGCGCGATCGCCGCTGCTTCTGCTGTTTTGGTGGCCGAATACGACGAGATGCCGACATAGCGGGCCTTGCCCGCCCGCACCGCGGTGTCGAGGGCGCCGATGGTCTCCTCCAGCGGCGTCTTTGGGTCGATGCGGTGCGAGTAGAAGATGTCGACATAGTCGAGTCCAAGCCGGTCCAGCGACTCGTCGAGGCTTGCGAGCAGGTAGGTGCGGCCGCCGAGCTGACCGTAGGGGCCCGGCCACATGTCCCATCCCGCCTTGGTGGAGATAATGAGTTCATTGCGGTACGGCTTGAAGTCCCGTCGGAGCATTCGGCCGAAATTCTCCTCGGCTGAGCCATAGGGCGGCCCGTAATTGTTCGCAAGATCGAAATGCGTGATACCGCGATCGAAGGCGCAGCGGAGCACTTCGCGCTGGGTATCGAACGGCCGGTTGTCACCGAAGTTGTACCAAAGGCCGAGTGAGATCGCCGGCAGCAGCAGACCGGAGGTTCCCACGCGGCGGTAAGGCATCCCGTCGTAGCGGGCCCGTGCGGCCGCCCACGGGTCGTGGGTGAAAGGAACGTCGGCGACGACGAGGTCCTCGTTCATGAGGTTCATCGTAGGTGTGCATCAATCGCGGTCGGAGCCGATGCTGTCGGCGAGGTTCAGTTCGAACTCGCCGGGTTGTTGCGCTCGCACCTGTGCCGCACCTTGCCCAAGCTGGGCATCTCGGCTCGCCACCAACTCTCCGGGGCACTGCACGGATCGGCAGGTGCGCGCTTATCTCAGCCGGGTACTGCGTGCGCGATGTGACATCGTTGAATGATGAACAGCCCCGAGACCCCCGAAGAGTCGGCGGGCCAGTACAGCATCGATGACGACGATCAGCTTCCCCAGGAGGACACCCTCGTCAACCGGGGAGTCGACGACATCCTGGACGAGGGCTATTCGCCTCCGGAGAAGTGGAAGGAACCCCGAGACCACGAAAGCCTGGATGAACTTCTCTCCGAGGAGGAGCCTGATCCGGCCATGCAGATCGGCGATGACGAAGACCCCGGCTCCGATTTCACCGAAGACGAAGAGGCGGGCGACCGCCGCGCGGGCCGACTCGTCGCGCCCGACGAGGGGGTTGACGAGGACGACGAATCAGACCTGCTGGCGCGTGACGTCGGTATCGACGGGGGCGCCGCCTCGGCCGAAGAGGCGGCCGTCCACATCGTCGACCACGAGGCGTAGCGCACGCCCACCGATGGGGTCAGGTCGTCGGGACCAGAACGTGCACATTGTCGAACGAATCGTCGATGAGCACGACGTGGTGGTCTGACCCTGGCCCAAGGTAGCGCGCCGGCCTGGTGCTCAGCCGGAGTGGAGTGCCGCATCGAAGAAAGCCAACTCCAGACGCATCGCCCGCCGGTATGCGGCGCACCGGTGAAACGGCGCGACACGCATCGGATACCGGTAACCCTCCATATTCGAATCCGCCGTATTTGCAGGGTGGTACGGGCATTCGACCCGTCCGGGGTGGAAGTGAACACGGCTGAGTCTGACTCGGCTGTTAGGTGCAGGCATGGTGAGTTCGAGAGCTCACATGGGCAGGCGAGTTCGTTGCTGGTCTGATGTGGCATCGTCTCATCGCGGCGAGCAAATCAAGCAGCGCCCCGCGATCGTGTCATGATCCAAGTTTGCGACACAGTTGCTGATTGCGCCAACCCTCGAGCATCTCGTAGACGGTCTGGGCCTCCGGATGCAATACGGGAACCGAGCCGACCAGGCGCACCCGACCGCTCTTATCGACGGGAACAACGGCCTCTAGACCCGTCTCATCCAATGCATCATTGAATCATCCAGTGAATCACTTCCTTGTCCCTGCAGGTAGGTGCATCGCCTTCCACACAATTCGCCCCGGCGTGTCGGCAGCACGCGACGGGCGGGCAACCCTGGACAGACGGCAAATGAGTCCAAATCCACAGATCGGCAACAGTTTTCCGTCACCAGAGCAAGGTGGCCGCCGGCCGCAAGGGGCGCCGTATCCGTGATTCATCTGATGAAACGGAGCAATTCGTGATGGATAATACATATTATTCATCACGCGGTGAACGCGAAACCGTTGCAGCACGGCGCAATAACACCCTCGCTGACGTATGGCGAAGTTATCGGCGAACCTTGTTGTCAGAACCCGAAGTTCATCAACGGAGCTTGTGAGCAGGAGGCCATAGGCCACTTCCGGCCGTGGGCTCGCTCAGGCTGTTCAAGCACATTCCGACGGCGGATCTGGGGTTGCTTGGCGGCAGCCTGATGGGCAAGCGCTATGTCGACACGACGGGCGCCGAGGTTCTGGTGACCAAGGCCGGGGCGGGGACACTGAGCGTCGGTAGTGTGCCGCTCACCATCAAGGAAGCCGAGCCGCTCTTGGCCAGCGACTAGTTCGGCCGCGACGGTGACGATGCCATCCAGGCCGCACTGGGACTCGAACTTATGGGTTCTTTGGCCGCTGATTACGGTTGCCTTGTGAGCCAGTGGGACGCCGAGGCTGTCAAGGCGCTACGCAGTGCGGTTTACAACGGTGACGGGTCCGTGGTGGGCGTGGTGTGCGGACGGCTGACCGGGGAGGTGCTGCAGCTAGCAGGCGATGGCCTGCTGGACGCCGTCACCCAGGATGTAGAGGGAGCGGTCGAACTGGCCGCACAATGCGCGGCGGCGCTGCGGGAACGATGCTGGGATGGGGACGAGGACTTGGCCGACCAGCTCCAGGCGGCCCTGGGCCAGGGCCCCACGCCGCTACTTCGCTCACTCCCAGTCGATCTCGAGGAGCTGGCTTCGCTACTAGAAGACGATCCGCTCTGCGGCGGCGGCCGCATCGACCTAAGGTCCGGCGAATGCTGGCCACAGAGCATGGAGTGCGACGAGGATGACGGAGACCAGGACGACGAGGACCGCTGGCTCCACGTGGCGCACGAAGGCTCACGCGAGGGCTACCGGGATATGGAACTGTTCATAGCCACGATGGAAGATCCTGCAATCGTTGACCGTCTGCAGATTGCGATCACCGGGACAGGCGCCTTCCGTCGATTCAAAGATGTGCTCTCACGCTGGCCCCAGGAGCTAGAGCGCTACTACCAGCTATCCAATGAGCGCCAGCGCGGGCGGGCCCGAGCGTGGCTTGCCGCCGAAGGCTTCCGACCGGCTGGCGCAGCAAAACCACGATCGTGAACACAGGCGATGAGCAGGAGTGGGTTCGACTGCGTACAGGTGAGAACGCGGGAGGTCGGTGTCGCAGAGAAAGGCTCTACCTGCGATGCGACAGATACATTGACCGAACATCCCCGCATTTCGCGCAATTTATCTGTCGTAGAACGAACAATCTGCCGGCGACTGCACGCCGGGGAGTGAGACTCTCTCAGGGTGAAACAGCTTCGGCTACGAGTTGTTGAGCACCATCGGAATGCTGAGCGGCCCGTGCATCGCGGGGGTGTTGACCTGACCCAGTTTACTGGGCCAACCAACGGAGGCCAGTCCACCTTGACCTGGCCCCATCGCGTCGTCCGCATCGCCTGCCCGACCTGCTGCTTACCGTACTGGCCGGGTAGGGGGAGGGGTGGTTCCGCGGATTGGTGATCAGTGTTTTTGGTCTTGGTGGTCTTGGTGGTCTTGGTGGTCGCGGTCGTGGTGGTCGCGGTCGTGGTGGTCCCAGTCGTGGTGCTCCGTGGGCTTCGCTGGGTCGCCGCCGTTGTACACCGGGTAGCCGACGATGATGCTGGTGTCAGGTGCGCTATCAGGCGGCAAGGCGACCTGATGCGTGGGAACAACGATCTTCGGCAGGGCGACGGCTGGGATCGTGACCTCAGCGGCACCGGCCGGGACGACGGCCTGGCTGACGGTCGGCGTCGGGGCAGGAACCGGCGGGATGGACGGAGCCGATTCGGTACGGTCGACCACGGCCGGGGGTGTCGAAGGCGAGTCGTTGCCACCGAGCGCGACTGCACCCAGCGCGGCACCCACAGTGACCGCGCCGAACAGCATCGCGGCGAACGCTGCGCGGGTGGTTCGGGTGGGTCGCGGCTTCCTCGTCGAGATAACGGGGGCCGGCGTGCGGGGCTGGTCGACGGGTTCTTCTGCTGACCAGGCCAGGGCACCGATCGGCATTGTCGGCGCCGCAGGGAGGGGTCCGGTGGCCACGTCAGAAGAGAACGCCAGGTTCGGCAGTGTGGCGGTGATGTTGGTGGACATGGCGTGCTCCTGTGTCGTGCTCGCCGCCCTGGGTGGGCCGCTCTTACAGGTAGGAGCAGCGACGCGTACGCATCGGGACAACTTTTGGAGAACTTTCTTTTTTCAGATTCGGGAGTAGCCGCCACAAGACACTCCGACAGTCGGGGCTACCCGATTACAGGGCCCGTTGTCGTCACCGGCGCCGGCGTGACCGGACCCACTATGACCGGGGGTCGCCGCCCCGGCGGCACAGGCATCCCGCTCGACGGTGTGGGCTGATCGGTAATGACCGGTGGTGGGGGCGCCTCGCTGGACGGCGGGGGTTCTTCGGTGATGGGCGGCCGATGTCGCAGAGGCGGTGGCGGCGGCTCGTACGCGGTTGGCGGGGCCGGCGGCTGGGATGGCGGCGACTGTTGCGTCGGCGGAATTGGCGGCGCTGGACGCGGCGTCGTCGGCCTGGCGGGAACCGTCGCGAAAGTGGTCGGACCGGGTGGCTGCGGGGCCGGGTTGGTTGTGGTTGCCGCGCCGGCGGGTGCGCGACTGGACGGCGGGGGAACAGTGCCGGTCACCCCGATCGGGCTGACGGGAGCGTTGGATTCATACTGCCAGGCGATAGTCAGTCCCAAGGCGATCAGTGGAATTCCAATCAGCAGCGACATGATCAGCACCACCCGGCCGACGGGCTGGGCGTCGACGCCGCCTTCCTCCTCGGCCCCCGCCTCATGTCCGTCGACCGCGGCGATGCTCAATCGCTCACTGGGAGCGTCCGGCAGCGAGGGTCGCGCCTGCGTGGGTGCGTTGGGGTTGGCGTTGCTCAAATTCGTGCCAGCGGACGTCAGCTGAACCTGACTCAGCGTGTGGTCGCGTAGCCATGCGGGTGCGGGGATGAACACCGGCGCGCCACCGAGCAGCGCGACCGGGTTGACCATCCGCCGACGGTCCTGCTCGCAAGTGGGGCAGGTTTCGATATGACGGGCGATGCGCTTGCGCATCAGGATATTGAAGGTTCCGTCCCAGCCCTCGAGAATTGCGCACAGCTCGACGCATCTGTTCCCACTGGTTTGGCCGCGGCGGGCGACGAGCAGCGCGCCCAGGGATCGTTCCATAGTGTCGCGTAGCCGTTGCACCATTTTCTTGGCGTTGGCGGTGCTGACCCCGAGGGCGTTGGCGAGTTCGGGGCCCTCCAGTCCGTGGCGGTAACCCAACTCCAGCACCGAACGGTCACGGTCGGACAGCCCGCCGGCCGCTTCGGCGATCAGATTGGCCAGTTCGTTGCGGGCTGCCAGCGTGTCCGGTCCGGCATCGCGGGATGCCGCGTCGGGCAGTTCGTCGGACGGTTCTTCGCGGCGACGTTGCCGGATGCGGCGCAGCGCTTCGTTGCGTGCGATCGCGTACAGCCAGGGCCGCAGCTTTTCGGGTTCGCGCAATTGGTTCAAGGTTGTTGCCGCGGTGCAGAACACATCCTGGACGCAGTCCGCGGCGGCGTCGCGATCTCGGACCATGCCCACGCAGAAGTCGTGCAATCGTTCGGCATAGCGGTCGTAGATGCCCGCGAACGCTCCGCGGTCACCGGTCAGCGCGGCGCCAACCAACTCGGCGTCACTGGCGATGTCCCAGTCGGGCACTGCGGTCATGAGATGGGCCCCCATACCGATCGATCGTCGGTACCCCGTGATGGTAGTCCGACGAGGGCAAACAGATGTGCCGATGAATGTGCATCGGCGTTGGCAGATTTGACTATTCAAAGGCGTGGACCGGGCGCAGTCCGGACCCGGATCGACACCCGGGTCCGGCTGCGGGTCGACAACTTGCCGCCGCAGGCTTCGGGGCAAGCTGAGGGCTTGGCCGCGAAGGCGGTTTGTCGCCACTACCAGTCAGTGGTTGTGCTCGTGGTCGTGGTGCTCGTGGTGGTCCCAGTCGTACTGGTCGAAGTAGAAGTGGCAGTGATCCCAGTCCCAGAAGGCCCACGAGCAGTACTCGTAGTCGTACCCATAGTGCTGCGGCGCAGGGGCGGGCTGGGCCTGCGCGGTACCCGACGTCAGCCCCAATCCGGCCAGTGCCATACCGCCGGACAGCAGCGCCGCCATCGCGGCACGCTTGCCGATGGACTGCCGTTTCGCCGATGCGATCAGCTCGGTGGTGTAGTTAGTGCTCATCTCTAGTGCTCCTCATCTGGTGTTGCAGCGGCCCCGGGTGGGCCCTGTCATGTGTAGGAGCACGACCCCCCGTGACTGGGGACACATTTTTGAGGACTATTTTTCGGCGCATTCCGCGCGTCGGCTGCCCCAGCCCGCTTGCCCATCCGGGTCGAGTGACGGTGGCAGGTGTACTGCAACAACCAACGCTTCGAACTCCACGCAACTCGACAGAATGCCTCTGAAATGGAGGTATAGGATGAAACGCGCCGGGCGAGACTGTGACCGGTTCGCTCATAACCCAGTGATTTCAAGTCTCGTCCTCCGGCCCGAGACGCCGTGGACCGAGCGGTCATTACCAAGCAGGAACGCCTCGGTCTTGCAGTCGAGTTGTGCACGACCGTACGGTTCTTGGATTCGCCACGAAGATGAGAAAAGGCCGTCCGCCATTTTGATGAGAATTCTGCAAACCCGCAGGTAGAGGTATCGCCATCCGCCACGCAGTTCGAGAACCTACAAACAATGTCGGTTCTCATTCAAGATGGCGGAGTTCTCACAGTAATGGCGGAGGAGTGGCGGATCCGCCATGAAGATGAGAATGTGATTAGCGTGCCTAGATATTCGCGGCGATGATTTCAGGCCTTCTCGATCGAGGAGGAGATTGGGTGGGAGTACTGGGAAGGACCTCGTCGGAGTGCTGTGTGGGCGGGGCCCGCTGCCGCTGATGTCGGCTCTCGCCATCTGGCGGTATCCTGAGAGGGTCAATGCTGTTGTGCCAGTTCGTTCGTCGCCTGCCGTGAGTTTTGGCGAACGGTCAGGTCTGACTCAATTTCCGGTGGGGATAGTGGCTACGTCGTCGGCGGGGACCTCGTAGCCGAGGTCGTCGATGAAGGCGACGTGGACGGGGCGCGCGGTGCGCCGCGCCTTGCGGACCATGGTGGGGCCCTCGGGGCGGGGGAGGTGTTGGTCGCCCCATTGTTGGAGCACGCCGATCAGGACGTGTAGGTCGCGGCCGGCGGGCGTCAGGTGGTAGGAGGGGCGCCGGCGCTGGCCGGGTTCCTGGTAGGACTCCTTGGTCATGACGCCGTAGTCGACGAGGGTGGCCAGGCGATCGGCGAGCCGGTCGGGGGGCAGGCCGAGATTGCGTTCGAAGTCGACGAATCGTGTCGTACCGAGCAGCGCCTCGCGCAGGATCAATATCGTCCAGCGTTCACCGAGGACCGTCATGCTCCGCGCGACTGAGCATTTCCAGTCGTCGACGCTCTTCGTTGCCACTTAACTGAGCGTACCCACCTGACTTGGATAATTCAAGTCAGGTGGGATCTGTTGCCCGACTCGATCACACACACAACTCGGTGAGCACGGCGTGGTTCAGTGCCGGCCCAGCCAGGCCAAGGTGTAGTCGGCGACTTCGCGCCAGCCAGAATCGAAGACCAGCGAGTGGCCGCGGTCGGGGAACACGTGGTAGTCGGTGATCGCCCGCGAACCGGCGTAGAGCTGGTAGGCCGCACGCGTGACCGCCTCGGGCACTTGGTGGTCCTTGGCGCCGCCGGTGATCAGCAGTGGTCCGCGATCGCTGGTCGCGGTGTCCACCGCGGCCGGTGAGTTCGGGTCCTTCTTGGCGGAGGTGGCTTCGAACAGTGGCTTGCCGGGCCCGGGAATGCTCCAGCGTCGAACGAGCTCGCGCGCTTCATCTTTGGAGAGGGCGTTGGCGAAGCTGTACCGGAACTGGCGCTCGGTCAACGTGACCGCGGCCTCACGGTTGGACTTCTTCCGCAAGACGGGCAGAGCCGCTCGAATCTGACTCAGCGGCACCTTGGTGACACCCTTCGGGGGTCCCGGGTCGATCGCGACCGCGTGACTAGCCAGGCCGCTGGCCAGGAGTTGCTGGGCGATCAATCCCCCGAAGGAGTGGCCAACCACGACGGGGCGCGACGGGAGGTCGACGATGATCTTCGTGTAGTGCTCGGCGATGTCAGCCAGGCCGTAGCCGGCGACCGCGGATGCATCGCGCCGAGTGGCTTCCACGGTGGCGCCGTCGCCCGGCCAGCCCGGAGTCAGGGGCTCGTAGCCGGCGTCACGGTAGAGCGCGACCCAGGGCTCCCAGGCGGCGGAGTGGATCCACAGACCGTGGATGAAGACGACGGGTTGATTGGACATGAGGGCTCCTTCGATTCTTCATGCGTAGAGGCATGGTCTACGCACTCACTTTGACATTCCAAGCCAAATCCGGTCTGAAAACTGGGTTGACTCGGCACCCTTGGGCGTATCCCGACAGTGTCGAGCGGTGGGCGCAAAGCGTCGTAGTCACGGAAAATCTTCTTAAAACACAACATTGAGAGGTGGCGAGCTTCGAATCCGGTCCGCACCGATCGGGCGACTTGCTCGATCACGATGCTGACCATATCCCATCTGACTAGACAAATCAAAGTTAGAGGTTTACGGTTCGACCATGTCCTTCACCGACACCTTCGCCCCGACCCACCTTCGCCTGACTGAAGAGTCGCCCACGCTGTGGCGAGTCACCTTCGACAACCCGCCGGTCAACGTCATCGGACCCGACATGATGCGCGACCTCAAAGGCCTGCTCACCGAGCTGGAATCCAACGACACCGTCAACGTCGTGGTGTTCGACAGCGCCGACCCCGACTTCTACCTCGCGCACTACGACCTTGCCGCGGATCCCGCATTGGCCGAAGCACTCCCGAGCCCCACCGGGTACGCCGCCTGGGTCGACATCACCGTGCGGATCAGCAAGCTGTCGGCCGTCACCATTAGCGCCGTGCGCGGCATCGCCCGCGGCGCGGGCAGCGAATTTGCCCTGGCTACCGACATCCGCTTCGCCAGCCGCGAGAAAGCCATTCTGGGCCAGATGGAAGTCGGCTTCGGGGCGGTGCCTGGCGGCGGGGCCGCTGGCCGCCTGCCAGCGCTGGTCGGGCGCGGGCGTGCCTTCGAAATTCTCCTCGGCGGAGCCGATTTCAACGCAGACACCGCCGAACGGTACGGCTACGTCAACCGTGCGATTCCCGACACCGAATTCGTGGCCTTCGTCGACGACTACGCCAGGCGAGTTTCACGCTGGGACCATCGCGCGCTCGGGGAGATCAAGGCCTTCATCAACAAGTACACCCGCCTGCCCGACGATGAATACCCCTTGCACTCCGACGCCTTCTGGGGAGCAGTCGGCACACCCGCATTCCAATCCGTCACCAAAGCGCTGTTCGACGGCGGCCTGCAACAGAAATCCACCCTCGAATACCACCTCGGTGCCGACATCGCCGACGTCACCAGCGCCATCCCCTCCTGATCCAGTCCGGATCAGAAGCACACCCCCACCACCAATTCCGAGAAGGATCACCACGACAATCGTCGCTGGAAGCTCACAGTGGAACGGCTCGTTCTTCGAGGGGACCGGCACCCTGTCCACCGAGACCACCGAAACCATCCGCACTGCTCCTTACACGTTCGCCAGCCGGTTCGAGGGGGCGCCGGGGGCGATCCCCGAAGAGCTCCTGGTGACTGGTCACGCCGGCTGCTACAACCACGCCCTGGCCAACATCGCCCGCAAGAACGGCGTCGCCGTCCAATCGATCCACACCACCGCGCAACTCACGATGGGAACCGACGACCAGGGTTCCGACGGCCACGGCTACTCCGTGGAGGGAATCCATCTGATCGTGGCTGCCGACATGCCCGGCATCACCGACGAGAAGTTCCAGCAGATCGCCGATGACGCGCGCAAGCTGTGCTCGATCTCAAAGATCCTGCGAGTGCCGATCACGATGCACGCCACCCGTGTCGCGCAGCCTGCCAACAACTAGTTCTGGTGACGACGCCACAAAACCACCCACACCTCATCCAAGGAGCCACTCATGCACATCAACGGAGCCACCGCGCTGGTTACCGGAGCGAACCGAGGACTCGGTGAGCGGCTCGTCGAACAGCTCGTCGAACGAGGCGCGGCCAAGGTATACGGCGGCGGCCGGAGACCGTGACCACGCCAGGGGTCACCGCCATCTATCTGGACATCACCGACCCGTCGTCAGTCGCAGCCGCGTCCGCCTTCGCGGACGACGTCACGATCCTGATCAACAATGCCGGGATGGCCAGCTCGGCAACTCTTCTCGGCGGATCCGATGGAGTCACACTACTTCGGCACATTGTCGGTTACCCGGGCCTTCGCACCGCACCTGATCGCCAACGCCCCCGGCGCCGTACTCAACGTCGTCTCGGTGTTGTCCTGACTGCACCCCAGCGTGCTCGGCGCGTACGCGGCCGCCAAGACAGCCTTGTGGGCTCAAACGGACGTCGTTCGCGAAGAATTCGAGCCACAGTGCGTCTCGGTGACCGCTCTACACATCGGCTTCATGGACACCGACATGACCGCGGAGATCGACGCCGTGAAAACCGACCCCGCCATCATCGCCGGCCTCGCACTCGACGGTGTCGAAACCGGCGCGATCGAAGTGCTCACCGACCAAATGACACGCGAAGCCAAGGCCGCGCTCTCGCGGGAGAGAGCCGCGCGCCGACCCACCACCGAAAGCGCATGGTTCTGAGCTGCTTCCACAAAGCAGCACAACCGTGTGGTTGTCGGATCCGCCAAGAAGATGAGAAAGAGCCGTCCGCCATTATGATGAGAATTCTGCAAACGAGCAGGTAGGGCAGACGGCCTCCGCCACAATCTTTGAGAACCGACAACGACGACTGTCGGTTCTCATCCAAGATGGCGTAATTCTCATCTTCGTGGCGTGAAGATGGCGGATCCGCCATAAAGATGAGAATCTGGTTACCGGATCTAGGTTTCGTGGCGGCGATGGCCGGTCTTCGACGACTCGGTGGTCGCAGTGACACGCTGATCTTGCGGTGGTTGAACCGCCGTGGGATGGACGTGTCGGATTCGGTTCAGGTCGACCTTAGCTCCGCGGTCGTGCGTATCGGCGGCGGGGGAGGAGCGGTCGGTGCCCCGAGGGACATGTCGCCGATGAGGTTGTTCGGTGCCGTTCCGTGGCGCACGTTCAGCGGAGGGTCCGGCCACGCCGATACCAGCGATATTGGCAACATCGCCGAGCCCACGTAAATCCAACGCTTTCAGGGACAGCGCTGCAGAGCCGCACGGAATCGCCGACTGCTAATCGGACGGTTGCTGGTCTGAGATGCGGCGATGGTCTGGATCGTCTCGCCTGGGGGTTGGCGATTTGTCAGTCAGTGGGTCTTCACGCATGTGTGAGGTAGACGGTGCGCCCTCCGATGTCCACCGAGCCGGCGAAGTCGTCGTCCCTTGCAGACGACGCGGACGACCGCTGCTGATCGGGTGAATTTTGTCGTCACGCGCGGCCAGGGCAAACAAGAACACCTTTCCGTAACGTTTACGCGAGGAAAGGAGATGCACGAGTGTGAAGAAGATTCTCGGGACGGTGGCCGTGTTCGCGGTCATCGCTCCCAATGCCTTGCTGGCTGCCCAGGTAGCGCAGGCCACCCCGTATGACCCCACCACCACGGTCGCGCCCGCCCCCGTCGAGGGCTATAGCCCAGCTGGCCCACAGCAGGCCCCGGCCTACACGCCGACCCAACAGGCTCCGCCGATCCCGACGCAGACGGTCCCGGCCTACACACCGCCGCCGGTCACTCAGGCTCCGGTTCAGACCTATCAGCCTCCGGTCACGACCTACACGCCGCCGCCGGTGGAGACCCCCACCCGGACAGTCCCGGCGTACACGCCGACCGTCGCGCCGACGACCGAGAATCCGGTGACCACCCAAGCTCCGCGCGCGGCGATCGACACCACGGTGCCGCCGACGACGACCCAAGGGGCGACCACGGCGGTGTCCGTCCCCAGCGCCACGGCAACGACCTCGACTCCCGCACCGGCAGCGACGACCCCCGCGAGTGCGGCGGTGACCACCGGTGCGGTGGTGCCGGCCAACCCGACACCGTCGAGCAATCCCACCTCCGGGGTGCCGCTGCCCACCGAGTCTGGTGCGTCCAACACGCCCCAGTCATCATCTGCGGCGGTGAGCACCACGTTGAAGACAACGGCTATTGTCACCGGTGGAACGACGGTCACGGCGGTGGTGCCCAGCACCAGCTCGTCCCCCGCGGTGACCGCTGCCAACCAGCTGGTGGTGCCCCAGCCCAGCGCGGTGCCGGTCAAGGACGCGGCGGTGATCGAGGCTGCGAAGGTGGCCCCCGCGGTTGTGGTCGACCCGGCCGCCCCGCCCCCGGTGAATGTCACCAATATCACCAATATCAACACCCAGATCACCAACATCCAGCAAGTCAACATCCAGAACAACACCAACATCACCGTCAACAACTGGCGACCCGACCGGTGGGATTACGTGGACTACGATCCCTACCGCCGCCCGTTCTTCTACAACCCGTGCGGTGAAGACGTGCGCTACCGGTACTACTACGACGGCGACTACCGCGAGGTGTGGGTGCCCGCGGGGGGGCGCACCGTGCTCAACATCGCCATCGCCGGGGTGTTCCCGTTCGTCGCCCTGGGGTCCAGCTTCGTGTCCGCCGGCTACTTCAACGGCGGCGCGTGGATTCCGCCCTATGATGGCTACGTCGGGCCGCCGCCGCCCGACTGGCACCCCTATCAGCCGGTGTACTACGACAACGCCTCCGTCAACGTGGCCGCGGCCAACAAGTCCATCTTCGTCAACCGGGTCACCGTGGTCGGCCACGACGACACCCTGCCGGCGGGCCAGCAGGATTCCTTCATGCTGGACGGCACCACGTTAGCGCGCGGGCAGATCAGCCCCGACGGCAAAGCGATCAACCTAGCCACCGCACAGAAAACGCCCGGTGTCGGGCCAGTCACTAACGGGGTGGACCTGGTCAACCTGGCCCAACCCATGGCCCCGGCGCGCGACAACACGCCCTACTACGTGAACGCAGCGCTGGCGCTGGCCGCGCTGATGGGCGGCGTGTTCTGGTGGGTGTGGCACAGGCCCAAGGCCGGGCACGCAGCAAATGGCTATGATCCACCGACTGGCCCGATCCGGCGACCAGCAGGTTGGGAATAGATAGCCCACCCCTACCTACTTCGACCTGAAAAACCCTGGGCGTGGCGCGGCGTCTGGGCCGCATTGAGCTGGGACGATGGCCTCGAACCCTTGGCGAGAAGGATTCGAGGCCATCGTGATTCGTACTGTAAGCGATCAGCTGTCGCTGTGGGAGGCGGTGCTGCCTCCGGAGCTGTTGAAGTTGCCCGACGAGTTGGCGCGGGTCGATGCATTGTTGGACGATCCGGTGTTTTTCACACCGTTCGTACCGTTCTTCGACCCGCGGATGGGCCGGCCGTCGACGCCGATGGAAACCTATCTGCGGTTGATGTTCCTGAAGTTTCGTTACCGGCTGGGGTATGAGTCGTTCTGCCGGATTCCGTTGGACGGTGCGGTGCCCCATCCGACGACGTTGATGAAACTGAGCACCCGGTGCGGAAGCGCCGCGGTTCAGGGACTCAACGAGGCGTTGCTGGCCAAGGCGATTCGACGGATCGGCGCCGCCGGTGCGCGGATCCACAACGCCGGCGGGGCGGTGCGGACCCGGCTGCGGGACCGCTCCCGCGCGGCGGGGAAGCGGGCACACGGGATCGCCGCGAAACTGCGGTCGCGCAGCCAACTGGGCCGCGACCACGTTAAAGACGGTGTGCAGCGGGTCACCGGTGAGCTCGCCGATCTGGCCCAGGCCGCCACTCGCGACGCGCGCCGTCTGCTGGGCAACGCCCGACGGTCGCTGCGCCGCGCACAGGCCAAGGCGGCACAGCTGGCCCAGGCAGGGGTGCGGGATGCCGCTGGGGGGCGCCGACGCGGTCGGCTGGCCCGCGCCATCAATCACCTGTCGACCCTGCTGGAAGCCACCGCCAAGATCACCGAGCAGGCCCGGCAGCGGATCGCCGGGAGGACTCCCGATGGCGCGACCCGGGTGGTCAGCCTGCACGACCGCGATGCCCGCCCGATCGCCAAGGGCAGGTTGGGTAAACCCGTCGAATTCGGCTACAAAGGCCAGGTTGTCGACAACGACGACGGCATCGTCGTGGATCACCAGCTGCATGTCGGAAACCCCGCCGACGCACCACAATTGGCCCCGGCGATCCAACGGGTCACTGCCCGGTCCGGTCGCCCGCCCGCGACGGTGACCGCTGACCGTGGGTACGGCGAAGCCGCCGTCGAACACGACCTCTCCGACCTGGGTGTCCGCACTGTCGTGATCCCGCGCAAGGGCAGACCCGGTGCCGCCCGCCAGCAGGTCGAGAAACGCCCAGCATTTCGCCGCACCATCAAATGGCGAACCGGATGCGAAGGCCGGATCAGCACCCTCAAACGCGGATACGGCTGGGACCGCACCCGCCTCGACAGCCTCGAAGGAGCGAAAACCTGGACCGGACAAGGGATCTTCACCCACAACCTGATCAAGATCGCCGCCCTGACCACATGACATCAGAAATCGGCACCATCGACGACCATCAACACTGGACCGTTCTTCCACCCTTCGGCCCCGAACACGGCGATCCGGGTTTTTCAGGTCGAAGTACCTAAGTAGGAAGCCCATGGATGGGCACAACACGTCCTAAGCTTGACCCCGCGCGCCGCGTCAACACCCCCAACAGGTAACAGGTGACCACGCCCGTGGTCAGCGCCTGCTCGGCGCGTTTGCGGCGTTCCGCCAGCCAGTCCGGGAAGTGCGAACCGTGCCGCAGCTTGGGGATCGCCAAAGCCCAATGTCCCTGTCTGGGTGTCGAATCCACGGTGACGATACCCGTGACGGGAGTTTGTCCCGTTCGGTGCTGCGCTCGCCGTAACCCGCCCCGGCGATAGCCGTTGTGGTGGGAGAGTTTCCGAAGCCGACTGCAGAATCGATCATGCGGGCGCACAAGGAATTTGAGCTACAGCTTGACGGCACGCACGATCAAAGGCTGAAAGCTGTGATGGCAAACGGCTACCAGTAGCCCTACCCGAGCCCACGGACAGGGCTCTTGTTCGAGTGCTCGAGGGCGGCCTGGGTCCACACGTCGTGGTCGTGCCCGTGCAGCGCTAGTGTCTACGCGCCCGCGCTCGGTTCAGGCTGCCGGGCTGCACGGCGCGGCCGGAGTGCGCGGCTGATCGTTAGAAATGTGTTCTGGGATTGGTCTGTGGCCCGGGCGTAATCTCGAAGGCGCAGCCAATGAAGAAGGAAACGCGCCATGCTCGGTATGACTTGGTCTCGAGCCCTGCGGCTTCTGGTAGCCGGATTGGCTACGGGCGCACTGATTCTGTGTGGCGCACCGAGCGCGGCAGCCGATTCGACGAACGGAAACAACGTCTGTCACAGCAGCTTGGACCACGGCGTCGAAATGGACACTTGCACCGGCAACCCCAACGGAAACGACGGGACACTGCCGGGTCCCGCCGTCAGGGTAGTACCGCAATTCTGCTTTGGGCTCGGCTTCGTGTCGTGCGACGACGACTGACCGCACGAGGATTGGCCGCGAAAGCGTTCCACCCGCCGAGAAGCGAGGCGGCGGACTGTGTCACGTGCACCAGCCGGACCCTTCAAGCCGACATCGACCGTCCACCGAATTCATGGACAACCGTGTGGTTCTCGGATCCGCCACAAAGATGAGAAAAACCCGTCCGCCATGTTGATGAGAATTCTGCAAACCCGCAGCTAGAGGAGTAGGCATCCGCCACAATCCTTGAGAACCGACAGCGGAGGAGGAGGCGGCACCTCGAGACGGTTGAACAATTCGGACCGCTCGCTCGGCGATGCGCCTGCGTTTCACGACAGCCTCGTCCTCAAGACGGAGGCTTTTCGCGGATTCTTCAAAATCATGGCCCTGATGATGCCCTTCGGGTGTGGCAGCGCATACCGTCACTCGACGAGTCACAGGATGTGGTAGCCGATCTCGGCGGCCGCCGCTTGCGCGATCGACCACACGAGCGGGTGAGTGAGGGGCCGGGAGAACGACGGCATCGTGGGCATCGAGTCCGCGGCGGCATTCCACAGCACAATGTTGGGGCGCCCGGTCAAAGTGGACGGGACGTACAGCCCGTCGAGTTCAGGCCAGGCCGTGTAGATGGCGCGGGCCCACCGTCGGCATATGGATCGGGGTGCGGCCAGCAATGCAGCAGACGCGGTGTTGCGGAGCAGCCACGTTCCCGACAAGTCGAGCAGCCGCAGTCTGCGTTGGGGTTGCCACGCGGTGAGAGCCGGAGCGCCGGCGCGGGTGTCGATCACGCGCATTGTCTGGTAGACCTCGGCGAGGCTGGTTGCGACATCGGCTGCGGCGTACAGGACGCCCTCAGCGACCGAGATGGGCTGAGGGCCCGGGTGGGGGTCCCAGCGCATCGACGGCAGCGGCCCACAGGTGCGCAGCGTGTTCCAGGGCAGCACGTGCTCGCCTTCGGTGCGGTGGATCCGCCACAGCGTGCCGATGAAGTCGGCGATGTCGTGAGGTTCCCTGATGAGCTGTTGTGGGGGCGTTCGTGGCGCCTTCGGTTTGGGCCGTGGGCTCACCAGCGCCCGAGATCCGCTATGAATCCGGCAACCAACGCGGGATCGCCACCGGCGGCCAGATGCTCGATCGGTGTCCGGTCGTCGAAGTCGGGCTGCGGGGTGTGCATGAACACATCCAGAACCGCGGGGGTGGTGCCACGCGGTATCGCGGGAACGATCACGTCCAGACCGGGAAGCAGCTCCTCACCCAGGAACTGCCAGCGAGGGATGCGCCGGCTTCCTTGAAGATCGAAGACCCATAACGCTTTTCCAGTGATGCGC
>JAOPVX010000311.1 GCA_025965975.1 Mycobacterium sp. | reverse complement strand
CGACCGGTCGGTGGCCGATATCTGCGTGCTGGTCGGCCTGCAGAGCGTTGGGTCGTTCACCACGAGCTTCGCCAGGGTGTACGGGTTGCCACCGGCGGCCTATCGGGCCAGCCTTCCGCCCGCCTCGGTGTATGCGCGGGTGCCGAGTTGCATTCTGCGCAGGGATACCCGACCAGGGGCCGACAGCCGGGTGAAGACAGCACACGGGGAGAAGACGCGCACCGACGGCTGACCGTAGCGTCGTGCCCATGATCAAAATTGCAAGCGCCCAGGTGTGGGTACACGACCAAGACGTGGCATTGAAGTACTGGACCGAAAGGGTCGGTATGGAAGTGCGCCAAGATGTTTCGCTTCCGGAGCTCGATTTCCGGTGGTTGACGGTTGGCCCGCCCGGTCAAGACGAAGTGTCCATCGTGTTGATGGCCGTGCCCGGTGAGCCCGTGATGGACGAGACCACGAAGAAGCAGGTGCTCGATCTCACCGCCAAGGGCTTCGCCGGCACCGTCTTTCTCACCACCCAGGACTGCCAAGCCAGCTACGAACAACTCAAGGCGCGCGGGGTCGAGTTCACCGAGGAGCCACACGAGATGCCATACGGCATCGACTGCGGGTTCCGTGATCCGTCCGGCAACAGTGTGCGACTCACCCAATTGGCGGAGATCCCGGCCAATACTGGGTAGATGCGAACTTCCACCGCCGCGGTCGGCTCGGCGGCCTTCTTCGTGGTGGCCCCTGGCACGTTTGTTGGGCTGGGCCCCTGGCTGATCACCCATTGGGAGATGCCTGGGTCCAGCCCGCCGGTTCGCGTGATCTTGGGCATCGTGCTCATCGTGTTGGGTTTGATCCCACCCGTGCACGCGTTCATCCAGTTCACCAAGGCCGGCGGGACGCCGATGCCCGCGGCGCCGACCGAGCGGCTCGTGGTCGGCGGCTTCAACCGATTTGTGCGCAACCCGATGTACGTCGGCCTGCTCACCGCGATCCTCGGTCAGGCACTGCTATTCGACAGTCCCTGGCTGGTGCTCTACGCGGTGATCGGCTGGATCGTCACCGCGTCATTTGTCCACTGGTACGAAGAGCCGACCCTGGTCCGCGCGTACGGCGAACAGTACGAGGAATATCGCCGCAACGTGCCCGCCTGGACTCCGCGCCTGCGGCCATGGAATCCGCCGCCTCAGAAGGGTGGGGATTCGTAGTTGGCGGCGTTCTTCGGTGATGCGGTCGCGGCGGTGTTGCTGGTGGGTTTGTTCGCGTCGCAGCATCATCAGCGCCCGGGTAATGGCCGACTCGTCGAGCACTCGGATGGGTAGTTCGCCGCTGGATTGCTTGAGCGCGCGAAACAACATGCCGCCCAGAGGCTGGGTGCTGTAGGTACGCCCCGGTCGGGGCGGTAAAGACGATGGTGCCGTCGGCAACTGGTGATTGGTCCAGCTGCGCGGCTCGGGATAAAACGTGTTGATCAGATGGTGTCACCGATTGGCTTAACTACACTTCACCGGGTCGGGCGTAGACCCTGGCTTATGGTTCTCCCGTTTCACGAAGGGTTCCCGGCTCAGTCGTCGATGTGCGTCGGTGGGTCGGCGAAGGCGAGATCCCAAGGGTGCTGGTCAGGACCCATCAAATCGCAGCGCTTGTCGGGCACTAGGTAGGAGCTGGCGCCGCGAGGAATCAATTGGGCAACTGCCACGCAACGTTGCCAGGTGCCGTCAGGCTGGACGGGTCCATCGCACTTGCTGATAACGGGTCCCCCATACTGGCAGCCGGCGCTGGCCGGCGGCGCTGAGGCGATCAGCTCTACGGCCATCAGCAGGGCAGCTGATCCTCCGACGATGCAGCGCTTCATTTTTGTCTCCCCTCACATCGCCGCTGGGGCGTTGCCGAGTGCTTGGGGTGGCAAATACCGTCGGCAGCCCGGCCAGCAACCAATGACGCTACCGCCTATGTAACTGTTTTTGCTGCCTTTGAGGACGGATCCGAAGCATTACCACGACTATGAAAACCGAAGCGAACCCACGATTCTTTGGCACCGTTTGCTATCCGACATTGGATCGCAACGACGAGACCCATCGGTTACAACGTTGCTGACAAGTCGCTAACATGCCCCATACTCTCGACGGGCGGTACCGGCGTGTCAGGACCTCTGGGCGCTTCGCTTGGCTCCTCCGTCGGTATCGAAAGTCGGCAGTGACCTCACGTTCGTTGGGGCTCAGGGCTGTTGATCTCGTTGTTAATCGCGACGGCAGTCGTTCGCGCATGCCGACTTCACTTGGGGGCGAGTGGCCGGTTTTGTTCGAGAATTTTATGTCATCGGATCGGTGGGTCGGGGTTCAGCTGGGGTTGATCAAATCGCGTTTGTCGCGGCGTGACCTGTTCCCACCAGTTGATGGTTTCGCCGTCCGTGGCCGATTGATCGACGAGGTGGGCGATGAGCTCGATGTGTGTTCCGCCGCCGCCGGACCAGCAGAACTTCCATAGCTCGCGGGCAGCTCGGTGATAGTGGTGGATCGTCTCGTCGATGGCGTAGGCGTCGATCTCGCCGGTGCGGTAGCGGTCGAGCGCGGCCGTAACGTGTTCGATGAGCTCGGCCAGTCGCGCCTCGTGGTAGGTGGCTACGCGTTCACGCGCGGCCCGGCGTTCGGCCTTCGTCCCCACACCGGGACGATACCGTCCTCACCGCAAGGTGCTCACCTCATTTTTCGTAAGCGGAGTTGGCGATCTGACTGACGCGTTGCGGCGGGATGTCGAGCAACTCAGCAATGTCACGAACTGGGACGCCCCCGCGGGGCATTTACCTTGGCGTAGTCGCTGGCCGCCTGGCCGGCGGCAGCCTCGAGGCGCTGAGCCTCGGCGCGGAGACGGGTGATCTCTGCGGCCTTCTCGGCGACATCGCCTACGCCGGGCACGGTGATGCTGGTGATGTGCACGGCGACATCATCGAGGGGGGTGTCGGTGCTGATGGCGATGAGACTGCGCGGCAAACGCGCCTTCCCGTCCGCCGTCGCGCGTCAGGCGTCGGGCGGCTTTGGGCGCGGGTGTTCACCGCTAGAGAAGGAGAATCCAGCGACTGACGGCCGCACCGCGTGGGATTCATGCGAGTTCGGCCTCAGCGCGGGGAACAGCGGCGCACTGCCGGGGGTGGTGACGTAGGTATGCCCGGCGGGCAGCTTCAGTCTCTACCCTGCTGCGGTGGCGCGATTACCTCTCCGGTGTTGATTGCGCATTGCGTGGCAACACGGCTGCGCGGGTCACCACCCGTCACCACAGGGTGGAAGGAACGCCCGCAACCTCGGCGGCCCGAATTCGGGTCTCGATACTGGCGGCCGTCCTCGTGGTTGGCGAGCCCGGTTCGGATGGCTGCGGCTATCGCGCGCGTGCGCCCGGCAGCGCCTCGGACGTCGGCTAGCGGGCTGGCGAGGTTCCTTCGTCGCGCGAAGTATTCGGCCCGGTTCGTGGTGTTGGTACCCAGTCGCATGTGCGCAGGGTTAGTGCAGCCGGCGAAATCGCACTGGTGACAGATCACGGCATCATCGGCACCGGACCATCCGAGTCGCGGGATCACACCGTAGGCCAATTGGTCGGCGGATAGGTGCGCTGGGACGGTGCCGCGTCTGGACGGGCCGAGCAGGCTAATAGCTGGCAGAGAGCACGTATTCGAACCGTGCGGTATTCCTCCGCGCCTGACTACCGTCGCTGACCACTCCTCAGATCCGGCCGGTTATGTATGGGCGTAGGTAATATTGGAGTTACCAAAAAGCCCAAAATGCCCAGCTATTTCGCCACCGCACGAACGCCATTTTGTCGTGCGGCAGTACGAATGTTTCATTTGGATCGGGAGGAGTACTTGGAAAACGCCGTGGCGGGCCAGCTTACTATCCCTGCATACCGCTGTCACGCATGTGTTCGACGAATCGCCGGACGAGCGGCTCGTGATTATCGGTCCCCACTGCGTACCCCGGTTCGCACCCGCCATGTTCCTCGCACGGCGTGCCCTCAACGTCCACAGGATCATTCTGTGTGCAGATCAGCCGCGGCCCGCGCTTCAGTCCTAGCCGATGCAACAGCCGTGTGGTGCAGTTCCGTCTGATCCGCAAGGTGGCGCTCTTTCGATGGCTGGCCCGATCTGGTGTCGCCTCCCAGAATTGCCCTCCAGCGAAGCTATGTCGTCACCGCTGACACCCAAAACCGCTTTCCTATCAGCTGGAATCTGTCCACACCCGTCAGCGGCCAGCCGCGCCGGGTTTACTCGAACGTTAGTGACCTAATCGGGTGCGCTATCGGTAGGACAAAGATTCCGGCTGGCAGGGGCCGTCGATAGGTGCCAACCGTGACGACACGGAATCACTGAAGCGCAATTCTTGAGGAGGCACTGCAGATAGGGCAAGCGGGCGGGCCTTTCGAGATGCGAGGGAATTGCGGGTCCGAAACCGGATAAGGAATTTCATTGTGAGCTACCAAAGCGGGCGGCACTTCCTGCAAATTCCCGGCCCAACGAATGTCCCCGACCGGGTATTGCGGGCCATCGCCGCGCCGACCATCGATCATCGGGGGCCCACGTTCCAGGCCCTCGCCCTCGAGGTTCTCGAGCTGCTCGGCCCGGTGTTCGGCACCCCGGGGCCGGTGGTGATCTACCCGGCCTCGGGGACTGGGGCCTGGGAAGCGGCCCTGGTGAACACGCTGAGCCCCGGCGATACCGTGTTGGCCTTCGAGACTGGGCATTTCGCCACATTGTGGCGGGAGATGGCCGGCAAGCTCGGGCTTGTCGTGGACTTCGTTCCAGGGGATTGGCGTCACGGGGTGAACCCCGATGTCGTCGCGGTGAAGCTGGCCGCCGACACCGCCCGGGCCGTCAAAGCGGTGTGCGTAGTGCACAACGAGACCTCCACCGGGGTGACCAGCCGGGTCGCCGAAGTCCGCAAAGCCATCGACATCGTCGGCCACCCGGCGTTGCTGCTGGTCGACACGATCTCTTCGCTCGGCTGCATGGACTACCGCCACGACGAGTGGGGCGTCGATGTGACGGTGGCCGGATCGCAGAAGGGGCTGATGCTGCCGCCGGGGATGAGCTTCAACGCCATCAGCGAGAAGGCGCTCGAAGCCTCGACCAGCGCGGGCCTGCACAAGTCCTACTGGGACTGGCAACCGATCCTCGCGGCCAACCGGAACGGGTTCTTCCCGTACACGCCACCCACCAACCTGCTGTACGGGCTGCGGGAGTCGCTGAAGATGCTCTATGACGAGGGCCTGCCGCACGTATTCGCGCGGCACGCCCGCCACGCCGCCGCGACTAGGGCGGCCGTGCGGGCGTGGGGCCTGGAAGTGGTCTGCCTCGACGAGCGCGAGCATTCCGCGTCGCTGACGGCGGTGCTGCTGTCCGAGGAAAACAACGCCGACAAGGTCCGCGACGTCATCTTGGACCGCTTCGACATGTCTCTCGGCGCGGGCCTGAGCAAGCTCGCCGGAAGAGTGTTCCGGATCGGCCACCTCGGCCATTTCAACGACCTGACCCTGGCCGGGACCCTCGCCGGGGTGCAGATGGGGCTGCAGCTAGCCGAGGTTGCCATTCACCTGAGCGGCGTGGACGCCGCGCTGGAACTGCTGCGCGCATGACCATCGCACCGCGCGGGGCTCCATCCAGCGAGTCCGGCGCCTAGAGCGGTGCATGCGCTCGCCGCAGCAGCACCACTGTTGACGCTGCTGGTCCTGCTTGGCGTCGTCCGGATGCGCTCGCACTGGGCCGGGCTGATCGCGCTCGGGCTTGGTTTGGCCCTCGGGACGACGATGTTCGGCCTTCCCCTCCACGAAGCGCTAAGCGGAGCCGCCGAGGGCGCAGCGTTCGGACTGTTTCCCATCGTGTGGATCATCCTCAACGCGGTGTGGATCAACAAACTTCAGCACGCAACTCGGTATTTCGACGTTGTCGGGCGGACGTTCTCCTCGGTGTCCGGCGACAGGCGGATCCAGGCGCTGCTCGTCGCCTATTGCTTCGGCGCGATGGTCGAGTCGATTTCCGGGTTCGGCACCCCGATCGCGGTCACCTCGGTCATCCTCGTCACTTTGGGGCTGAGCCCCATGCGGGCCGCAGTGGTAGCCCTGTTCGCCAACACCGCGCCCGCCGCATTCGGCTCGCTCGGCAATCCCATCCAGGGGCTGGCGAAGGTGACCTCGTTCCCCGAGTCGCTGTTGGGTGAGATGGCCGGCCGGCAGTCAGCGATTATCGCGGCCTTGGTTCCCTTCGCGCTACTGTTGCTGCTGGACGGCCGCCGGGGCCTACGCGAACTATGGCCGGCCGCGTTGACCGCGGGCCTCGGCTTCGCTGCCGGCCAGTTGCTGTGTTCGAACCTGCTCACATACCAGCTCACCGACCTCAGCGCCGCCGTGGTGTCGACGCTTGCGCTCGTGGTCCTACTCCGCTTCTGGAAACCTCTGCGAACAACCGGCGACTCATGCAATGACGCACCGCCACAAAGAGACTCGCGTCACGACATCGTCGTCGCCTTCTCGCCGTACGCCATACTCGTCGGCTTGTTCGCAATCACCGCGTTCGTTGGGCCTGTCCAGCGTGCCGTGGCGAACGTCGGGTTCTCCTTCACCTGGCCTGGCTTGCGTTTGGACGATCGGTCGGGCAGACCGCTACCGATCACGGTCTTCGATTTTCAGTGGCTCAGCTCATCCGGCACGATCCTGCTGATCACAGGCATAGCGACCGCGTGCATCCTCGGCGTTTCCGCGAGGCGCGCACTCGGCTGCTACGGACTGGCGCTAAAGCAGATCCGGTGGGCAATCGTGTCGATCAGCGTCGTTCTCGCGCTTTCGTATGTGATGAACATTTCGGGGATGGCGCACGACCTTGGCGTTTGGGCGGCGGGCACAGGAAGCGCTTTCGCCCTGCTGTCCGGGGCGCTCGGCTGGTTTGGCGTCGCCCTCACCGGTTCGGACACTTCGTCCAACGTGCTGTTCGGCGCGATGCAGGTTGCCGCCGCGCATCGTGCCGGCCTGTCCCCGCTCCTGATGGCCGCCGCTAACAGCAGCGGCGGCATGCAAGGCAAAGCAGTTGCCATGCAGAACCTGGTCCTTGGAACGACCGCCGTCGGTCTCGACGGCCGAGAGGGAGACATCCTGCGCAGAGTCTTGTGGTGGAGCGTGAGCCTGCTGCTCGTGGTCTGCGTCCTCGCTTGGCTGCAGACCAATGCCCTGTCCTGGATGGTGCCCAGGCCCTAAGCCGCCGACGCCACCGTCGCTCGGGAGAGTCTTTTGCCGCGACGGCGACCGGTCCCCCGTGCTGCTCGGCGGCGAGCACCGGCCAGAACATTGAGAATATAGGCCGTGCACTTCCGGCAGCACGCCTGCAAGTTCACATGTGTATGGGTTCAGATCCTCCCCTTTTGGCCCGCCGCCACAGCGGACGAAGTGACTGGCAGAGGGCACTTATTCGAAACGTGCGCTATTCCTCGAGAGCGGCTCAGCTAATCGCTGCTCAGTGGTGGTCAGCAGCGGTAGTGCTCCAGAAGCGCCGCGCGTCATCGCGCGGGTGGCCCGCTACGACATCGACGACGTCATGCGCGCCGCCGTCGCGGCCTACCCCGACCCGGCGCTGCGTACCATCGACGCGACCCATCTGGCCACCACCTGCACCGTCTTCGGGACCAACTCACCGCCTTCGTCACCTACAACCAGCGGCTATGCCAGGCCGCCGCCGACCTCGGCTTCCCCGCCGTGGCCACGGGAATGCCGACTTAGCCTCCTCACGCCCGGCCGGTCATCCAGATCTGCTCGAGCCGTGAGCCGAGTCGACCCCGCAGTTCCTGTTCGGCCATCACCGACCGAGACAGAAGCTTCTGGGCACTGCGCAGCGCCAGCCCTTCGACAACCCAGCCCCACAGCCGAGTGTTGACCTGCTTGAGCAACTCCTCGACCGTTGCTCCGGCGGCCGCTCCGGCCGCCGCACCCACCGGCGACCGCGCCCACCGCGGCGGCAATGGATTTCGGCAGCACCCCGACCGCGACGGGCCGCAGGACTTCCAGGTCCTGTCTCGGGCAGTCGAGATTGTCGGCGATGTTGTCGGCGGCGTCTTCCAGCGCGGGGCGCTGCAGGGTCGCGCGATCTCGGCGAAAATCGCCCCCTCCGAGGCCGACGCCTGCCAGGCGCGGCCACTCAACCCGACCGCACCCAGCACCCTGCTCCGCTGCGGCGATAGCACATGGACGGCATTGGCCTGCTGTTGCGCGTATCCGGTGAAGACGAGCTGGCCCAGCAGGAACCGCGCGAGCTTCTTGTCCCGGTCATCGGGGAGCCGGTGATCAACCTGCTCCAGGCTCGGCTGCCACTCATACCCCGTGCTGTCCAGCATCGCCACGATCGCATCGGCGATTCCCGACGGCACGAAAGCTCCACCGTCCAAACGGCTGTCGATCTGGCGCAGCGCGGCTTCCTTCGCCGTCCGGTACAGGACGTACTCGACATCGACGTGTCCTCCCGATGATGACAATAAGGCAGGGGCGCTTACTGACCCCCAGCCCGGGTGTTCACCCCGGGATGCAGGATTGCTGTCCCTCCTGGTGGCGGGGTCGTCTGGCCGGCGGGGGCGTCGGGTAGATGCAGTCTTTAAAGGTCACGCCGTCATCCTCTGTCACAATGGCCCCTCCTATGTAGCCGCAGCATCCGCCTCGGATCAGATTCATGTCGGGGGTGGTGCCGTGGTCGACGTTGTACTTGACGGTGTCAATGATGCATTGGTCGTACTGTTGGCCCGCGGTTTGCTTGGGTTTGGCGTCGGCGGTGGTGGTGGCTGCGGCGACCGACATAGCGGCGACAAAGATGGCAGCAACTGCGAGCGGACGCCACTTCGTACAGGTAGTGATGCGGTGGTCGACGGTGGTCATGGCGCTGTCCTTTGCTGAGCGTCGGCTGCGCCCGACCGCGCCCCAAGCTGTGTGGCAAGTGTGGGCTTGTCGGAATCTAGCAAGCTTTTGGTGTGCAAAAGAAGTTGCTGATTAGCAGTCTGTATGTCACCTGCCAAATGGCTGTGAGTAACAACGTCGGACCGCAATCCGAACTGGCCGACGGCGTCTCGGCGTGCTTGACGTGGCCCGGCATTGAGCGGATGCTGTTCGCACTATCCAGGTAGCGACCCTTCGTCCGCCGCGGGGACCGGCGTCACGGCCACTACGCGAGCCGAGGACGAACTCATGACAGCTATCAGCCTGGTCACCCGTCTGGCGTCCATCGTCGCGGGGGTCATCACGCTCGGATATCCCGCCATCGCGGTCGGATACCCCGCCATTGCCGGTGCCGACCCCAACAACGGGGGCGGCACAAGCGGAAGCGGCGAATGGGACATCGGCGCGTACGACTTCTGCATGAAAAACCATCCACCCCTGTACACCATTGAAGAAAACCTCGACCACCACCGGTGGTGCTGCGAATCGACGGGCGGAGTCTGGGGGTCCCACGGCTGCCAGGCGCCGGCGGGGGCAGCTAGCGCGCCGGCCGACCCCTTCGGGCCGCCGCAGGCTGCACCGACGAACATCCAGGCCCCCTCGCCCCCTCAGAATCCAACTGCCCCAGTAAATCCGGGTAGCTTCGGCTAGACCCGGGTCGCAATCACCTACTCGCGGGCGCGCGAGGTCGTCCTCAGTCTAGAAACTCTCGACAGTCGGCCCGCCGTCGAGTCAGCCACCAGGATCTGCCCACCGTGCCCGGCCGCCATCACTCTCGCGGCGCGGTTGAGCAACGCACCGAAGTAGTCGCCGTCGCGCAGCTCCGCCTCACCCGTCGCCAGGCCCATCCGAACCGGCAGCTGAAGTGCCCGCTGCGCAGCCACCGCGGCTTCGACCGCGGACTCGGCGAGGTGAACACGGCCACCACCCGATCGCCGGTGTGGCTGAACAAATAGCCACCATTTGACTCGATCGCGATGCGCAACACGTCGTCATGAGCGAGCAAGGCGACCCGCATCGCATCCGCGTCTATCTCCCACCGGCGGGTCGAACCCTCAATATCGGTGAATAGGAACGGCCGTCATCGCGGACACCGGATCTTTCTGGAGAGTTGACGTGAACCGTAGACCGGCACGTTGAGTTGGACGATCCAAATTGTCGTTTCCGATAATTTGTTTACCTGCAAAGAACCGGCTCTTCATGAGACCACCAACAACATTCGCCGCGGTGATCGAGCAGGGCTCGTTCGATGCAGCGGCGGCGCGGCTGCATGTCACGCCATCGGCGGTGAGCCAGCGGATCAAGGCGCTCGAGCAGCGGGTGGGCCAGGTACTGGTGGTCCGGGAAAAGCCATGTACCGCAACGGCTGCCGGTGTTCCGCTGTTGCGGCTGGCCGCGCAGACGGCGCCGCTGCGCGAATTGCGTTGGCGGTCAATGCCGATTCGATGGCGGCATGGTTCACCAGGGTCTTCAGCGAGCTGCATGGTGTGCTGTTCAACACTCGAGTCGAGGACCAGGACCACTCGGCGCGGCTGCTGCGTCAAGGTGTCGTGATGGGCGCGGTGACGACAGAGCGCACGCCGGTGCCTGGCTGCCGGGTGCAGTCGCTGGGCGTGATGCGCTACATCCCGGTGGCGAGTAAGGCGTATATCAAGCGGTACCTGCCGGATGGCTTCACCGCGCACGCAGTGTCCGCGGCGCCGTCCTTGGCGTGGAATCGCGACGATGCGCTGCAGGATGAATTAGTGCGCAAAACGTTTCGTCGCAGTATCCCGGGGTCCGTCCACTTCGTGCCACCCGCCGAGGGATCCGGTGCTGCGGTGCGAGCGGGACTCGGGTGGGGCATGTACCCCGAGCAGTTGGCTGCACCATCGTTGGACGACGGCTCTTTCGTCCGGATCTCGGATGCTTACCTCGACATCCCACTGTTCTGGCAGTGCTGGAAGCTCGACAGCCCCATCGTCGCAGCCGTCACCGCCGCGGTGCGTTCGGCCGCGACCGATCGACACGGACGGCGAAGATGAGACCAACCCGGCGTCGTCGGAGGCTCATGGATGCGGCTTGGTGTGACGCCCTCAGGTGAATCAAGGTATCAACGCTTGAACAGCGAGTCGGTCAGATGCTGGTGCCCGTGGGCATGGGATTTCGCCGTTACGCCGGTAGCCTAGGTTGCGCAAGGGGCCGTTCATTCGTCACAGATTGACCCGGTCCTGGTCGCCGGGGCCTTTCGGACACAACTCGACCAAGAGGTGTGTTCCTGTTGCGTGGTCTGTCGCGAACGCTGCCGGCGCTGTCGGCACCGTTGGTGCCGCGCGTGCGAGTTTCGAAGAACGCACATCGCGTCCATTAGAGGAGACGCGTATCGCGTCACCTATGAGGGCCACCACGCGGCGCGCGCAGCCCGGATCGCCTCGACGAGCGCGGTGACTTGCGTGAGCTGCTCCGGCCTAAACGGCCAGAGACCGACCTCGCGGCGCTGAAAGTCGACGGTCAACGTGGTCCCGTCGATTCGGCAGTCGACCATGAGGGCGGCGTGATAGCGCATCGAGCCTTCGCGATACGGCGTGAAGACCTCGAGCACGCGGCCGTCAAACGATGCCAGCCAATTGTCGATGGGCGCTTCGACAACGTCGCTCATCGAACGAGCGTATATGGGCACGACAGGCCGCCCATCGCCAGACTATTCACCCTAAGCGCCGCGCGGCGCCCTGAACCGAGCATGGGTGGGCCCCAGCGGCGCGGACGGTCGCACCAACTCTCCAAAGATCAACCGGTGCAGGCTTGTTGGCCTACGAGAGCAGTGTCCTGATTGCGTTGCCGGACAAAAGCTACCCACCGACCTACCCGGCGTCATCGCCCCCGCAGCAGAACTCATGCCAGCCCATATCACCGCCGCGTTACGCGCTGCCGAACCGCTTGGCGGCGTATCCGCGCGGCACTACCCCGCAAGTGTGTGGCGCCGCTACGACAAGTTGGGAGATTCCCGAAGGGGCTTCTCGTCATCGCAAAGGCGGTGCCCTCGTCGACGCGGGATGGCTCGATGGGTGACGAGACGTACCCCAGCGAGCGTGGTCATGGAACGCTATCCCACTCCTCGTCGGCTACATCGGCCGTGCAGTGGTAGGCGATCACCGGAGTCCCAGGCTGCGCAACGCCGCCGAAAACGTTGAGGCAGGGACCGAGGGCACTCGTGACCTGGCCGTTGGTCTGGGGATTCCAACGCTCGTTGTTCGCATTGGTCTGACACGGCAAGACGATCACCGGGGTGTCATCCGCTGGGTCGCTGATGCTCACGCAATGCCCGGGGAAGGCCACGCTCTCGATCTGACCGGCAGAGTTGAAGACCCAGAGCTGGGACTTCGACCCATTGCAGGGGTTGACCATCGTCGCCGCGTTGTTCCCGTTCGGGCCGTCGAGACACCAATTGCCCAGTCGGCTCTTCAACTCGACCGGGTCGGCGGCACTCGCCACACCAGCGCTTAGCACCGCGACCCCGAACACTGCGCCGAGTACGACAGGGGCCCGGCGCACACCGCCCATGAACCGCGATTTATGCATTCAGCTCCATCCTCTCGTCCTGGTCCACCTCACGCACCACAAGCGGCGCGGGCTACACCCTGGTCTGCGCACCCCCGTGCGGGACCCTGGTTCTAGGATCCGCCACGAAGGTGACAAAAGGCAGTCCGCCATTTCGATGAGAAATCTGTTTGCAGGCAAGAGACATCGTGATCCGCCATGGACGCCGACGACCTACACCACCCGACCCCACCAAGCACTCGATCCTCTGACAAATCTCACGCGTCGGCCGCATACCGCGTCTACCAGGTATGAACACCCGACATGCGGTAATCGACAGCCCGCTCGGCGAGCTCACCCTCGTCGCCGACGGCGATGCGCTGACCGGCCTGTACTTCCGGCGCCACTGGTATCGGCCGACCGATGAGACGTTCGGTCCGCGAGTCAACACGCAAGACGACGACCTGCTCGCCGAGGCCCAAAGCCAGCTGACTGACTACCTGGCCGGCAACCGGACCGACTTCGACCTTCCGGTCGCCCTGCATGGCGACGAGGCCAAGCAGCGGGTCTGGCACCTGCTGACCACCATCCCCTACGGGGAGACCGTGACATATGGAGAACTGGCGGCGGCCCTTGCCGACGGCGTCACGGCCCAGGAGGTCGGGCAGGCCGTCGGCCGCAACCCGCTTAGCATCATCGTCGCGTGCCATCGCGTGGTCGGACGCAACTTCCAGCGGACTGGTCAACTGACCGGATACGCGGGCGGGCTCAAACGCAAACAGTTCCTGCTGGAGTTGGAGGAGCCGAGCGAGGTGAAGGCGGCGAGGCTGTTCTGATGACTGCGACGAAGTGGCAGAAACGCGTCGACTCGGGCAACTGGGACGCAATCACCGCTGAGGTCAACGACTTCGGTGGCGCATTGCTGCCCCGGCTGCTCACCAACTCCGAGGCCGAGACCATCCGGGGGTGCTATCTCGACGACCACCTGTTCCGCGCGACGATCGACATGCACAGATACCGGTTCGGCGAAGGTGAGTACCGGTACTTCCGGCAGCCGTATCCCGAGCCGATCCAAGCGCTCAAGGAGGCGCTGTACCCGCGATTGTTGCCGATCGCCCGGGAATGGTGGACCAAACTGGGCCGGAAGTCCCCGTGGCCCGACGACCTCGACGATTGGCTAGACAGGTGCCACGCGTCCGGCCAGCCCAAGTCGACCGCGATCCTGCTCAAGTACGGCAAGGGTGACTGGAACGCCTTGCATCGGGATCTCTACGGCGACTTGGTGTTCCCGCTGCAGGTCGTGATCAACCTCAGCGAACCGGGTGTCGACCACACCGGCGGTGAGTTCTTGCTCGTCGAGCAGCGTCCGCGCGCACAATCGCGCGGCAGCGCGACGCTGCTGCCATTCGGCCAGGGCTTCGTCTTCACGACCCGTGAACGGCCGGTGCGTTCGACCCGCGGATGGTCGGCCGCGGCGGTGCGCCATGGAGTCTCGGCGGTCCGGTCTGGCGAGCGCCTCACACTCGGTCTGGTTTTCCACGATGCCGCGTGACACATGAAGCGCCACAGGTTAATCAATTCGGACGGCACGCCATGCGAGTCGGCTACACCCGGCACCCTCGGCGGTCATCGCGCGACGCGGATCTACGGTCGGCTGGACTGTCCGTCAGCGCTGCGGGCCATCGAGCGCGGCGGTTACGTCAAGCATCGCGTGTTCTTCGCCGACGAGGCGACCGCCGTCGCGGCGGGCTACCGGCCGTGCGCGCGGTGTCTTCCCGGGCGGTACCGCGCGTGGACCCAGCGCACTGACGCGTCAACATTCGGCCTCGAGTGAGTATGGACCTAGCCGCCGCCCCGTCGACGCAGAACGATCACGTTGTCGACGCACGTCCCTTGCTGGCCATCCGGTCCTGTTGCCTGCCGCTCGACGGCCTCCACACGGACCCGTTCCCACTTGCCGTCGTCGAGTTCCAATGAAGCGACGACCTCTTCGGCGCTGGGGAATTCGTGCTGATGGGCCAACTTCGACGCCCACGGTGGTGGGCCGGCATGGTCGACGATCAGCAAGAGCCCATTGGGGCGCACGGCGTCTGCGGCGTATTTGAGGATCCGCGGCCGGTCCAACGGGATGGTGGAGTGGAGGAACTGCGCCGAGATCAGATCGAAGGTGCCGTCCGGAGAGCCGTCGGACAGGTCCTGCTGGGCGAATTCGATACGGTCACCCAACCCCCTAGCGTCGGCATCCGCAGCCGCGCGCTGCAACGCGGTATCCGATATGTCGACTGCGACGACGGTCCAGCTGTGCTCGGCAAGCCAACACGCATCGCCACCCTCGCCGCACCCCAGATCCAGTGCCCTGCCGGGCTCCAGTGTCGACACCAACTCCGCCAGACGGGCGTTGACCCGACCGCTCCATACGCGATCGCGTTCGCCGTAGTGTTCCTCCCAGTGCGCCTTGGCATCGGTGCTCGAAGTATCCATGCCACGAGCTTGCACTCACCGCACCGACTTGCCAAGCTGAGTTGCCATGGAGGCAAAAGCGCAGGAGGACAGTGTCGATATCCGGGTCCGTCGGCGGCTGCGGGACCTACGCACCCAGCGCGGGCTGACGCTGGAGGAGGTCGCCAGCCGGTCGAGCATCGACGTGTCGACGTTGAGCAGGCTGGAGTCGGGCAAGCGCCGGCTTGCTCTCGACCACCTCCCCCGACTAGCCAGCGCGCTGTCGGTCAGCACCGACGAACTCCTGCGCGCGCCCGAGGCGGAGGACCCCCGCGTCCGTGGCGGCTCGCACACCCATCACGACGTGACCTACTGGCCGCTGACCCGCCACGGCCCGGCGGGCGGATTGCACGCGTACAAGATCCGGATCAACGCGCGTCGGCGCACCCCACCGGCAGAACTTCCGGTGCACGAGGGTCAGGACTGGATGTATGTGCTCTCCGGCCGGCTAAGGCTGATCCTCGGCGACAAAGACTTCACCATCAAACCCGGTGAAGCCGTGGAGTTTTCGACGTGGACCCCGCACTGGTTCGGGGCGGTCGACGGGCCCGTCGAGGCGATCACACTGTTCGGGCTGCACGGTGAACGGCTCCACCTGCACAACTGAGCTACAGGTACGCCGTCTGGTTCACCAGCCGCACCGACGCCACGCCGTCGGGATAGAACTCCGCGATGGACAGCGACGCAAGGTCCAGGTGCAACCGGTAGAGGATGCCCTGTCCGGCGTCCAACGCCAGCCGAAGCATGGTCTTGATCGGTGTCACGTGCGACACCACCAACACTGTCTCTCCGCTGTGTTCGTTGATGATCCTTGCCTTGGCTCGCCGAACCCGGTCGGCCACACTGTCGAAGCTCTCCCCGTCCGGAGGCCTGACGCTGGTGTCACGAAGCCAGCGCCGGTGCAGTTCCGGATCACGTTGCGCGGCCTCGCCGAACGTCAGACCTTCCCACGCACCGAAGTCGGTTTCAATCAAGTCGTCGTCGACGCTGACGTCGAGCCCAAGCGCCTTGGCGGCCGCTGCGGCCGTGCCATACGCGCGTTGCAGCGGCGAGGTGATGACGGCCGCGATGCCGCCCTTCTGGGCGAGGAACTGTGCGGCGGCCTGGGCTTGCCGCCTGCCTACGTCGGTCAGCGCCGGGTTACCGCGGCCGGAATACCGCCGCTGCGTCGACAACTCGGTCTGTCCGTGGCGCAGTAACAGGAACTGGGTTGGCGCGCCACGCGCTCCGGTCCAACCCGCGGGTGACGCAGTTGATGATGGCGTCTGCGTTTCCTTCTGCGCCTCTGCGGGAGTCTCGATTTCTGCGGCGGCGTCCATCGCCTCGTTGGCCAGGCGGTCGGCGTGGCTGTTCTTGGACCGCGGGATCCAGGTGTAGGTGATGTGGCCGAATCGGGTGGACAACGCGGTGGCCTGTTGATGCAGTGCGGCGATATCGGGATGTTTGACCTTCCAGCGACCCGACATCTGTTCCACCACAAGCTTGGAGTCCATCAACACGTCGACGTCGGTGGCGCCGAGCTTGGCGGCCTCCTCGAGTCCCGCGATCAGCCCGCGGTATTCGGCGACGTTGTTGGTGGCACGCCCGATCGCCTGCTTGCTCTCCGCCAGCACCGCGCCGTGGTCGGTCGACCAGACCACCGTCCCATACCCCGCTGGCCCTGGGTTCCCACGCGACCCGCCGTCGGCCTCGACAATGACCTTCATGCGCCGACCTTCATGCGCCGACCTTCATGCGCCGACCTTCATGCGCCGACCTTCATGCGCCGGTTCCCTTGACCCGCAACAGGATTGCTCCACACTCCGGACAGCGCAACACCTCGTCATCGGCCGCCGCGGAGATGCGCGCCAGCTCTCCGCGGTCGATCTCGATCCGGCACGCGCCGCACCGGCGACCCTGCAGCAGTCCGGCGCCCGCCCCGCCGCGGGAACGCTGACGTTCGTACATCGCGACCAGATTTGCGTCCATCGCGGCGACCAGTTCATCACGCCGCGAGACACCTTGGTGTCGCAGTTGGTCGAGCTCTGTGCGCGCGTCGTCGCACGCCTTCTGAGCCTCGGTCAGTGTGGTCTGCAGCTCGTCGATCTTGGTCAGCTCATCGGTCTGCCCGGCCAGCAGCTCCTCCCGCCGTTCCATCACCTCCAGTAGCGAGTCCTCCAGGCTGCCCTGGCGGCGCTCCAACGTCCCCAGCTCGTGCTGAAGCTCGGTGAGCTGCTTGGCATCGATGGTTCCCGCGGCCAGCAGCGACCGATCACGGTCCTCGCGTTGGCGGACCGCGTCGATCTCGGACTCGAACTTCGCCACCTGCGAGTCCATATCCTCGACCGCGATCTGCAGCGCAGCCAGGCGATCGTTGGCCTCAGCGTGAGCCGCTTGCGCGTCTTCGAGCCGCTGCTGCTCGGCCAGATGCTTGGCTCGATGCTCGATACGGCTCAGCTCGGCGTCAATCTCTGTCAGCTCGAGCAACGAACGTTGTTGAACAACTTCAGCTTTCATGTCTCGTTTCTCTCGACATTCCACGGGTCGGTGCGAACCGCCGACACCCGCACCGGCAGCGATTCACCGAAATGACCGCGCAGCAGTTCTGCGGCCTGTGTACACCAGGGGAACTCACTGGCCCAGTGCGCGACGTCGACCAGCGCCACATTCGACGCGCGACGGTGTTCGTCGGCGGGATGGTGCCTCAGGTCGGCGGTGACGTAGGCCTGCACGCCCGCGCCAACGACGGTGTCGAGCAGCGAGTCGCCCGCTCCCCCGCACACCGCGACCCGCGACACCGTCGCCTCCGAATCGCCCGAGGCGCGCACGCCCCACGACGTAGGAGGCAGCGCATCGTATACGCGGGAAACGAAGGCGGACAATGGCTCCGGTCTTGGCAGCCCGCCGACTCGACCCAGCCCCACGTCGCCCGGCACCGCGGCCAACGCGAAGATGTCAAAGGCGGGCTCTTCGTAGGGATGCGCGGTCCGCATCGCGGCGAGCACGTGCGCGCGCAGCCGCGACGGCGCGATCATCTCCACCCGGTCCTCGGGTACCCGCTCGACGGTGCCGACACGCCCGATCGCCGGCGACGCGCCGTCGTGCGGCAGAAACTGCCCAGTGCCGGACAGGCTCCAGCTGCAGTGCGAGTAGTCACCGATGTGACCCGCGCCCGCGGCGAACATCGCATCCCGCACGGCGTCGGCGTTGTCGGCCGGCACGAAGATCACCCACTTGTCCAGATCGCCTCCCGCCGAGATCGGCGCAAGCACCTCGTCGACGGTCAGCCCCAGCGCGTCGGCCAGCGCATCGGACACTCCAGGTGAGGCGGCGTCGGCGTTGGTGTGCGCGGTGAACAACGCTCGGCCGGTACGGATCATGTGGTGCACGAGGGCGCCCTTGGCCGTGCTGGCGGCGACGGTGTCGACCCCGCGCAGCAGCAGGGGGTGATGCGCCAGCAGCAGCCCGCGGTCGGGGACCTCGGTGAGGACGGCAGCGGTGGCGTCGACGGCGACGGTCACCGTCTCGACGGTTTCGATCGGGTCGCCGCACACCAGGCCCACGGAATCCCAATCCTGAGCCAGCCAAGGCGGGTAGGCCGCATCGATGACGTCGATGATGTCGGCCAATTGCACGCTCATTGCAGCGACTCGGCGATCGCGTCGACCAGGACCGGCCAGTCCTGGCGCACCGCGGCGCGCAGGAAGTCGCCGTCGAGCCCGACGAACGTGTCACAACGTCGCACGGCGATGCCCTTGCCGTCCAAGTGCTTTCGCGTCAATTGGGCGTCCGGCACGGTGAACAGGACGAAGGGTGCGCAGCCGTCGACGACATCCAGGCCGATGGTAGTCAGCCCGGCCACCATGTCGGCGCGCAGCGCCGCCAGCCGCTGCGCGCCACGCTCGGCCGCGGCCACCGCCTCCGGTGAGCTACAGGCCGCGATCGCTTCCAGCTGCAACGTGCCCAGCGGCCAATGCGGACGCCGCGCGGTCATCCGGGCGAGGACATCCCTTGGGCCCAGCGCGTACCCGACGCGCAGCCCGGCCAGCGACCACGTCTTGGTCAGGCTGCGCAGCACCACCACGTCGGGAAGCGCCTCACCCGCCAGTGAGGCCGGCTCATCGGGAATCGCGTCGGCGAACGCCTCGTCGATCACCACGATGCGGCCCGGCCTGCGCAACGCCAGGACCTGGTCGCGAAGGTGCAGCACCGAGGTCGGATTGGTCGGGTTGCCGATCACGACGAGGTCGGCCTCATCCGGCACGCAAGCGCCTGCCAGGCCGAACGGGGGCGCCAGCACGATATGCCGGAACGGCACGCCTGCCGCGGCTAGGGCCGCTTCGGGCTCGGTGAACGACGGCGCGATCAGCGCGGCCAGCCGGGGACGCAGGTTGGCCAGAAGCGCGACGCCTTCGGCCGCCCCTGCCAGCAGCGCCACGTCGTCGACGCTGCGTCCGTGTCTGGCCGCAACGGCGTGCATGGCGCGGCTTTCATCGGCGCCGCTCGGGTACCGGCCGAGGTCGGTCATTCGGGCGGCCAGCCGGTCAACCAGCCACGACGGTGGCTCGGCGGCGCGGACATTGACGGCAAAGTCCAACATGCCGGGCGCCGCGGCCTGGTCGCCGTGGTAGCGCGCGCCGACACGGGATTGACTTGCCACAGCACGACAGTAGTTCCCCGCCAGCCCGGCCACCGAGACGACCGTCGACGTCGGCGACAATGGAGTCGTGACAGAAACCGTGCGCAGTACCGTCGCGGCGCGCCCGCAGTTGGTGATCTTCGACCTCGACGGCACCCTGACCGACTCGGCGCAGGGCATCGTGTCCAGTTTCCGGCACGCACTCGGCGAGGTCGGCGCCGTGGTGCCCGACGGTGATCTGGCCGGCCGCATCGTCGGCCCTCCGATGCATGACACGCTGCGCGAGATGGGGCTCGGCAAGGACACCGGCGCGGCGATCGCCGCCTACCGGGCGGACTACAGCACCCGTGGCTGGGCGATGAACAGGCTCTTCGACGGCATTGCCGGGCTGCTCGCCGATCTGCAGGCCGCCGGTGTGCGGTTAGCGGTGGCGACCTCGAAGGCGGAGCCGACAGCGCGCCGGATCCTCGCGCACTTCGGACTCGACGAGCACTTCGAGGTCATCGCGGGCGCCAGCGTCGACGGGTCCCGGTCGACCAAGTCCGACGTGGTCGCCCACGCACTCGCCCAACTGCGGCCGCTGCCCGACCGCGTGTTGATGGTCGGCGACCGGGCTCACGACGTCGAGGGCGCGGCCGAACATGGCATCGACACCGTGGTGGTCGGCTGGGGGTATGGGCGCGAGGACTTCGCGGATCCGAACGCCGTGAGCGCGCTGGCGCACGTCTGTTCCATCGACGACCTTCGTGAGGTGCTCGGTGTCTGATGTCGCCGGCCGGGCGGCTCCGGTGTCTGATCCAGTGCACGTCACCTTCATCTGCTCGGGCAACATCTGCCGATCACCGATCGCGGAGAAGGTATTCGCCCGCCAGATCCATGAGCGCGGCCTGTCAGACGTGGTTCGCGTCACCAGCGCAGGGACCGGGGGCTGGCATGCCGGCGCCTCCGCCGACGACCGGGCCAGCCGCGTGCTGCGCGAACACGGCTACCCCACCGCACACCGCGCCACGCAGATCGCCGACGACCACCTGTCCGCCGACCTGGTCGTCGCGTTGGGCCGCAATCACGCCCGCATGCTGCGCGAAATGGGTGTTCCGGCCAACAGGATTCGGATGCTGCGGTCGTTCGATCCGCGGTCGGCGGCGCAGGCCCTCGACGTCGAAGACCCGTACTACGGCACCCACGAGGACTTCGAAGACGTGTTCACCGTCATCGAGGCGGCCCTGCCCGGGCTGCACGTTTGGGTGGACGAGCAGCTGGCCGGCCGGGGAATCGCGAGCTAGACAGGCGATGAACGCAGTGAAGAGGCGAAACATGTTCCAGCGCTTGGCCTTTCTGCTGCGGCCGGCGTGGCTGGCTCTGTTCGTCGTGGTGATCGCGTTCGCCTACCTGTGCTTCACGGTGCTTGCGCCGTGGCAGCTGGGCAAGAACACCAAGACGTCGCGGGAGAACTCCCAAATCTCCCACTCGCTGACCGCCGACCCGGTGACAGTGACAACCTTTCTGCCGCACCAAGATTCGTCGGCACCCGACGCTGCGTGGCGGCGGGTCACGGCCACCGGGCACTACCTGCCCAACGCGCAGGTGCTGGCCCGGCTGCGGGTCATCGACGGCGATCCCGCGTTCGAGGTGCTGCTGCCGTTCGCCGTTGACGGCGGCCCCGTGGTGTTGGTTGACCGCGGATACGTGCGGCCCGAGCAGGGCTCGAAGGTGCCGACGATGCCGACTCCGCCGACAACAACGGTGACGATCACCGGGCGGCTGCGCGACTCCGAACCGGTTGTGCAGGGAAAGGACCCGTTCCGCCAGGACGGGGCGCAACAGGTGTATTCGATCAATACCAAGCAAGTCTCGGCCGTCACAGGCGTGCCGGTGGCCGGTTCGTACCTTCAACTGGTCGAGGATCAGCCCGGCGGCCTTGGCGTCATCAGCCTGCCCCACCTCGATGCCGGTCCCTTCCTGTCGTACGGCATCCAGTGGATCGCGTTCGGCATCGTTGCCCCGATTCTGTTGGGCTACTTCGTGTACGCCGAGATTGGGCAGCGCCGACGGGAGAGGGCCGCTGCGTCGGCCGCGGCCGCCGTCCCACTTACGACCGAGGACAAGCTCGCCGACCGATACGGCCGGCGGCGCTGAGGCAGACCGCGACGACCGCGGCTGCCACCTGCACGACTCGCGACAGCCGCACCGCCCGCGCGAGATCGGGGGCCTCGGGAACTCGCCCGTCGCCGAGTGTCGGCCGGATCTCGAGTTCGTGTGTGTACTGCGTCGGTCCGCCGAGCCGCACGCCGAGCGCCCCGGCGAAGGCCGCCTCCACCACACCCGCGTTGGGGCTGGGGTGACGGGCCGCGTCGCGGCGCCACGCACGTAGCGCTTCTGCGGGTGATCCGCCAACCACCGGGGCGCACGCCGCCACCAGCAGGGCCGTAACACGAGCCGCGACGAAGTTTGCGGCATCGTCGAAACGTGCTGCGGCCCAGCCAAATCGGGCATAACGCGGCGAGGTATTGCCGATCATCGCGTCAAGGGTGTTGGCGCCGCGGTACACCAGCACCGCGGGCACCCCGCCTGCCGCGGCCCACAATGCGGGCGCCACGTGTGCGTCGGAGGTGTTTTCGGCGACCGACTCGAGCGCCGCCCGTGCCAGCCCCGCCGAGTCGAGCGCGGCCGGGTCGCGTCCGCACAGCGACGACAACAGGCGCCGGGCCGCTGCGGCATCGCCGGCTTCCAGCAGGCCTGCCATCTGGTCGCCGGTGCGGCTCAACGACGTTCCGCCGAATGCGACGAACGTCGCCGCCGCCGTGGCCGCTGCCGTCCACCCCGGCCCGCGCCGCCTGGCACTCCGCTCGACGGTGACACCAAGCGCACCGAGCGCCGCGAGCAGTGCCCCGGCGTGCAGTGCCCCTGCGCGGCGGGAATCGGCGTAGGTCAGCCGCTCCAAAGCCGCTGCACCGCCGCCGAACAGCGCCACCGGGTGCCCGCGACGCGGATCGCCGAGCAGCAGATCGGCGAAGTAGCCTGCCGCGATCCCCGCGGCCCGGCCCCGACATGCCGTCGCAAACACCCCGGGAGCGTCTCACAAGTGGTCTACTCGAATTCATGAGGCTGGGTCCACCGCCGCGCCCTACCCGGGTCGTCGATTTGCTGAACCCAGCCTCGGTTCTGCTGCCTGCGGCGAACGTGATCATGCAACTGGCGTCGCCCGCGATCGGATACGGCGTGCTTGAGAGCCCGGTGGACAGCGGCAACGTCTACAGGCACCCGCTCAAGCGGGCCCGCACGACAGGGACCTACCTTGCCGCGGCCACCCTTGGCACGGATGCGGATCGCGCACTGATCCGCAACGAGGTGGACAGGGTGCACGCACTTGTCCGCTCGACGAAGTCAAGCCCGGTGTCCTACAACGCATTCGACCCTCGGCTGCAGCTCTGGGTGGCCGCCTGCCTTTATCGCTACTACGTCGACCAACACGAGTTCCTGTACGGGCCACTCGACGATGACTCCGCCGATGCGGTGTATCGGGACGCCAAGAAGCTTGGCACCACGCTGCAGGTCCGCGATGACATGTGGCCGGCCGACCGGGTCGCGTTCGACGAGTTCTGGAGACGGTCGCTCGACGACCTTCGGATCGACCCGCCGGTGCGCGAGCATCTGCACGGAGTGGCCACGATGGCATTCCTGCCCGCCCCGTTGCGACTGCTGGCCGGTCGATTCAACCTGTTCGCGACGGCGGGATTCCTGCCAACGGAGTTCCGCTCGCAGATGGGGTTGTCGTGGACGGCCGGTCAACAACGCCACTTCGAATGGTTGCTGACGGGGCTGCGCCTCGCCGACCGGGTGATTCCACGCGAGGTCTGGATCCTCGGCTACGAGATGTATCTGCGCAACATGCGGGCCAGGGCGCGCAGCGGCAGGCGAGTCGTCTGACCCGCCCGCCGCAGCTCCCCTCGATGATGCAGATGTTCCCAGCAACGGCAGCCCCTAATCACGATCGCACGGGCTTTTTGGGGCCTTGGACCTGCGAGTTCGCTGAAAACGCTGCGGTATCCAGATACGACAGAAGCGTCAATTAGCAATTCTGGCAAATCTGTTGGTTGTTTAGTTGGCAAAACTAGTCAGCACGGAAAACGTGCGGGATCTCGGTTGCTGGATAGCGACACTCACGGTCATCCTTGGAATTGGCAAACGAGGATGAAATTTGCCGGGGCATTGGTGAACAGTTGTTCCGATGTCAAAGAATTTTCGCGTTCGTCGGCTTGAGGGTCGATGATCTCGAGTGAACCGGGCGCCGCCCGGCGACATCGAGCACGTCTTGTGGCGTGAATAGTGAGGAGTCCACGATGGCCTTCCCAGCACTTAACCATGTCGCGCTTACGGTGCGCGATCTCGGAGTCAGCGGACCCTGGTACCAAGCGCTCATCGGTGCCGAACCGGCGCTCGACGAGCACACCGACGCGGGGTTCCGACATCTGGTCTGGGCATTCGACAACAGCACGCTGTTCGGCATCCATCAACACGATCGGGCGGCTGGCGATGAGAACTTCACCGAGTTTCAGACGGGGCTGGACCACGTCGGATTCGGGTGCGCGAGTCGCGCCGACCTGCAGTCCTGGGTCGAGCGGCTCGAAAGCCTTGGGATCGAGCACGGCGGAATCGTGGACGCTCCCTACGGATCGGGCCTGAGCTTCCGCGATCCCGACGGCATCGCGCTGGAGTTCTTCGCTCCGCCGGAGTGATCGGTGGGCGCGGACGGTATCGAACCGCCGACCGCTGGTGTGTAAATCCGCACCTGACTGTCTATGGCATTTCACGCGGTGCCCTAAAGTCTTGAAACGCCAGGTCAGCCGCTGGCTCGTGTCCATTCTGTCCGCGGATTGTCGGGCCGTCTCTGCCCGTCTTGGCACACTCTTGGCACAACGGGGGTTTAGTCGTCAGAGCGTTCGGCCGCGTTTGCGTAGCGGATTTGGCTTCTCGATGCCAGAACCGCTCGATCCACCGACCCATTGAGAACTCGAACTGCTAACCCCACACTGCCAGGACGAGGCAAAGAACGCGAACAGGCGTTTTACTGGCAACAGAGCATCGTCGTGGGCGTAGCGCGGGGCGCAACTGTCGTCAGCGTCGTCGTCAGAACTGTGGTCAACTCGGCCGTTCAAGCACGGCAACGAATGCGACGTGTATCCGACTTCGGCTCGACGCCGGTCGCATCGACCGCGGGCGGCTGTTCTCCGACAGTCGTCCCATGCCGCCGAACAGCAACTGGGTGTTGCCCTTGATCAGGGTGGGCCGTCCCGCCTGGGGATGAAGCGCTCGATCTGCCGGTAATCCAGTGGCAGCACGTTGTACTTGACCGCTTCGATCAGCCAGAGACGTTGCAGCTCATGGAGTTTGTCGAGGTGTCCTTGGACAGATCGTTGGACTGTACCCATTCGGAACTGCCGTCGTTGACTTCCCATAAGTCGTCGTCGAAGGCCGACAGCGCCGCGGTTAAGGCTTGCTGACGTTGTCGATCGCTATCTTGTTTGATTGGTTCAGGTAGGTGTACACGAGGTGAGCGCTGGGCAGATAGTCCTCGGTGTGGAATCCCGATTCCGTTTTGACGTCAGCGATGTTTTGGTGGGTAGCAAGGTCGACGACTCCCATGACTCCTGCCTTACTCTCGCCGAGGAAGAGCAGCCCGTCTTCGGTGTCCGCCGAGAGTTGGTCCATCCCGGATGCCGTCTTCACGGTGTAGACGACCTTTCCGGTGTCCGGGTCGATAGCGAGCACCTTCGGTTCAGACGTCCCCACCCAGAGCAAGTGATGCGCCTGGTCGTAGTAGATATCCTTCGTTGCGGCATCGGCGCTCACTGGAGTGAAGACTTTCCGGATCGTGCGGGTCTTCGCGTCGATGACGTCGATCCTGTTGTCGTCGGATTGATAGATGGTGTCGTCGGCGCTCACATAGGTTCCCAGGTCAGGGCCGGTCTTGGGCTGTGCCGGGTCAAGGTTGAGCGTCCCTTGGATGGCAAAGGGAGCAGTCGCGGAGAACTGCTGCATGTTGTTCGAGTCGTCGTTGGAGACAAAGACGCTGTTCTCCTGCGGATCGTAGTAGATGGCGTCGGGTGTCTTTCCGCCCGACGGCACGGTGGCGATGACCTTCCAGGTGGGTTTGTCGATGACTGCGACGGCTCCAGAGTCTGCTTCCGTAGCAAAGACATATGAGCCGCTGAAGGCAATCCCATTGCCGCTCGCTATCTGGGGTACAACCGCTTCGATAGCGTTGCTGGTGGTGTTGATGACCACAAGGTTATTGTCCGGACTTTGGGCAATATAAGCAGCGTGTGCCGCCGGGTCGACGACAACCTCGTCGCCGTGGCCTCCGACACCGGGGAGCACGATGGTTTGCTGGGTGGCGATGTTCACCTTCGGGGCGGGCGCTTTGGTGGTGAGCGCCGCTGGGTAAGCGGTGGGCGTGGCGCAGCTGACTGTGAGGACAGCGGCAGCGATCGGCACCACCCCTGAAATGGGTTTGAACATAAATATGAGGCCTTTCGCTTTGTCGAGCACCGCATATCGCATAGGCGCGAATGCGGCATTCCCAACCCGCTCGAGCGCCTGGACCGCAAGTCACAGCCGCACGGCGCGCCATCGTCGGGATATTGGATCCTGACTACTGAATACCGTATCCGCGATGGTCCTGTGACGCAAGACACAAAGTGGCCCGGCCGCACAGCAACGCGGGACGCACGGCGGGCTCGCGGGCAGTCGATAGGTCGGCCAAAGGCGCTGGATGCTTCTAAAGCGGCTGTGGCGCAGAGGGTGCACACCAATGGCGAGCCAGCAAGCACCATCGCCGAAACTCTCGGTGTTAGCCGCCAAACTCATACCGTTTGCGCCGCGTGGTGCCGGCGCCTGACCGCCACGGCCACAATCGAACCGGTGGAAAAACCCAGGACAACGGATTACCGAACACCCATGCGTGCAAGCTCCGAGTTATTCTCGAAATTGCTTGTCACACAACAGAGAAGGAATTCTCGACCGTTTCGGGAGAACTGACCGATTCCGGTCAGATCCGAGTCATTCTCGCCGAATAAACGGCAACTCAAATCAGGGCACGCGAGCGACAGCGCCTTCGTGAAGGGAGCAAGCTGCCGCGCCACCCCTCTGATTCGGGCCGGTTTCACAATGCTTGTTCGCGCGTCGGGTCCTACGTGGCCGCTTCCCCGACCCGCCAGGTCGATGAACTCGGTGCCGATGCTGCGGCGACGCGGCCTACGCGCGTTGGATGAGATTCAGCCAGGCGTTGACCTGTGCGACAGCGTCGGCCATCGCGACGGTCAGACCGGCGGAATCGGCGGCCTTTGCGAAGCTCGGCCCCCAGTGCGGATGGGCATTCAACCTTGCGGGCCAGCTGCGCGATGGCGCGTCGGCGGCCGCAGCTTCGGCGACGCGGGCGGCGAAGATGTCCTCGATTGCGGCACGGATCTCGGTCAACGACGGATGCCCGGACGTCTCAGTGAGGGTGCGCAGCAACAGCAGGTCCACCACGTCACGGGCGCGGTCGTTGACCAACGCAGGCGGATCGTGGGGGTCCGTGGAGGCATGGACCTTCTGAGCGATTTGGTAACGCATCGACAGGCTGACGAGGTGGTCGGGGGTAGGCAGCCCGAACCCGGCCAGCGAGGGCGAGGGAATCTGCTCGGGCATTGTGCCGGCGTGGCCTTCGTCTGGGGATATTTCGATCTGGACCCGTCTCCACGTCACACCGTTGAGCAGCACGGTCATGTCGAAGCGCCGTGGCTTCACGAGCTTGTGTGGGACGTCGATGGTTTCAACTTCTCCGCGCACGAGCATCAGCGGTCCCCAGGGTTGGCCGAGAGTGCCGTCCAGTTCTGCCAGGAAACGGTCGATGTCACCACGGACCAGGCCGTCGATGTCTTGGGTGGTGCGCGACATGCCGGGCAGCCGGTATTGCAGCATGGTGCCGCCCTTCAGCAGGAACAGCGCCGTGCCGGACTCGTCCACGGCGCGCTGAAGCGCGGCGGTGACGACGGTCGCAGCCACCAGCCAGCCCAAACGCGGGCCAGCTGATCCGATGCTGTCCTGGGCTTGGGCGATCCAGGTATGAAGAACCCGAGCAGACGACGGCGGCTTGTCTTTCGGTTTCAACCCATCCAGCGACTGCGCGAGGTTGGCCGGCTCACCCGCCGCCATCGCGAGCCTCCAGGGCCGCGGCGAGCTTTTCGGCGTCGGCCCTCGGCAGGCGGCTGGTGCGGCCAGCCCGATCCAGTGCCTGGCGGATCAAGTAAGTCGGCACGCCGGAGGCGATGCACTGGGCGATCGCCGTGGGAACGTTGACCATCGGGATCCCTTGCCACCACGTCACCTGTCGCGCGTCGAGGTCCTGGTGGTGGACAACATAGAGTCCACCGCCGGCACGGCGGATACGACGGTGGCTTGCGACAGTGAGGTGGATACGGTCGGGATTGATGTCGCTGACCTGCCACGCCTCCAGCGCGGTGTCGTGGCTCAGACACGCCTCCGGCGCGCCGGTCCACAGCACAGCCAGCTGATACTGGTCGAACTCCGTCGCCGCGACCTGCGGCACCCGGTAGACACCGTGGGCAACGCGTTCCAGCCGGTCACGGGCGATCATCGCGGACAATTCGGCGTGCGATACGCCCTCTTCCAAGGCTTGCGCGGTCGTGACGAACCCATGCTGATCCAACGCCACCTCGCGCAGCCGCTCCAGCTTCGTCACCACAGCCATGTCAAAACCTTAACATAATCTAAAGGTTTTGACACAGCGATCAATGGGGACGGCTATGGCACTCATTCCGCGTCCAATGCACACCTTAGAGCGGATCTTTACACGTCGGGCCGACTCCCGATGTGCTCACCTCGCGGCCTCGAAAGCGAGCGAGCTGCGACCGGACGACCGCGTCGTGAGCGTCAAGCAGCGCATGCCAGTCACGGTCACCGATCTCCGCCGCCCGGCGCGTCGAGAACCAGTAGCCCGGCGGGGAGGGACATGAATCAGCGCTTCCCGTTCGCGCTATGCACCCCGCCCAAAACTCGAGCCCTGACCCGATCACGAGGTCGCGCAGCGTGCTGGACACGAGCACATCGTTCGGCCCCGCCAGGGCGCTCACCCGTGCGCCGATGTGCACGGCGATCCCGCCGATGTCATCGCCACGGACCTCGCACTCGCCGGTGTGCAACCCGGCGCGCACCTCGATGCTGAGCGCCTGCACAGCGTCGCGGATCGCAATTGCCGTCAGCAGCCACACAGGCAGCCGTGGCAGGCGATCGACCGGATGTGCGAATTGGCTGGCACACTCTTGGCACAACGGGGGTTCATCTGCCGAGCCTAGCCGGACCGCGGTATGTCGCTGACCTGCATGAACATTGGTGGGCGCGGACGGTATCGAACCGCCGACCGCTGGTGTGTAAAACCAGAGCTCTACCACTGAGCTACGCGCCCCTTGCCGGGCAGGCTACAGGTCGATGACGGGCAGGCGGAAATCCGTCAACCAGGCCGAAGCGCTTTGAGCGCATCCGTCCACACGGCCTGATCGCGCGGCTCCCCCGGCGTCTTCATCTCGGCGAACCGGATGACGCCCGACCGGTCAATGACGAACGTGCCGCGGTTGGCGAAGCCGCCGACGTCGTTGAACACGCCGTAGGACTGCGCGACCGCGCCGTGCGGCCAGAAGTCGGAAAGCACGGGAAAGGTGAAGCCGCTCTGCGTCGCCCAGATCTTGTGGGTGGGCGACGGGCCCACCGAGATCGCCAGCGTGGCGGTGTCGTCGTTCTCGTAGCTGGGCAGGTGGTCGCGGATCTCGTCCAGCTCACCCTGGCAGATGCCGGTGAATGCGAGAGGGAAGAACACCAGCAGCACGTTGCGCACACCGCGGAAGCCGCCCAGGGTGACGGCCTGCTGATTCTGATCCTTGAGCGTGAAGTCCGGTGCCTCGTCGCCGGCGCCAAGCACTAGCGCCTCCCCGCCGCCTTGGACTTCGGCTGCACCAGCCTGCTCGCGCTCCAGTCGCCCAGATTCGCCGACGACGTCTGCATCAGGCCTGCGGTCGGTGCGGATTCGGCGATCTCTGCGGGAAGCACGTGGCCGGGCTTGCCGGTTTTCGGCGTCACCACCCAGATCACGCCGTCGTCGGCCAGCGGGGTGATGGCATCCATCAGCCGGTCGACGAGGTCGCCGTCGCCATCGCGCCACCACAAGAAGACGACGTCGATGACATCGTCGGCGTCTTCGTCGAGCAAGTCGCCGCCGCACGCCTCTTCGATGTCGGCCCGGATGTCGTCGTCGGTGTCCTCGTCCCAGCCCAACTCCTGCACAACCTGATCTTTTTGGATGCCCAGTCTGCGGGCGTAGCTCGGGGCGTCATCCGCCGCGACCACGGTCAGTCCTCCTTCAGCCAGCTCGACGCACGTTGCGCTCGGCCCTATCGTCGCACGCCGCCGCGCGACGACCGACGCCTGGCGGCCAGGTTCATCGATATGCCGCGTCGCACAGGTTCAGCGCGGTGGTCTTGGTGTCGTTGAGTTTGGTGATCGCCGCGTTGAATTCGGTGGGCCCATAATTGCCCGCGATCGCCGTCGCGAGCCCTCTGGCCGCGTCGACCCAGGCGTTGAGCGCATCGCGCAGGTTCTGGGCGAGCACGTCGGACACGCCCCGCGCGACCAGATCGGCACTGTGGTTGAGCGCATCGATGGCAGGGCCCGCCTTGGCGGCTGCATCGGCGCCGTTCTTGTTGAACGAGTCGACGAAGTTGTTCACCGCCGTGATGGCGTCCACGCTCGACGAACTCAGCCCATCACACGACGAGTGGACCGCCTGCCTGGTGATCGACCCCTGGCGTTCGGACTCGCGAGAGCTCGAGCTGGCGGCCGACTCTTCGCTGGACGCCGACACCGACGCCCGATACACAGGTGCGTCGGCCCGATCGATCGTAGGACTGCCCGAGGTGACGCTGTTGCAGCCGACGATGACCATCGCCATGGCGGCCAGGGTACCCATCGCCAGCGCCGCGATCCGCAGCCGCTTGCGAGACAGCCCACCGATCAGCACGGTCTGCAGACGTTACCGGTTTGGGCCGTCGACCGCGGGTTCATTCCAGTCGCCACCCCCAGCAGTGCAAGTGGGGCACGATGGGGGGACGATAAAGGCGCTGTGCCGATCGCATAAGCACCTACACCGCCTAACAAGGAGCGGAAGTTGACCACCGAGTTCGTGCGCCAAGACCTGGCCCAAAACTCCGGCACCGCAGCCGAACCCGATCGGGTTCGGGTGATTCGTGAAGGCGTCGCGTCGTATTTGCCCGATATCGATCCCGAGGAGACCGCCGAATGGCTTGAGTCGTTCGACGAGTTGCTGGAGCGGTCGGGTCCTGCGCGGGCGCGCTACCTGATGTTGCGGTTGCTGGAACGCTCCGGCGAACAGCGGGTGGCCATCCCCGCGTTGACGTCGACCGACTACGTGAACACCATCCCGACCGAGCTCGAGCCGTGGTTTCCCGGCGACGAGGACGTCGAGCGGCGCTACCGGGCGTGGATCCGGTGGAACGCCGCGATCATGGTGCACCGGGCTCAGCGCCCGGGAGTCGGTGTGGGAGGCCATATTTCGACATACGCGTCGTCGGCGGCGCTGTACGAGGTCGGTTTCAACCACTTCTTCCGCGGCAAGGCTCATCCTGGCGGCGGCGACCAGATATTCATCCAGGGCCACGCCTCGCCCGGCATCTACGCGCGCGCATTTCTCGAGGGCCGGCTAACGGCTGACCAACTCGACGGCTTCCGCCAGGAGCACAGCCACCCCGGCGGCGGGCTGCCCTCCTATCCCCACCCGCGGCTGATGCCGGACTTCTGGGAGTTCCCGACCGTGTCGATGGGCCTTGGCCCGATGAACGCGATCTACCAGGCCCGGTTCAACCACTACCTGCACGACCGCGGCCTCAAGGACACGTCCGACCAGCACGTGTGGGCGTTCCTCGGCGACGGTGAGATGGACGAGCCGGAGAGCCGCGGCCTGTCTCACGTGGCGGCGCTGGAAGGCCTCGATAACCTCACCTTCGTGGTCAACTGCAATCTGCAGCGCCTCGACGGTCCGGTGCGCGGCAACGGCAAGATCATTCAGGAACTGGAGTCCTTCTTCCGGGGCGCGGGCTGGAACGTCATCAAGGTGGTGTGGGGCCGCGAGTGGGACGCGCTGCTGCACGCCGACCGCGACGGCGCGTTGGTGAACCTGATGAACACCACGCCAGACGGTGACTACCAGACCTACAAGGCCAACGACGGTGCCTACGTCCGCGACCACTTCTTCGGCCGTGACCCCCGCACCAAGCAGTTGGTCGAGAAGATGTCCGACCAGGAGATCTGGAACCTCAAACGCGGCGGCCACGACTACCGCAAGGTCTACGCCGCCTACCGCGCCGCGAAGGAGCACAAGGGCCAGCCGACGGTGATCCTGGCCAAGACCATCAAGGGCTACTCGTTGGGCGCGCACTTCCAGGGCCGCAATGCCACCCACCAAATGAAGAAGCTTGCGCTGCAAGACCTCAAGTACTTCCGCGACTCCATTCGAATTCCGATCAGCGACGAGGAACTCGACAAGAACCCGTACCTGCCGCCCTACTACCACCCCGGTCCCGAGGCCCCGGAGATCCGCTACATGCTGGAGCGCCGGCGGGCGTTGGGCGGATTCCTGCCGGAGCGGCGCACCAAGTCCAAGGTGCTGACGCTGCCTGGCCGCGATGCCTACAAGGCACTCAAGAAGGGCTCAGGCACCCAAGAGGTGGCCACCACGATGGCGACCGTGCGCACGTTCAAGGAACTGTTGCGCGACAAGGAGATTGGTGCGCGCATCGTTCCGATCATTCCCGACGAGGCCCGCACGTTCGGCATGGACTCATGGTTCCCCAGCCTGAAGATCTACAACCGCAACGGCCAGCTCTACACGGCCGTCGATGCCGAACTGATGTTGGCGTACAAGGAAAGTGAAATCGGCCAGATCCTGCACGAGGGCATCAACGAGGCGGGCTCCACCGCGTCGTTCACCGCCGCGGGCAGCTCCTACGCCACGCACAACGAGCCGATGATCCCGGTCTACATCTTCTACTCGATGTTCGGGTTCCAGCGGACCGGCGACGGGTTCTGGGCCGCGGCCGACCAGATGGCAAGGGGCTTCGTGCTCGGTGCCACGGCGGGCCGCACCACCCTGACGGGTGAGGGCCTGCAGCACGCCGATGGGCACTCGCTACTGCTGGCCGCCACCAACCCGGCCGTGGTGTCCTACGACCCCGCATTCGCCTACGAGATCGCCTACATCGTGGAGAGCGGTCTGCACCGGATGTACGGCGAGAATCCGGAGAACGTCTACTTCTACGTGACGATCTACAACGAGCCGTACGTACAGCCGGCGGAACCCGAGGGTATCGATGTCGAAGCGCTGCTGCGCGGCATCTACCGCTATCGGCCGGCGCCGGAGAAGCGCGCACACGTCGCGCAGATCCTCGCTTCCGGTGTTGCCATGCCAGAAGCGCTGCGCGCAGCCGATCTGCTCGCCGAGGAATGGGACGTCGCCGCCGACGTCTGGTCGGTGACGAGCTGGGGCGAGCTCAACCGCAACGGTGTGGCGATAGAGAAGGAACGACTGCGCCATCCCGAGCGGCCTGCGGGCACGCCGTTTATCACCGCGGCGCTGGTCGATGCCGCCGGTCCGGTGGTCGCGGTGTCCGACTGGATGCGCGGCGTGCCCGAACAGATCAGGCCGTGGGTGCCGGGCACCTACATCACGCTGGGCACCGACGGCTTCGGGTTCTCCGACACCCGCCCTGCCGCGCGGCGGTACTTCAACACCGACGCCGAGTCGGTCGTCGTCGCCGTTCTCGAGGGCCTGGCCCGGGACGGGAACATCGACCAGTCGATCTCGGTCGAGGCCGCCCGCAAGTACAAGATCGACGACGTGCTGGCCGCGCCGGAGCAGACATCGGACCCGGGCGTCTCCTGATCGCAGCGGCCTCGTTGGAGGAAACTGACAGCGCGACGGCGTAGCTTTTAGGGATGCCCGACAATCGGTACGTCCCGCCGAAGACGACACTCGAGGTACTGGAGACCGTCCCGGATACGGTGTTGCGGCGGTTGAAGCA